>DATGPC010000432.1:0-7140 GCA_035305265.1 Thermomicrobiales bacterium | reverse complement strand
GCTACGTCGAACCTGAGGACACCTGGACCGAAGAAGACGAGGCGCAGCCGCTCGAACCGGTGGACGAAGACCCGATCACCTGAGGCAACGCCCGATCATCCCATCTCAACGGTCCGCGCAAGCTCTTCCCGGATGAGGCAGCGATCGCTTTCGACGATGGCTTTCTGCTGCGCGGCTTCAGCCATGTCTCCCGCGACAGCGATCAGCGGCGCTCGTGCGTCCGGCGGTACCCGCTGTGCCAACCGCCCGAGCGTCCGGATCAGGTGAACGGCAACGCCGGGATCAGATGCACCGAAATGCCGGACCGGGCCGAGCGTCGTCCGGACCAAGTCTTCCCAGCTCACCCGTGGCTGGATCACCCGGATGACGGTGCGCTCATCGAGGAACAACGCTTCGGCGCAGCTGATCGGCTCGAGCCTGACGAGCAGCCCGGCGATCCGATCGATACAGATCGTGGCGGTCGTGGGATCGTTGATGGCCGGCGAAAGCGCGCGGACCGCGATATCCGCGACCTGCTGGAGACCGAACGCCGCATCCCATTCGAGGGTGCGCTCCAGCCCGAGCTCCACGAGGCCCTCGAACTGCTCGATCAGGTCGCCGTTGTCCTCTTCCTCCCGCGTGCGCGACGGGTCGATGTCGAGCGGATCCCCGTAGCCCCACAAGACGAAATGCTCGTCGCCGGCCATCAGGAATTCACCACCCCGGGCCCGAACCTCCACAAGGAGGTCGTGCGTCTCGGCAAGCGCGATGACCTGATCGTGAACGACGTCCTGCACATACCCGCCGTCCCTGCCCCGGACAACGCCGATGGGCGTCAGGCCAGCCGGGCGAGAGGCCGGCGTATCCGAGAAGCGCCAATCCCCATCGCGGTAGCGCGCGATGAGGCCGTCGATGACGCCGCGCGTCCGTGAGGCCGTCCGGTCGATGACAACCGCCCCCTGGATAGTCCGTGTCGCGTGATGGAAGAAATAGATCAGGGATCCGATACAGGCCAGCACGAGCAGCACGGCCACGGAGACCGAGATCGCCGGGACGAAGGTCTCCATATCGGCCGATTCGGATCGCACGACGCGCAGGATGAGCAAGGTATAGACGAAGGTGCCGACAAAGGCGCCGATCACGATCTGATTGACCGGATCGCTAGTAAAGTTGCGGACAACGCGGGACGAGTAGATGCTGGAGGAAAGCTGCAGAGCCACCAGCGTGTAGGAGAACGCGGTCGTCGCCACCAGCATCATCGTGCTGGCGATGGCGGTCAGCACACCCCGGGCGCCCTCGGCCCCGCCTTCGAAGAGCCACCATGTGTGCCAGGCGTCCGCCCGACCGTTCCGGAACAGGATGGTGTCGAGCCAGATGGTGATGAAGGACAGGGCGATCGCGGCCGCCGTCATGATCGCCGGCCGGTACCACATGCTGTTCCTCACGTCGTACCAGGAAAGCGGAAGCCGGAATCGCATGGTTCTCCATCCTGTCGAGCCGGGATCATCGAGCGTATCCGTTAGCGTACCAACTCCCACGAGCTAGGGAGGGGACATCAACTGTGCATCGCTGCTGAGGGAAGAGACGATGAACCATCGCAAGAGCTCGCGCGTCGTGATGCTGAACGATCACGACGAGATCTTCATGTTCCGGCACACCGGGCGCACGCGCACCTATTGGGTCCTGCCGGGAGGCGGCCTTGATCCGGGAGAATCGTGGGAGCAGGCTGCACTACGGGAGATGTGGGAAGAAACGGGCATTACGGGTGCCACGCTCGGGCCGCTGCTGTGGACCCGCCGCGCCAGGACCACCTACGCGGGAGAGCCAGTCCTCCAGGACGAGCGGTACTACCTCGTTCGCGTTGGGCTGCCCGAATACACCAACGCGAACCAGATGGCGGACGAGAAGCGCACCTACACCGCGGCCCACTGGTGGAGCCTTCCCGAGATGCGCGCGACAACCGAGGTGCTCTATCCCGAACGCCTCGCGGACCTGATCGCGCCGGTGATTACCGGCGAGTCGATGAACCTGCCGATCTCGCTTCCCGGGTAGAACGGATGCGGTGGATCAACGCCTCGATATCGACGCCACCCTCGATGGAGGTGTCCACCGTGATGACGGGGACGTCGAGGAACCGCATGTCGTACTCGCCCTTCTCGAGGTCGTGCCGCAGTTCGTCAACATGATTGGCATCGTCATGCACCGGATGGCGCTCGCCCTCTTCCGACCGCTCGACGTACCGGTCCACAACCTCGTCGCGCGGAGCGACGCATTGGACGACGACGGGCTGCGAGAGCGCGAACAAGGATTCCAGGTCTGGGAGGGACAGGGATCGCTTGAAGTTCGATTCCAGAACGAGCGAAACGCCCTTCTCCAGCAGCCGCTTCGACCACGAGTGCATCAGCCGAACCGCGACGAAGCCGAGGCGATGCGAATCGGCGGGCGCGGCGCCCTCGAGGTTGTCGTAGATTTCCTCCTTGAACGCGTCCTTCGCCAGCAAGGGCAAGCGCATCGATTCCGACAGCTTTTCGGCGAGCGTCGATTTCCCGCTGGCCGGGGAGCCGGTCACGACGACCAGCAACGGCAAATCCTGTTTCATGTTGGCTCCCAACTGACGTGCTGCTCGCTCATGACGTACGTCAGCGTACGTTCGTACCGGAAGTTGACGTGCTATTTCTGCGCGGATTATACTCCGGTGTCTCGTGCACCAGAGCGCGCAGTCTTGACGTGCCTACGTCGACCTGCCGGTGCACCGATCCGGTCAGGGTAACCCGCCACGTAACCGGAACCAGTATGCAAACACACGCGCGTTTTGCCGAGTTCGGACCGGCCGCGCGAGAATTGATTCTGCGCCGACAGGGCAGATCAGAGGTACAAGGAGAACCCGCGTGTCCACCAAGCGAACATACCAGCCCAAGCGCATCAAGCGCATCCGCAAGTTTGGCTTCCTTGCCCGCATGTCGACCAAGGGCGGCCGCAACGTCCTCAACGCTCGCCGCCGCAAGGGCCGGCACGCGCTGACGGTTGCGGAAGAGAAGAAGTTTACGCAGAACAAGTAATCGCCGTCGCAGGCGATTCGGAAGCGAGGATCAGCAACGGACGCATGCGACGTCAGTGCTGGTCCTCGCTTTGTGTTTACGGGAACCCCCGTCAACATTCACTTCCATCGAAAGGCATTCCCGTATCCGTGGTCGCGCGACATTACCGCCTCCGTGAAGAACACGATGTCCAACGCGTCCGATCCCGCGGTCGGGCGGTGGCGCATGGTCCGCTGGTCGTGCGCTTCATGCGGAATTCGCTCGATCCCGCCCGGAACCGCTACACCGTGATCGCCGGCAAGCGTTGCGGCAAGGCGGTCCAGCGCAATCGCCTCAAGCGGCTCGTCCGCGAGGCACTTCGTGGCTATCACCCACACCTGGAGCCCGGCCACGATATCGCCGTGATCTGCCGCGGCACGGTCGAGGAGATGCCGACGCTGACCGAGGCCCAGGCGGCCCTCAAGACCATTTTCACCCGCGCCAAACTCTTCCGCGATCCCGACACGGCGCCCGATCCCGGCTCCCAGGTCACGACGTCCTGGACCGACGATGTGGTCGAAGCCGGCGACAACGAGACATCCACGTGAAACAGCTCCTGCTCGGACCGATCCGCTTCTACCGGAAGTACATCTCGCCGAACACGCCGCCGTCCTGCCGCTTCCAGCCGACGTGCTCGGAATACGCCTACGAGGCCGTCGAGAAGTACGGTATTCTTAAGGGCGGTCGTCTCGCGGCCTGGAGAATCTTGCGCTGCAACCCGTGGGGAGGCAGCGGATGGGACCCGGTTCCGTAACGGCCCGACCTGCTTCGTGAAGCGAGGTCATACCTTCTTTTGATTCATGACCGCATGCGGGGAATCACCCCGGATGCAATCGCAGGGGCGTCCCGCCGCCGCGCGCACGTAAACCTGGTACCGACAACGCGCGACTCCAGCCGGTCGCCGAGAACAATCGCATCCCGCGCCGTGCGGGAGGAGGCCAATCTTCGTGCTTCTCGATCTCATCGGGGCTGATCAACTCACCCGAACGCTCTCCACGCTTGCCCCAGCTATCCCGATCTGGGATCAGTACGTCGACTTCGTGAAATGGGCGCTCGACCAGCTCGCCACCTTCTTCCATAGTGGCGGCCTCGCGATCGTCGCCTTCACGGTCATTGTCAAGACGCTCCTCCTGCCGCTCACCATCAAGAGCACCCGGTCCACCAAAGCCATGCAGGAGCTGGCTCCAAAGATCAAGGAGATCCAGAAGAAGCACGGCGCCGACCGCCAGGCGGCCTCGGCCGAGCAGATGGCGCTTTATCAGCAATACGGCGTCAACCCGATGGCCGGTTGTCTGCCGATGCTGATCCAGATGCCGATCTTCTTCGGCGTCTACTTCGGTATTCGCGACATGTCGGAGAGCAACGCCGGCGAATGGGCAAACGGCTTCCTCTGGCTGCCCTCGCTCGGTGACCCGGATCCTATCTACCTGCTGCCCGTGCTCGCCGGTATCTTCCAGTTCACGCAGACCCGCATGATGCGGCCGCGGAACCAGAAGATCACCGATCCGCAGCAGCAGATGATGAACATGATGATGAACTTCCTGCCGCTGTCGGTCATCATCTTCGGTATCGGCTTCCACTCCGGCGCCGTCCTCTACTGGGTGGTGCAGGCGATGTACTCGGTCGTCCAGCAGTGGCTCATCGGTGGCTGGGGCGCACTCGGCGAGTGGTTCCCGTGGCTGCCGGAGCTTCCGGAGCATCGCCGCCTTGGCTACCAGGCCCCCCGCAAGATCGACGACATCGTCGTGACCTCCGGCGCGAAGCCGGAGCCGAAGGGCCGCTTCGCGAAGTGGATGGCCGCCCAGCAGGAGAAGGCCGCCGAGATGCAGCGGCAGCAGGAAGAAGCTCGCAAGCAGGCAAAGGCCGCATCGACCACAAGCACAAGCTCCAAACCGGCACAACGTGCCAGCGCCAAGCGCGCCGACTACCAGGCGCGGGTCGATGCCGCGACACGAAACAAGGCGAAAAGCAACGGTTCTTCACCCTCCGGCGAGGTTATCGAGACCACGGCGACGGAGGTGAAGCGCACGACACGGCCGAAGAAGAAGCAACGCCGTCGTACCTGATCATGGCGATATCCGGGTAAGCCACGGGGAGACAACATGGCCAAGCGAACGAGTGTAGAGATCCAGGCAGTGTCCGTCGATGAGGCTGTTCGCCTCGCGCTCGATGAGCTGGGCCTGGGTCGAGACGAGGTCGATATCGAGGTCCTCTCGGAAGAGGGACCGGCGGAGGACGCCGAAGCCCTTGTCCGCGTCACCGCCAAGGGCCAGGCCTCGCAACCCGAGCCTCGCGCGAGCCGGGAAGGCCGCTCCAGCCGCCCCCGACGCCGGGGACGCGGCGGAAACGGGAACGGCAGCAAGGACTGGCTCGGTGGACGCACATCGCCCGGTGATCGTCCCTCCCGCCGGGGAACGCCGCCACCGGTCAACGGGGCCCCGCGTGAGCGGGTCGATGCCGAGCAGGAGCAGGAGGCGAAGCAGATCGTCTCCGAACTGCTTTCCCGCATGGGCGTCGACGCCGAGGTGGTCGCGGTGGACAATCCATCGTCCGTGCCGCTCAGCGCCGACGATCCGCCGACGATCTTCATCGACATCCTGGGCCGTGACCTCGGCATGCTGATTGGACGGCGGGGCGAGCATCTCTCGCAGCTGCAGTACCTGGTCAACACGCTCGTCAACCGCAAACTGGGTAACTGGACCCGGGTGATCATCGACATCGAGGGATACCGCACGCGGCGGGAAGAGTCGCTTGTCGGCCTAGCCGAGCGCGTTGCCCGCCAGGTGGCCCGCAGCGGCCGCTCGATCGTCCTCGAGCCGATGCCGCCCAACGAACGGCGGATCATCCATCTCACGCTTCGCGAGCACCCGGACGTCTCCACGCACAGCAGCGGCGAGGGAGCCCAGCGGCGGATCACCGTCGAGCCCGCGGGCTAAACCTCTGCCCCTCGTCTCAACGTCCAGCGCGGCCGGCGACGATGTCGCCGGCCTTCGGATTACAGGATTGGATCACGCCCATGTCCCAGGCCGATCGTGGCCCACGAAACCCATCCGGCGACACGCCGCGTACGCCCGCTTCAAGATCGCGCAAGCAGCGTGACCGGGTCCGCGCGCCGTTCCGGGGCCAGAAGCAGCGCTCGGCCACCCAGTCGATGCGCACGCCGGATTACCTGCTGATCGGGCATATCACGGCCGACCTGCTCGATAACGGCGAGGTGGTGCTCGGCGGCACGGCGCTGTACTCGGCGCTCACGGCGGCCAGGCTCGGCGCGAGCGTGGCGATCCTGACACGGGGCGTGTTCGGCACCGAGGTCGCCGGCATGAAGGTACCCGGGCTCGAGCAGTACGCCGGAGACCTGCAGATCATCGTGCAGGACGCCGACGTGCCAACCACGTTCGTGAACACCTATCTCGGAAGCCGGCGCCGGCAGGAGATCCGTCACTGGGCCGGCCCGATCGACCTGCGCGGCATCCCGCCGCACTGGCGAAACGCCAAGATCGTCCACCTTGGCCCGATTGCTGACGAGATCGACCGGCGGAGCATCGCCGGGCTCACGACCGGATTCCTCGGCGTCACACCGCAAGGTTGGATGCGAGACTGGCCGCGCGAGCGTGGCGGCGTTGTCCGGCACACGCAGCTGCGGCTGCCGGTGGACCTCGTCAACCGGATCGATTGCGCGATCGTGAGCGACGAGGAGATCTTCCAGGCGCGTGATGTCATCGAGCGGGTCGGGGAGCGGCGTATGAGCGTCGTGACCCGCGGCCCCGAGGGCGCCACGATCTATCACGCCATGCGCCCGGAGGAAGTCGAAGGCCTGCGACCCGGTTCGCGTCAGTTCCGGACGCTGGAGATCCCGGGCATCGACGTGAAGGTGAAGAGCCTCACCGGCGCAGGCGATGTCTTTGCCGCGGCCTTCTTCATGAAGGCGTCGGAGCGCACGAGCTCGGCGCAGGAGGCCGGCCGGTTCGCCAACGCGGTCGCTGGCCTGAGCCTGCGCGAGATTGGCGTTGACAGCGTTCCTGACAAGGCCGAGATCGAGGCCTATCTCCGGGAAGACTGATCACACCGCCTGAAGAAGATCGGG
>DATGPC010000431.1:0-11044 GCA_035305265.1 Thermomicrobiales bacterium | reverse complement strand
AAGCCCTGGCAGCCGAGCGCCCGGCGCAGCGAATTCGTGAGCGTTGGCAGAAGCGCACCCATCTCGGAGAGCGCGGCGGGGGCGAGCTGGGCGGGATCCGAGGCGTGCTGGTTCGGCACCAGCATAATGTGGCCGGTGTTGTAGGGATAGAGATTCATGATGACGAAGGAGTGTTCGTGCCGGTGCAGGATGAGGGATTCGATGTCGCGAGACTTCTGCAGCCGGTTACAGAAGATGCAGCCGTCTTCCTTCGTCTCTCCTCCGATATAGCTCATGCGCCAGGGCGTCCAGAGGCGCTCGGTTGGTCGTGTATGCTCGGCGTCCGTCATCGCGGTCCCTTCCATTCACCACCAGATGTCCCGGCGGCGGTGTATAGTACTTTGGGTCGCACGCATCCGCACCAGATGGTTTACCCGCCATCCTCAAGGACATGACAGCGAATATCCCATCATCCTCCATGGATGCAGCTGATATCCAGCCTACACAATCACCCCGGGTTCTACCGGTCACGACGCCCGGCATCCGGGATCGTGCCTCGCTTCAGCTTGCGCTGGGCTTCCAGCTGGGCTCGATCGTGCTCGACGTGGCGTCGGTGCTCCTGGCGTTCTGGATCGCGTATTACCTGCGCTACCAGCTTCAGCTTGGCCGGCCCGTCGTCGAGGCCAGCTTCGAGCCATTCTCGACCTTCCTGACGCCTGCGCTGGCCGCGGTCGCCTTGATGCTCGTGATCTTCCCGACGCGTGGTGTCTACCAAATCCGCCACCGGTTGAGCCTGCTGGACTACATCCCACGCATTACCGGCGGTTATGCGATGGTCATGGCAACCATCGTCCTCATCGCGTTCTTTGCGCAGTTCACGCCGTCGCGTCTTGTCTACATCTACGCCGCATTTTTCGGCCTGGTCCTGATGTTCGCGCACCGGTTGATCACCGGAGCGTTCCGCACGTCCCTGTTGCGGAAGGGGATCGGCGTCGACCGCGTCCTCATCGTCGGCGATGGCGAGAATGCCAGGCGGCTCATGCAGGCCGTCCTTGGGCAGATCGATCTCGGGTACCGTCTCGTTGGGTACGTCGCCGATTCGACTTCGGAAGACCGTATCAACGTCGGGACGGAGTACGGTGTCCTTACCTCCCCACGCCTGGGCAATGTCGACGAAGTCGGCGACCTGGTGAAACGTCACAAGGTGGATGAGGTCATCATCGTCGGCAGCGGGCGACCGGCGTCCCAGATCGAGCAAGTGGTTCATCAGTGTCGCGAATCCGTCGTCCAGTTCCGGATTGTGCCTGACCTGCTGCAGATCTCGATGGACCGCGTTGACGTGTCCGAGATCAATGGCGTTCCCACGATCGGCGTGCGCGATGCGTCGATCAGTGGCTGGAACGCGATCATGAAGCGCACGTTCGACATCCTGATCTCGGCGTGTGCGCTCGTCGTCCTGGCGTTTCCGATGCTGGTCATCGCCTGGCTTATCCGGCGAGACTCCGAAGGTGGTGCCTTCTACTTCCAGACCCGGCTCGGGCAGTATGGCCGGCCTTTCCGCATGATCAAGTTCCGATGCATGGTCTCCGATGCGGACCAGCAGTGGACGGAGCTGGTCCGGGCCGTCGGTGGTGACGGAAGGATCTTCAAGGACCCGAACGATCCGCGCCTGACCCGCATCGGGAAACACTTGCGGAAGCTCAGTCTCGACGAGCTGCCTCAGCTGATCAATATCCTGCGGGGCGATATGAGCCTCATCGGGCCACGCCCGCCCCTGCCTCGCGAGGTCGAGCAGTATGAGGAGTGGCAGAAGCAGCGGCTCCTGGTGAGGCCCGGTCTGACCGGTTTGTGGCAGGTGAACGGGCGGAGCGACCTGTCGTTCGACGAGATGATTCACCTCGACCTGTACTATGCGGAGAACTGGTCGGCGTGGCTCGATGTGAAAATCCTGCTGCGCACCATTCCCGCGGTACTGTTGCGACGAGGAGCGTATTAGGCGGATGGATTTGTGGACCTATCTCAGGGGGCTGCGGCGTTGGTGGTGGCTCCTGTTGCTCATTCCCGCCGTCGCGTTCGCCGTCGCCCAGTTCGTGCTCATTCCTCCAGCAAAATGGGATGTAACGTGGGGTGCGTTCGTCGTCTTCGAAGGCAACCCACAACATGCTGATAGCGCCCAGTACACCGATTTCGTGGTGCTGGATGACATGACGCACCTCCTGGAGTCAGATGTCCTTGGCGACCGCGTCTATGCCAACTTGCCGGAGTCGGTGACAAGCGAGTATTCGCGGCAGGACGTCGGGGAAATGTTTTCGACCTTCCGCCATGCCCGCTTCGTCGAGATCACTGTGAGCGCGGACGACCCAGACGTGGCGGCGACCGTCGCCGAGACGACCGAGCAGGTGATGCCGGACGCGATCAACCACTATCTCTTGCCAGCGGACTTCCCGCGGATTCCGGGGGATGTCGAGGTGATGAATCCCCGGACCGAGCCGGAGCTGCAAACGCAGGACCGGCTCGTCAAGGTCGGTGGGATCACGCTCGCGGGGGTGTTTCTCGGACTTGGTGCAGCTGGTTTGGCTGAGTGGCTGCGGATGGACTACCGGGCGAAATACGACGCCAGGTAGTCACGGCTCTTCAGGTCATCAAGATCCTTCTTGATGACATCCAAGGGATTCATCCCGAGGGATACAGCGGCGCTGGCGACCAGGGTGAACAAGGCGTGACCTTGCGTATCCGTGAGGAGACCCCCGTCGAGGTCGTCTGCGGCTCCAGTGGCGAGTTTCGCGACCGTGATCGGTGATGCGGCATCGTCTGGACTGATATCCATCGCCCGATCTGGACGTGCGTCGGTAAAAAGTACTCCCTGACGAACCAGCTCCGATACGATCCAATAGCACACCTGACTACCTTCAAGCAGGAGATCTTCCTGCTGAGATGCGTGCGTGTGCGTGCCATCCAGGACGCCAGCGAGCTCGCGGAGCTCGTCCTGGATGCGGGGGATCAGCGACTCTTCGCTTCTCAATCGCTGCGAGGTGCCCGATTCTGCGATGTCGTGATCGCGCAGGTATTCGTAAGCGCCCCACCAGAGCGTCAGGATCGCTTCCTGACCGCCCGATGCTCCGTAGACATCGTTCGGGTCGAACCAACGCTCGCGAACCGTCTGGAGCGAATTATCCGGCTCGAGGCGGCGGTAGTAACACGTCGGGTGACCGGTGTGGCACACGGCGCCGACCTGATCGACCTCGATGAGCAGGCTGTTCAGCTCACAGTTCACAAAGATGTCACGGACGTGCTGGACGTGGCCGGACGTCTCGCCCTTCTTCCAGAGCTTCTGACGAGAACGGCTCCAGAAGTGAACAAAGCCGGTATCCCGCGTTCGTTCCAGCGCCTCGGCGTTCATGAAGCCCACCATGAGGACATCGTGTGATGTCGCGTCCTGGATCACGGCCGGGACCAACCCGTCGGATGGCCACTCGATCAGAGGGGAGTCTGTCATACAGCTGCGTCCATCCGAACCGGGATGCCGTGCTCCCCGAGGTACTGTTTGACGTCCCGAATGCGCATGGTGCCGAAGTGGAAGAGGCTGGCGGCAAGGACGGCGTCGGCCCGACCGGGCTGCAGCGCTTCCAGGAAGTGCTGGTATTCGCCGGCTCCGCCAGACGCGATCACGGGGATGTTGACGGCAGCGGAGATGGCTTCGAGTAGCGGAATGTCATAGCCGATGCCGGTCCCGTCACGGTTCATGCTGGTCAGCAGGATCTCTCCGGCACCACGTTGCTCGACTTCGGCTGCCCACTCAGCGGCATCGATCCCGGTCGCGGTTCGGCCGCCGTGGGTGTAGACCTCCCAGCGGTCCTCGCCCTCGGCTTGGCGCGCGTCGATCGCGACGACGATGCATTGTGTCCCGAAGCGGTCCGCTCCCTGGTTGATCAGGTCCGGGTTGCTGACGGCGGACGAGTTCATCGAAACCTTGTCCGCCCCGGCGCTGAGGAGCGCGCGCATGTCCTCGACCGACCGGACCCCGCCGCCGACGGTGAGCGGAATGAAGACCTGGTCGGCGGTGGCGCGAACAACGTCGAGCATCGTGTCACGACCGTCCGAGCTTGCGGTGATATCGAGGAAAACCAGCTCGTCGGCGCCTTCCTCGTTGTAGAAGCGTGCGAGCTCGACCGGATCCCCGGCATCGCGGAGGTCCACGAATTCCACGCCCTTTACGACACGACCGTTCGTGACGTCGAGGCAGGGGATGATGCGTGAGGTAAGGCCGTTCTTTTCGTCTGTCATTGGCCGGACTCCTGATGCGCGATGGAGAGCGCGTCGGTAAGGCTGATGCGATGGTGATATAGCGCTGCACCGATGATGACGCCGGCGGCGCCAAGGCGATTTACGGCGGCGATGTCCTCGATGGAGCTGATGCCGCCCGAGGCGATGACGTTCGCCGGAACCGATTCGATCATTTCCTGCAGCGCCTCAAGATTTGGGCCCTGGAGTTTTCCGTCCCGTCGGATGTCAGTGAAAATGAAATGCTCCACGCCCTCCGCGGCAAAGCGCCTCGCTGCATCGACGGCCCGGACGTCGGTCTGCTCACGCCATCCTTGCGTGGCGAGCATGCCATCGCGAGCGTCGAGCCCGACAGCAACGCCGGTCCCGAGCTTCTGGACAGCCTCCGTGACCAACGAAGGGGTCGTGACGGCCGCAGAGCCGATGACGATACGATCGATGCCCAGCCCGGCGACCTCATCGACATCTTGCATAGTGCGGATGCCGCCGCCTAACTGGAGCTTGCAGTCGACGGCATCCCGGACTCGATGGATCACGCCGGCGTTGAGCCGCTCTCCATCACGAGCTCCGTCGAGGTCGACAATGTGGATCCATTCCGCGCCATTTCCGGCCCAGCGGAGGGCGGCGTCAACGGGATCGGCGTCGAAGACCGTCTCGCGATCGTAGTCGCCTTCAACGAGGCGAACGGCCTTGCCGCCGCGAATATCGATTGCCGGGTAGACGATCATCGGGTGTGTCCTCAGTATTCGGGGATCAGGGATTCCAGTCGAGCCAGGCCTTCAGGATCGCGAGGCCAGCGTTGCCGCTCTTTTCAGGATGGAATTGCGTGCCCCAGACGTTTTCGTGGATCACGACGCTGGGGAATGTCACGCCGTAGTCGGTCGTGGCAGCGATGTCGTCGGTATTCTCCGGTTCGACGGCGTAGGAATGCACGAAGTAGCACGATAGTTCCCTGAGCTCTTCGAGCGGCGTGCCTTCCCGGAAGCGAACGGTGTTCCAACCCATATGCGGGATCTTGTGATCGACTGGCAGCAGCTTTCCGGTGCCCGGAACAAGTTCGAGGCCCGTGGTCGGACCTTCTTCCTGGTCGCCGAACAGGAGCTGCATGCCCAGGCAGACGCCGAACAGCGGGGTTCCCTGGTTCACGGCTTCGTGAATCGTTTCGTCGATGCCCTCACGTCGAAGGCGCTCCATGGCTGCCTTTGCGTTGCCAACGCCCGGCAGGACGACGCGGTCGGCCTTCACGATCTCGTCGCGATCGGAGGTGATCTTGACGTCCGCGCCGTGGCTCTCCAGCGCGCGGCTGATCGAACGGAGGTTTCCTGCACCGTAGTCGATGATAGCGATCATGCGAGGACACCCTTCGTGGAGGGGATGGAGTCAGCAGGTCCTGATTGGCGGACGGAGGTGCGGAGTGCCACCGCAGCGGCCTTGAAGATGGCTTCAGCGGCGTGGTGGCTGTTGCGGGCACGGAGTAGATCGATGTGGACCGTGAGCCCGGCGTTCATGCTGACAGAGCGCCAGAATTCCTCGACGAGGCTGGCGGCGAAATCGGCGCCGATGACCGCCTCGGGCATGGTTGCGTGCATCTCGAAGTAGGGACGCCCGGAGATATCGATGACCACGCGGGCGAGCGCCTCGTCGAGTGGGGCGTAGGCGAAGCCGTAACGCTCGATGCCCTTGCGGTCGCCAAGTGCTTCACGCAGCCCCTGGCCAATCGCGATGCCGGTGTCCTCGACCGTGTGGTGGGGATCCATGGCGGCATCGCCGGCGACAGTGATGTTCAGGTCCATGCGGCCATGTCGGCCGAGCGCGTCCAGCATGTGATCGAGGAACGGAACGCCGGTATCGGCGGTGACCTTACCGATGCCGTCCACGTTCAGGGAAAGCTGGATGTCGGTCTCGCCGGTGCGTCGTGTGACCTGTGACGTGCGGGTGGTCATGCGATCTCCGCCTGCTTCATGCGCTCCATGACGGCCTCGAGGGCCGCAAGGAATGCGTCGTTCTCTTCCGGGGAGCCGATGCTGACGCGGAGGCAGCTTTCAAGCCCTTTATCGCCCAGCCGACGGATGACGACACCCTGCTCGGATAGGCCATCGAGGATAGGCGTGCTGTCCGGAAGCGGCGTCTTGAACAGGATGAAGTTCGTGTTCGAGCGGTATGGCGTCAGGCCATCGATGGCATCGAGCGCATCGAAAACGCGTTCGCGTTCCTCAACGAGCTTGTCCCGCTGCGCATTCAGGATATGGAGGTCCTGCAGCGAGGCTATGGCGACTTCCGCCGCGAGGAGTGAGATGTTGCTGAAGGACGCCATCACGCGCCGCGCGTACGGAGCGAGAACCTCCGGGAAGACTCCATAGCCAACCCGCATACCGGCGAGGCCGGCGAACTTGCTCAGCGTACGCAGCACGATGACGTGCTCATGGCGATTTGTCAGGTCGACATGGTTGACGTCGGAGAATTCGGCATATGCCTCGTCGATCACGACGGGGCACGAGACGTTCTCGACGACATGCTCGATGCGGTCCCGGGGGATCACGTTGCCGGTCGGGTTGTTCGGGTTGCAGAGAACGACCAGCTTGGTCCGGTCGGTGACGGCAGCGACGATGCCCTGGGCGTCCAGCTCGAATCCCGGCGCCGGGCCAAGGGGAACATTCGTGATCCTGGCGCCGCGCATGGTGAAGAGACTTCGGTACACGCCAAACGTCGGGTCCGAGATGATGACTTCGTCGCCTGGCTCAATGAAAAGCGTGGCGATGGACTCGAAGACGTTATCCAGACCGGCTCCGGCGATCACGCGAGAAGCGTCCACGCCGACATAGTCACCAAGGGCGGCGCGAAGTCGGTTCTGGTACAGGTCAGGATAGCGGTTCGCTCCGGTGAAGGACGACACGACCGCCTGCGCCTTCGGCGTGAGCGGGAAAGGTGATTCGTTCCAAAAGAGGCGAATCACCGGGCGGTCGGAATCCGTCGAAGCGTTGGTGGTGTAGCCCGACGCCGGAGTGATCCACGACGGAATGTATGAGGTGATATCGGAGGTCACGGGGGTACTCCCGGTGTTGCGCTCAGCGTCTAGAGCAGCAGCTTGTCCAGTGACGAGACGAGGATCTCGCTTGCGCCGGCGGAACGAAGCTGTTCGATCTTGTCCCAGAACTCATCTTCCTCGATCGCGGTATGGATGGCGACCCATCCCGGATCCGCGAGGGGGACGACGGTCGGGGACTTGAGACCCGGGAGAACCTTGCGGATCTCCGCGAGCTGCTTCTCCGGCGCGTTCATCATGATGTACTTGTGCTTCTTCGCGGCGTCAACCGCCTCGATCCGCATCTTGAGTCGCTCGATGTTCTCGCGCTTTGCGGGGTTCTCGAGGGCCGCGCGGTTCGCGATGAGGACGGCCTCGGACTCCAGGATCGTGTGGATCGGCCGGAGGTCGTTCAGCTGCAGCGAAGAGCCCGTGGCCGTCAGCTCGACGATGGCATCCGCGACGCCGAGGGCCGGAGCGACCTCCACCGAGCCGGATATCTGGATGATGTCCGGCGAGCCGCCGATGCTCTCGTAGAAGCGGCGAGCTGATTCCGGATAGCTGGTCGCGAGACGGGCGTTGTTGAGGTCCTGTGGACGCTCGTAGTCGGAATCATTGGGAACCGCGACCACCAGCTCGCAGTAGCCGAAGCCGAGCGCGCTAATCTCCACGACATCGGCATTCTGCTCGTGGACGAGGTTGCGGCCGACGATGCCCAAATCGACCGTTTCGAGCTGGACGTAGTCGGGAATATCGTCGTCGCGAGCGTAGAGGATGGAGAGCGGGAAGTTACGGGCCTGCGAGAAGAGGCGCTGGCCATAGCTCTCGAAGGAAAGGCCAATCTGCCGAAGGAGGCCGATCGAATGGTCGGTCAGTCGTCCCTTGCGCTGCATTGCCAGTTTGAGCCGATTGTCGCCCTGGATGAGCGATCGGGCCGAAGTCATGTTGGGTATTTCCCTCGTGAATGGCGCGACGGCCAGGTTCGGCCGTCGCCCGTATCGTGATGTCTGGACCGATGGTGCGATACGCGGTGCGCGTCGCCGGCGAGTGTGATTATCGCCGATGCCGTGAGGAAAAGTCTCCCGGCGGATGGATCAGGAGGTCAAGCGTGATCCAGAAGAGGACGCTATAGGGGTAGAAGAAAATCGGGAAGCCAATACCGATTCCGGCGCCGATGAGCTGGATCTGCAGGACCGAGAGGTTCGACTGGAACAGGAGCCAGATCACCGCGGCGACGGAGAGTACGGCGGTAATGCCGATGTTCACGACGTAGGAGCCGAGCAGGTAGCCATCTTCAGGCTCATAGAGCACATTGCAGTGAGGGCAGCGCTCCTTGAGGCTGAACCACCCCTTGAAGATGCCACCGCCGCCGCAATATGGGCAGTGACGGACGAGTGAGCGCCCGAGGCATTGGCTAAAGCGCTTGCCCGCGCTGTCGGACAGATCGACCTGCCTCCCGGCACTCTTGCTTACTTCAGACATTTGGACCCTTTAGAGATACGAAACACTTAATGTGCCATCGTCATACGACAGCTTGCTCTACCCATGATACGATATCGACAGCAGGACTATTAGACAATAATAGATACTTGACCCGGCTTCATTGCCGGGCGTATGGAGGCGTGCGGTGCTGGCAAAGGTCAACAGTTGCGCTGTTGTGGGTCTCGATGGCGTCCTCATTGAAGTCGAAGTCGACGTTGGGGGCGGGAACCCGGGCGTGGTACTCGTTGGCTTGCCGGATGCCGCGGTACAGGAGAGCCGGGAACGGGTGCGGTCGGCGATCCGCAACTCCGGCGGTAAGATGCCGCACGGGAAGATCACCGTGAACCTGGCGCCGGCGGACATCAAGAAGGCCGGGCCGACGTACGACCTGCCGATTGCGGTGGGCATCCTGATCTCGTCCAACCAGATCGTGGCCGATGTCCAGGATGCGATCTTCGTCGGTGAGCTGTCGCTCGACGGGATCTTGCGGCATACGCCCGGGATCATCTCCATGGTGTCGCTGGCCTCGGACAAGGGGCTCCGGCGTGCGTTCGTGCCGGAGGTGGATGCGCGGGAGGCGGCATTGATCGCTGGGATCGAAGTGTATCCGGTACGGACGCTGGCGGATCTCGTGAACCACCTCACCGGGGATGTTCCGATCGAGCGGTTGAATGGCGATCCCGACGCCTTCGCGCTCCAGGACAACGGTACGCTGACGGACTTCGCCGACATCCGTGGGCAGGAGCATGTGAAGCGGGGGATGGAGGTGGCCGCCGCCGGCGCCCATAACCTCGTGATGTCTGGGCCGCCGGGCTCCGGCAAGACCCTGCTGGCGCGGGCGATGCCATCGATCCTGCCACCGATGAACTTTGACGAGTCGCTGGAGGTAACGCGCATCTATAGCGCGAGAGGGCTGCTGCCGCCGGAGACGCCGTTGATCCGCGAGCGGCCGTTCCGGTCGCCGCACCATACGACCAGCCACGCCGGGTTGGTCGGTGGCGGGACATGGCCGCGACCGGGGGAGATCAGCCTGGCGCATCGGGGCGTGCTGTTCCTCGATGAGCTGCCGGAGTTCAACGCCCAGACGTTGGAGGTGCTGCGGCAGCCGCTGGAGGATCGGCGGGTAACGCTGGCGAGGGCGTCGGGATCGATCAGCTTCCCGGCGAGCGTGACGCTGGTCGCGGCGATGAACCCTTGCCCGTGCGGCTTCTTTGGCGATCCGGTGCGGGAGTGCCGGTGCATGCCGTCGGCGGTTACACGATACCAGAAGAAGATCAGCGGGCCGCTGCTGGACCGGATCGACATCCACCTGGAGGTGCCGAGAATCGATTACGAGCAGCTGGCCGACCGGAGGTCCGGCGAGCGGTCGGACGATGTTCGGGGGCGGGTGGAGCATGCGCGGGCGATCCAGGCGCGGCGGTTTGCGGGGACCGAGAAGCTAACGAATGCCGACATGGGGCCGAAGGAAGTGCAGAAGTTCGCCCGGCTGGATGAGGCGGGGGAGCAGCTGGTGCGGATGGCAGTGCGGCAGCTGAGCCTGTCCGCGCGAGCGTATCACCGCGTGCTGAAGCTGGCCCGAACGATCGCGGACCTGGCGGGTGTTGAACATATCCGGTCGGAGCATGTGGCGGAGGCGCTGCAGTATCGGCCGAGGCTGGCGGATGCCTGACGCCGGGGGCGGTTTTGGCGGGGTCCGGGGAAGATGATCATGATCATGCTCTTTTGGTTTCCCACGGTTTAGGGGCCAACTCTTCAAGATGCCCAGGTTTCACGGTATAGGGGAAACCTGGGCATCTTGGCTTTCAGAGGTTCGGATCGAATCACACGTCAAGACGTCAAGGCGCCAGGTTTTCGGGTATGGGGGAAACCTGGCGTCTTGGCGTGTGGACGGGGTCGGGGCTGCGAGGCGCGCTGGTTCATGGCGGAAAGGGCTGCCGGCTGGATCGCTTCGCGTCGCTCGCAGCTGCGGGGTCCGCCGGCCGAGCCCGCAGGGCGAGAAGCGGCAGCGAGCCCTTGCATTCGCTCAGGATGACGGGGGCTTTGAGCGTGGGGAGGGCGGACACGGGGTCCGCCCCTATGGGATGCGACGTGTACGACAAGCGTCACGGGGAGGTCATTGAACACGCGGTTGTGTGCGGTCCCAGCGGCTTGGCGGCGCGTGTTCAAGACCTCCCGTACGACGATCCAGTTCGGGGGTGGTGACCGCCCGGACTGTCTGTAGGCGAAGAGGGATTGCCCGCTGGATCGCTTCGCGTCGGGTCCTCCGGCCGGGCCCGTGGG
>DATGPC010000430.1:0-5903 GCA_035305265.1 Thermomicrobiales bacterium | reverse complement strand
GGCGTGGCCAGGTGCCGGTGACCGGATCGGTCGGCGTGGTGTCGCCGTTTGGATCATCCATGCCGCCGAGTGCCTGCTCGGTTTGCTCCTGCGCGGTCGCGACGAGCAGGTTCAGGCTTCGCAGCAAGTCCCCGATACTCTGGTCATCCAGCAGGAAGAGGGCAAGCTCGGTCTCCGCCTCGGAGAACGAGATCACCGCCTGCTCTTCGGTGCCGGGTGCCTGGCGGGTCGCCGCCTGGATCGCCTTCAGCCATGTGCTGGCCTGCTCGTTCGCGCGGCGCAGGAGATCGAGGAGCTCTTCGGCGGCATCGCTACGGATCTTGTCCGTCTCCTCGGTCGCGATCAGGTCTTCCGGCGAGGGTTCGAGGGCGTCGATCGCGCCCTGGCCGGTCAGCGCCCGGTAGGTGCCCGGGGTTGTCGCGAGGATGAACCCGTGTGTCTCCGTTGCGGCGTGCGCGACCGCTCGCGGACCGGGCGTGTTGCGGGTAGCTGCCTGCTGCAGCGTCTCGAGCCCGGCGTCGAACAGCTCCTTGCCGGTGTGGCCGTCGCCGCCCCGCTTCTCGAGCAAGTAGGTATAGACGAGGAACGCTGCCAGGCCGACGCTGGATTCCAGCTGGATCGTGTAGATCGCGGCGTTCGCGTCGCGCTTGATCGACGAGAGATCTTTCGCTAGCGTAGCCGGGTCGTCCTCCAGCTCCAGCACTTGCTGGAGGAACGCGGCGGTCGGAAGGAGCATCTCGTCTGGTCTGAGGTTTGAGGCGTCGGTCATCATTGTGTCCTGCATGGGGCCCGGCCTGGCGGCGGAAGGACCGGGAGACGGCTTACGCCGGCTGACGTCATCGTAGTGCTGAGGATACCAGCAGGGGAGCGGACAAGACATGAACAACCAGGAGACCGGCACCGGCGCGATCGCCGGGGATGTGGTCGAGCGCATGCTCGCGACGGCGCGATCCTTCGCGCAGCGGGCCTATGTCCCGTACTCACAGTTTCCGGTCGGCGCAGCCGTGCTTACGGCGGACGGAGAGATCATCGGCGGCGTCAATATCGAAAACGCCAGTTACGGTCTCACGGTCTGCGGCGAGCGCGTCGCTATCTTCACGGCCGCGGCAGCCGGGCACCGGGAAATTCGGGCCGTCGCGGTGAGCGCCCCGAAGGCGGCGGGAACGACGCCCTGTGGCGCCTGCCGGCAGGTGATGAACGAGTTCAAGCCGTTTGACAACGACCTTATCGTGTTCCTGGATGACGGCGAACGGGTGCGCCAGGTGCCGCTCGGAGAGTTGCTGCCGGAATCGTTCGGCCCGCGCGATCTCGAACGGGCAACAGATCGCTAAAAGGCATCCGATTTTTTCGTCAATTGAGCATATTTGACCATATAATGATCGCAACCGGGGCGGTATGCACCACCACCTGGTCCTAACCGTGGGGCCATGTGATATCGTCCGGCGATATGAACCGACGTCAACATGAAACAGGCATCAGGATCCCGGTTTGGAAACGTCTGGGGCCGGTCGCTCGTGGGACCGCCGTTTGGTTGATGCTGGGGTTGCCGATGGGAATCGGCAAAACAGGAGTCATTTGTGCCTAGAGCGAAACTCGAAGATCTCAAGGGATACCTGACGACATCGTCGGTGGCCGAAGCGCTGGGGCTTTCCGCCTATTTGATCAAGGCGCGGATCGCCGATGGCACCCTACCGCCGCCGACCCGCACGTCCGAGAGCGGCGTGCTGTTGTTCGACGATGACTGGATGGTCGCGGCGCGGGAGCAGATCGCCACGCGGCCATTGCGCCGACGCCGTCGTGAGGCGCGCACGGCGTCCTCCAGCGTGCCGTCCCCGTCGCGGGCGCTCGGACACACTCCGGGCGAGGCGGGATGGATTCCCGACTGGAAGACGATGGTTGCGTACTTCGAGGACCTGGCCAAGGTGTCGCCCCGGGTCGAGGTCGAGACCCTCGGCGAGTCCACGAACGGCGAGCCGTACATCGTCGTGGCCATCTCCGCGCCGGAGAACCTGCAGCCGAGCGCTCGCCAGCGCAACGCCGAGATCCTCGGGCGACTGTGGGATTCGCGGGACCTGGAGGAGCGCGAGGTCCGCGCGATCCTCGACGAGGCGCGCTCCGTTGGGGTGATCCTCGCGACGCAGCACTCGACCGAGATCGGCGCCGCGTTAATGACGATGCAGCTGGCCTACGAGCTGGCGGTCGCCGAAGACCAGGCGACGCTGGCCCAGCTCCAGAACACGATCGCGTTGATTGTCCCGAGCCATAATCCGGACGGGATCAACATGATCGCCGAGTGGTACAAGAAGTGGGGCGGCACCGAGCATGCCGGCGCGGACCTGCCCTTCCTCTATCATCCGTACACCGGCCATGACAACAATCGCGACTGGTTCATGATGACGCAGGCGGAGACGCGCCTCTACGTGGAGCTCCACAACCGCGAGCATCCGCAGGCAGTCTTCGATATGCACCAGATGGGCCGCAAGGGCGCTCGCTTCATGGTGCCGCCGTTCATCGACCCGCTCGACCCGAACCAGGATCCGCTGATCCAGCAGGGGTTCGCCGCGCTCGGCACGCACGTCGCGCAGCGCCTGACCGCCGCCGGCAAGGCGGGCGTGGTGACGAACGCCATCTTCGACAACTATTCGCCCTCGCTCGCGTACGGGAACTACCACGGCAGCGTGGATCTTCTCAGCGAAGCCGCCAGCGCCGCGCTCGCGACGACCGTGACGCTGAAGGAAGAGGAGTTGGAGGCTGACGAGGAGACCGGCTTCGATCCTCGCAAGCGGACGTGGAACAACCCGATGCCCTGGAAGGGTGGCCAGTGGTCGCTCTCGGACATCGTCGAGTACGACCTGATCGCGGCGCGCGCCTTCCTCAACCACCTCGGGCTCTTCCGCCGCCAGTGGCTCGAGGATTACTACGGGATCAACAAGCGCATCCGCACGCGTGCCGAGAAGCCGTATGCCTTCGTGATCCCCGCCGGGCAGCGCGATCCGGGCTCGGCGGCCGAGCTGCTGGAGATTCTGCAGCGCGGCCTGGTCGAAGTTAGTGAAGCCACCGACGACGTCGTGCTCGATGGCGTGACGTGGCCCGCCGGGACCCGTGTGGTCCGGCTCGACCAGCCGGCCGGGGCCTTCGCGAAGACCCTGCTCGAGATCCAGGAGTACCCGGACCTGCGGAAGTACAAGGACGGCCCGCCGCAGGCGCCGTACGATATCGCCGGGCACACGCTGCCGCTGCAGATGGGTGTCCGGGTTGTGCCGGTCGACCGGCCGATTCCCGCCGATGCGGCGCTGAAGGTTGTCGAGGAGCACATCGAGTACCGGGGCACGGTGAGCGGAGATGCTGCGAATTCGAAGGCATGGTTGCTTGACGAGCGCTCGAACGCCTCCATCGCGGCAATCAGCGACCTGCTGAGCGAGAATATCCCCGTCTATCGCGCGCGCGAGGCGCGGCCGGAAGCCGGTATTCGCCCGGGCACGATCATCGTCCCGTCGAGCGAGAAGTCCGATGTGATCCGCGAGATCGCTGAAGGCACCGGTACCGACGCGGTCGCGTTGACCGAGTCGATCGATGTTCCGGTGTGGCGGCAGGGCCAGGTCCGCCTTGGCGTCTACAAGCCGTACACGGCCAACATGGACGAAGGTTGGGCGCGTTGGGTGCTCGAGGAGTTCGCCGTCGAGTACACGACCCTCGAGACGCCGGATATCCGCCAGGGCGGGCTCCGGGATCGATTCGACGTGATCCTGGTGCCGGACATCAAGCCGGAGCACCTGCGCAATGGCCAGCCGGAGAAGGGGCGCGAGGGCGACCCGAACGTGCCGGAGTACGTTGGTGGACTCGGTACCCTCGGCATGGACGAGCTGCGAGCGTTTGCCGAGGCGGGCGGGACGCTGGTGAGCATCGATCTCTCCACGACGGCGATCTCCGAGGACCTGGCGCTGCCGGCCCGGAGCGCGCTGGCCGGGCTGGCGAAGACCGAGTTCTATTGCCCGGGGTCGCTGCTCCGCGTGGTCGTCGACAACACCAACCCGCTTGCGTATGGCCTTCCGCGTGAGTTGGCGGTGCTGTTTATGGACAGCACGGCGTTCGACATCCGCGCCGGGGAGGCGACGTCGGTCGCCCGGTATCCGGAGGCGAACCCGAAGCTCAGCGGTTGGATCCTTGGCGACAAGCATCTCGCCGGCAAGAGCGCTCTGGTCGAGGTGCCGTATGGCGATGGCCGTGTGGTGCTGGTTGGCTTCAAGCCGTACTTCCGGGCGCAGACGCGCGGCACCTACAAGGTGCTGTTCAACGCGATCGCCCGCGCTGGCCAGGTCGAAGAGACGCTGTCGCTGTAGCGCAAGGAACCTGGAGAAACACGAACGAGGGCGGCCACTGTGGCCGCCTTCGTTCCGTTGGGGACAGGATTCAGGCCCGCGACGCGCGAAGGCGATCCGATGTCAGGTCACCCACGATGGACAGGATCGCGCCAAGCCCGAGGATCGTGACCAACAGCATGACGATCATGTTCACGAACGGCACAGGCGCCATTCGCACCGCGCCGATGAGGATCACGCCGATCGTCATCGCCAGCAACAGGTAGCCACGGCTGCCGTCGCGCCAGCGGCGGGGCAGGAGGAAGCGCCCGATCGCCAGCCCGACGATGACCTGGCTGAGGTAGAGCCCGACCAGCCAGCCGACCAACATGAGGATGCCAATCGGGATGCCGAGGATGGAGACGAGCGCGATAGTCGCGAAGACCGGGATCGAGAGGAGGCCAATCATGCCGAGGATGCCGGGCTGGACGACCGGCGACGCGATCTCCCCGAGGCGGTTCATGAGCCGCGGTGCCGTACCGATGAGCGCCGCGCCGACGAGCAGGGACCAGACCAGCCGAAGCAGCGGTCCGAACGGGGCCAGCGCCCCGTCGCCGATGCCGGTCCATGGCGCCGCGTTGGTGCGCTCGGTTATGCCGTCGATCGTTGCGCTGCCGCTGATATCGGCATCCGTGGGGCTCTGGTAACGAAGGTCACCGCCGATGGTCGCGCTTCCCTCAATGTCGAGCCGGTCGACCTGGACCTCCATGTTGCCGCCGACCGTTCCCTCCTGATCGAGCAGGAGGGCGCTGCCGTAGAGCGTGCCGCTGACGTTCCCGCGTGAGGAGAGCTGGCCCGCGAGGACGATCACGTCGCCCTCGACCCGGCTGCCGTTCGTCAACGTCGCCCGGCCGGCGCCGATGACGAGATCGCCACCGATGGTGCCGTGGACATCGACGTTTCCACTGGCGACGTAGAGCGAGCCGCCGACATCCCCGTGGATCGAGGCTCTCCCGCCGAGCAGGTGCACGCTCCCGGTGGTATCGCCGTAGATGCTGCTGGTGAACGAGGCGATGGAGAGGTCACCGCTGATGTTCGTGTCGATCCGGCTGCGAAAGCTCGCGACATACAGGTTGCCGTCGATCGCGCTACCGGAGGTGTTCACGGTGAATCCGCCGCGGTAGCCCGAGGCATGACCCAGCAACGGAATCGCGACCGTAGCAAGAAGGAGGACGATGGCGAACGCGGCGAGGCCGAGGAAGCGGCCACGCGACGATGGTGGAGCGGCGTATGATCTGCCCATGCGTCACCCGCGCCCCGGATTGCGCTTGACGGACGGCATCAATCCGCCACGCGCGCGGTGGCACGTCGTGTAGCGCATGCCATCCGGTCCGGCGATCACCGCCCTGCGCGCGCCTTTCGGGACCAGCGCCACGCTGCCCGTTACCATGGAGACCGATTCGCCGTCGATGACGAGCGTTCCGTCCCCGGCAAGGCAGGTCAACAGGACATCCAGTGCTTCGTTGACGTGGTCCTCGATCTCCTCGTTTCCGCGCAGGTCCACGAGGTTGATGTGGAGGTCATCGCTCTTCGGGGACCACATGA
>DATGPC010000429.1:0-2833 GCA_035305265.1 Thermomicrobiales bacterium | reverse complement strand
ATCTCCCCGCAGCAGGTGCTCCCTCGCGACCGTGATCGCGTACCCGGCGAGCAAGACGATGCCGCCGAGCTTCGTCAGCTCTTCCACGACCACAACGGTCGTGATCCGTGCCTCGCTCGCCTCGACCCAGTCGGACACCAGAAGCTCGCCCACGTCGAGCCCGACGCTTCCGCCGAGCATCGCCAGCGCCGCCACGAGCATCATCGCCGGACCAGTCAGGATCGAGCGCCGATACCGAACCAGCCAGACAACCCATGCGACGCCGTAGGCGGCGAAGACCACGCCCTCCAGCATCCGGCGATCCATCGACGGCAGCAGGTTCCGGGCGAAGACGCCGCCCAGCTCCTCATGCAGCATGAACAGGTCGTCGAGGGCCAACACGGCGAGCAAGACACCGAGCGACAGCTGGAACGCTGGTCGTTCGTCACGGCTTCCCAGCACGGAAGCGCCAAGCAATGCCGTCGCGCCGGTCCAGAGCGTCAGGACGCCGAGATGGCTGAACAGGCCGACATGCGGCCCGAACCCGGCCTTCGCGGACGGATCCACGAACAGGTCCTTGACGTTCATCCGGGTCCCGGTGTCCAGCACGAACACCAGCACGCCGATTGCTACGAGAAAAAGGATCACGCCGCCGATCCACGGCAACGAGACCTGGCCCCTGGAACGGTCGACCTTACGCGGTGCGAGGTCGACGGAAACGATACCCACGGTCGCTCCCACTGACTGGTACGGATGAACACGTCCCTAATGCACCAATCATACCCGCGGAATGTCACAGGAATACGGAACGAACGCGCCGTCCCCAGTATGGATTCAGGAATGGGCAGGATTGCTGAAGATCAGCAGGACACCCCATGGGTCGCGCACGATCAGCGTGCGATCGCCCCAGTGCTGGTCCGTCGGCGGCTGGACGATCGTCACGCCCGGCTGCGTCGCGATGCGATCGTGCAACTCGTCGATCGAGGCCTCCAGGTGGAAGTAGAGCCGGACACTGCCGCCTCCGGTGGTCCCGGCGTCCCGGAACAGCCCCTCGTTCGTCAGGTTGATGAACGCCCCGTCCAGCGTCGCCCCGGCGATGAGCGGCTCGCCGGTCTCCTTGTGATGCCCGAAAACGGTCACCTCGAACCCGAGCTGGTCCTGGTAGAACGAGATCCCGCCCTCGAGATCCTCGATATAGAGCATTGGCTGCACGTCAGACATTCACGCCTCGTTTCCATGTACATTTCCGAAAGTCACACCAGCATGAGATGGTACCGAACGCAACGAGGCGAGGACGCGAAATGACACAGCGGGACATCCGGATCGAACACCGCCTCCCTACACCCGAGGAGCATCGCCGCATCGCGCTCAGCGTCGGCTGGGAGCATGGCTTCAACTGGCCGGCGCTGCTCGCGTCGCTGGACGCGTTACTCGCCGGGATTGTCGCGCTCGACGGTGACACCGTGGTTGGCATGGGCCGGCTCGTCGGCGACGGGCAGATGTACTTCTACATCCAGGATGTCGCCGTCGACCCTTCCTATCAGGGGCGTGGCATCGGGCAGCAGATCGTCGAGGCGCTCCTGCGGCACATCCGGGAGCACGCGCCGGGCCCGGTCTTCGTCGGGCTCTTCGCCACCGACGCAGCGCTGCCACTGTACGAGCGCAAGGGATTCTCTCGCGGTGACATGACCGGCATGTTCCGCATGGTCGAACCCGGCAAGGCACGAGAACGATGACGCGCACCAACGCCCTTCTGGGCTACCCGGATGACGCCCGTCTCCTGATCATCAACGCCGACGACTTCGGGCTGTCGCACAGCGCCAATGAAGCGATCCTCCGCGCCTGGAGGGATGGCGTGGTCGCGTCGACCTCTCTCATGGTGCCGTGCCCGTGGGCGCCGCACGCCATGAGCCTCCTCCGGGACCATCCGGACCTGCCGTTCGGCGTGCATCTCACCATCATCCGGGAGTTCGTGCCGTACCGCTGGGGACCGGTCGCACCGGTCACAAAAGTCCCATCGCTGGTCGATCGACGGGGGCACTTCCTGTACGACGATGAGGAGCGGGATGCGTTGCTCTCGCGAGCGGACATCAACGAGGTCGAGATCGAGTTCCGCGCCCAGATCGACGACGTCCTGGCGGAGGGGCTCCGGCCAACCCATCTGGATTTCCACTGCCTGCCGGACGGCGGACGCGACGACATCTTCGATCTCGCCCTCCGGTTGGCGCGTGAATACGGGCTCGCGCTGCGCGCCCACTTCCCCCACTCTGCTGCGAAATGTCACAAGCTCGGCCTTCCGGCGAACGATCACCCGGTGCTCGACAGCTACAGCATGGACCCGGCAACCAAGACGGAGCAGTACGTCGCGCTCCTGCGGGAGATGCCGCCCGGCCTCAACGAGTGGGCCGTTCATCCAGGCCTCGGAAACGACGAAACCCGGGCTTTGGAGCCTGGGTCGTGGCAGGTCCGCAGGGCGGACCTCGATGCAATGGTGTCGCCGGAGGTTCGCAACGCGATCGAGGAGCACGGGATCACCGTGATCGACTACCGCGCGCTGCAGGCCGTTTGGACGGGGACTCCCTAGTCCGCCGCGACGGCTTCCGGCTCGTCGGCGAACTGGGTGCGGTACAGCTCGGCATAGCGACCGTCCTGCGCCAGCAGGTCGGCGTGCGTGCCTCGCTCTACCACGCGGCCGGCCTCGATCACGAGGATCTGGTCCGCCGCCCGGATGGTCGAGAGCCGGTGCGCGATTACGATCGCGGTCCGACCGACCATCGCCTCGTCCAGCGCCGCCTGCACGGCAACCTCGGACGTCGAGTCCAGATGCGCGGTCGCCTCGTCGAGGATGACGATC
>DATGPC010000428.1:0-5329 GCA_035305265.1 Thermomicrobiales bacterium | reverse complement strand
GAGCATCCGGCCCCAGGTCGGCGTCGGCGGTGAAGCACCGAGACCGAGGAAGGACAGTGCGGCCTCAGCCAGGATGGCGTAGCTCAGGCTCGTGGTGATGCGGACGATGATCACGCTCACCGTGTTGGGCGCCACGTGCCGGAGGAGAATCCGCCATCCACTCGCGCCGATGGCACGTGCGGCCTCGACGTACTCCTTGCGCGACTCGGAGAGGCTGGGCGCGCGAGCGGTCCGGGCGAAGATGGGTATGTAGACGATACCGATCGCGATCATTGCGTTGAGCACGGACGGACCGAGGATCGCCAGGATCGCGATCGCCAGCACGATCTCCGGGAACGCGATAACCGCGTCCATGATCCGCATGATCAGGGTGTCGAGCCGCCCGGCGCTGTAACCCGCCAGCAACCCAAGCGGGACACCGACCAGCGTTGCAATGCCGACGGACACACCCCCGACGAGCAGGGAGATGCGAGCGCCATACATGATTCGGCTGAGCGTGTCCCGCCCGAGGTTATCGGTCCCGAGCAGGTGCTCACGACTCGGCGGAGCGATGCGATTACGGATATCGCGTTCGTAAGGGTCATGCGGCGCAAGGACGGACGCGAGCAGCGCCATCGCGATCACTATGAGGACAATCACCAGCCCGACCGTCGCCATCTTGTTCCGACGCCACAGCCGGAGCTGATCTTGAATCCAGGACCGACGTGCGACAGCGCCGTTCAGCGGCGCGCTCTCAATCGCGTCTGCGCGCTGGTTCCGGCTGATCATGAGTACTTGATCCTCGGATCTAGATACGCATAGGAAAGATCCACCAGGAGATTCACGATCACAAAGGTGAGAGCAAAGATCATGACGACTCCTTGGATCAGCGGGTAATCTCGGTTGTTGATGGCGAAGACCAGGAGCTGCCCGACGCCGGGATAGCCGAAGATCTCTTCCACAACCACCGACCCGCCCAACAGAAAGCCCAACTGCAGCCCGATGACCGTGATGGTGGGCATCAGCGCGTTTCGCAGCGCATGACCGAGGACCGTTGCCCGCTCCGACAGCCCCTTCGCGCGGGCCGTGCGCACGTAGTCCTGCCGCAGCACGTCCAGCATCGCACTGCGGGTCATGCGACTGATGCTGGCTGACAGCCCAACCCCGAGCGCCAACGCCGGGAGAACCAAGTGGCGCAGAGATGCCCCCAGGTCATCGAGCGGCGAAACGTAGCCGCTGACCGGAAACCAGCCGAGTCGGAGAGAGAACAACAACATGAGGAGAAGCCCGAGCCAGAAGCTTGGAACACAGAGGCCGACCAGCGCGGCCAGCATCGCTGCGTAGTCCAGACCGGTGTTCGCCCGGTACGCTGCCACGACCCCGGCGGGGATCCCGATGCCGATGGCGATGATCATCGCCCCAACCGCAAGCATTGACGTGGCCGGAATCCGAGCCGCGATAAGCTGGCCGACCGACTCCTGGGTGCGAATCGACTGGCCCAGATCCCCACGGACGAGATTGGCGAGCCACGCAACGTACTGCTCAAAGATGGGGCGGTCCAGCCCCCACTTGCGAATGAGCTCCCTCTCGACCTCGGGCGAGAGGTTCTCCCCGAGCATGATAGAAACGGGATCTCCCGGGATCAGCCGGACCAGCGCAAAGACGAACACCGAGACGAGCAGTACGACGCCCACCGCCTGGACCAGGCGCTGCACGATGTAGCGCGTCATCGTCTTCCCACTCCCGCGCCCTGGAGGCCCGTTTGGGCCCCAGGGCGAAGCGCACCCGCGCAGGCAGACCTACTGCTTCGTCGCTTCGGTCAGGAACAGGAGATCACCCGGGTGTTGGCGGAACCCGACGACGTTCTTGGCCCACCCGTTCGTGATGTCGGGCAGATAGAGCCATAGCCACGGGAGCTCATCGACCAGGATGCGCTGTACCTCAGCGTAGATCTCCTTGCGCTTGGCTTCCTCGATCTCCCGCCGACCCTGCTCGATCAGTTCGTCGACCCGCGGGTTGCTGTACCGCGTCGCATTGTGAACGCCCTTGGAGTGGAAACGTGGGTAGAAGATCTGGTCCGGGTCGATCCGAGCGGAGTAGCCCATGTAGGTGATGTAGAAGTCGCTCTTCAGGTAGATCTCCGGCCAGTACGTCGCCCACTCGATTTCGACGAGGCGCACATTGATCCCGATGTCCGCGAGATCCGCCTGAACGATCTCGGCGACCTCGGCCGACGGGCTCCAGTTCGGGATCGGCATGTCCAGCTCAAGCCCACCGCCGTATCCCGCCTCTTCCACCAGGGCTCGGGCCTTGTCCTTGTCCTGCTCGTAGTCCGGGATCTCAACGAACCACGGCGAGGTGGGCGGAAACGACACGTTCGTGATCGTTCCATGGCCCCACAGCGCCACCTCGAGGATCGCCTCCTTGTCGATCGCGTGCGCGACGGCCTTGCGCATCCGGACATCGGCGAACGGGCCCTCAGCGCAGTTAAAGGCCAGGTAGTATTCTCCAACGCCGGGAATGGGATCGACGACGAACTCACCGCTCTCCTTGATCTGGTCGATGATCTGTGTCGGGACACTGGTGGTGATGTCCACCTCGCCGGCCCGCAAAGCAGTCAGGCGGACGTCGGAGTCCGGCATGAACTTCCAGTTCACCCGGTCGGCCTTCGGGAGACCTTCCTCCCAGTACCCCTCGTGCCGTTCCAGGATGATCTGCGAGCCACGCTGCCACTCCACGATCTTGAACGGGCCGGTGCCGATCGGCTTGGTCCCGTCGTAGGCATCCATGTCGGTCATCGCGACCCGGTGCGAGAGGATCGCGAGGAACGGCGCGAACGACTCAGTCAGGGTGAAGACGACCGTCTTGTCGTCAGGAGCGGAGACTTCGACATCCTCGAAGTCTGGCGTCAACATCGACCCGGAGTTGGGGTCCTTGATGTGCTCGAAGTTTCGGAGAATCTCACCCGCCGTGCACGGCTTGCCGTTGTGGAACGTCACACCGTCACGGAGAGTGAATGTCCACTCCGTCCCGTCGGCGCTCGTCTCCCACTTCTCGGCGATCTGTGGCGAAACTCCGAGATCATAGTCCCACCAGACGAGCCCCGGCATCACGACGTTCCCGATCAGGCCTGCTGCAGCAGCCGTTAGATTGTGGGGCTCCAGGGACGGCGGCTCCTCCACCACCGCGACGTTGAGGACGACACCATCACCACTACTACTCGATTCCGAGCTCGAAGCGGGGGTTGACTCGCTCGTGGCGGGGGTCTGCGATGCCGAGCCGCCCGAATCATCGCCGCTCGAACCGCCAGACGTGGAGTCACCTCCACAGGCGGCCAAGAGCGACGCGGCTGACGCACCAACGGTCAGCATCGCACCCATACGCACAAAGTCCCGGCGGGACCAGAGGGTTTCGGCTCCCGCCATCGGCGTCCCGCGTTCCACCGTTCTCCTCCCCTCCTCCCTGGTGGCATCCCCACCGACCAGGCAGTTCTCATGACGCCCACAAGCTCGGCATCGAGTCCTGGTCTTGCAGGCGTCTCCCTACGTCGGATGCGCGATACCCGACGAAGAACCTCACTCACCCCATAGCGTTGGTGCGCACGCTTGTGTTCACGGCCGATTGTATCGTAGCATGCCGCTGTGTTGGTCATCAAGAACCCACGGCGAAACGAACCTATTCCGGTTTCGGAACAATAACTTATGATTGGACTGCGCACGCACGGTTTCGGATGATTTGACCGGGCACCCCCATCTGGAGAAGCGCGCGTAAGGCCTTGCCGTCGATCTTCGCGACCGGCAGGTGCCGTGTTACGATCGCACCGGTCCAACGGGGGACGTGAGAACTGGGGAGAGGAGACGATCCGTTGAAGGGCATGGTCGTCGCGCCGCAGCCGCTGGCGGTGGAGGAGGGTGTCAAGGTCCTTCGCAGTGGGGGCAATGCCTTTGATGCCGCTGTGACGGCCGCGTTTGTCCAGATGGTGGTCGATCCGCAGATGTGCGGGGTGGCCGGGTTCGGCGTCGCCAACCTCCGTGCAGCGGACGGGCGACACGAGGTCATCGACTTCAACGGGACAGCCGGATCACGCGTCACGCCCGACATGTGGAAGGACATCGTCATCGAACAGGACTGGACGGGTTACGGCTACCACGTCCAGGGCGCCGTCAACGATGTCGGCTACGGCTCGATCATGACGCCGGGTACCGTCGCGGGCATGGCTGAGACCCTGCGCCGCTTCGGCACGATCTCATGGGCCGATGCCCTGGCACCGGCCATCCGGATCGCTGAGGAGGGCTTCCCCGTCACCCCCGAACTGTGGTGGCTCTGGAATCAGCCGGTACCCCGCGAGCGAATCGCGATGCGGGAGCGCCTCAAGGCGACCGACGCGAGCCGGAAGCTCTACTTCCGCGACGACACCGAGACGCTGCGGCTAGGCGAGCTGCTACGCAACCCGGACTTTGCCCAGGTGCTGCGCCGCCTTGCAGAGGCGGGGCCGGAGGATTTCTATACCGGCGAGATCGCCGCCCGGATGGCCGAGGATCTGGAGCAGAACGGGGCGTTCGTCACAAAGGAAGACCTGGCCAACTATCGGGTGCAGGTCCAGACGCCGCTGACGACGACCTACCGCGGCTACACGGTCCACACCAACAACCTGGCCGGCGGCGGCCCGTGCCTGGCGCAGATCCTCCACATCCTGGAGCACCGCGACATTGCGTCGCTCGGCCTGAACAGCGTGGAATACATCGACTTCGTCGCGCGGGCGATGCAGGCCGGGTTCCACGACTGGTACACCTACGGGGGCGACCCCCGATTTGTCGATGTGCCGGTCGACTGGCTCCTCTCCCGTGAGCGTGCAGCGGAGTGGTTCACTCGCATCAGCAACCGCGAGCCTATCACCGTCCCGCTCTACCCGGAGCCGGCCTCGACGACGCACATCACCGTGGTCGACGCCGAGGGCAACTGCGCGGCGATCACCCACTCGCTCGGGTCCTCCAGCGGCGTCGTGACGCCCGGCCTGGGTTTCACCTACAACAACATCATGAACGCGGCCAACCCCATCCCCGGCCAGCCGAACTCGATCGCGCCGGGGAAAGCACGGCTCACCGGGATGTGCCCCACCATCGTTCTCCAGGGCGACGAGCCTGTGCTCGTGCTCGGTGCGCCTGGCGGAACACGGATCATCACCGGCGTGCTCCAGGTTCTGCTCAACGTGATCGACCACGGCCTCGGACCGGTGGAGGCTGTCTCCGCCCCGCGGTTCGACGCCCAGAGCCACCGCCTTGACACCGAGACGCGCATCCCCTCGTGGGTCAAGGAGGAACTGGGCCGGCGGGGGTTCCAGATCGTGCCC
>DATGPC010000427.1:0-11990 GCA_035305265.1 Thermomicrobiales bacterium | reverse complement strand
TGGATATCCCGGAATCGGCGGCCAAGCTCCATAGCCTGCCGTTCGCCGACGTCGTCCAGTGGCATGTCAGTCTGGCCTATGAAGAGATCGCGCACATTTCCTGCTGTTTGACCGTGACGAACGAGGTAAAGCTCGGTCTGTCCGTTCGAGGGATGCTTGAGGAGGTCGGAGACGGTGAGTTGCTCATTCGAGGACCGATTGACCATAGTCGCAGTGTTCCTTCAATACGCAGATCTCGCACTTCGGCCGCTGGGACCTGCAGATCCGGCGACCGTGGGCGATCGTTTCAACATGGACAGCATAGACCCTCTCTGGTTCCGGGCCGATCAGGTCTTCGAGCATGCGTTGTTTCGTCGCCGTGCTTGTCCGGCCTGGCAGAATCCCGATCCGTGTCATGACCCGACCAACGTGGGTATCCACCGGCATCGCCGGCATTCCCAGAGCGAAGAGCAACACGCACGCTGCCGTTTTGGGGCCGACGCCATCCAGCGCTGTCAGCCAGCGTATCGCGCTCTCCACGGACATCTCCGCGAGGAAGCCGAGGTCGAGGTCCGGTCGCTCGTCGGACACCGCCCGGAGCACCGCCTGGATACGCGGTCCCTTCGTATTCGCCAGTCCGCCGATCCGGATGGCGTCGATCACGTCATCCACGGGCGCATCCCGCACCTCTTCCCAGGTCGGGAGCTCCTCCTGCAGGCTCGCCATGGCGCGGCTGGAGTTCACATCGCTCGTGCTCTGTGAGAGGATCGTACCAATCAACGTCGATAGCGGATCGCCACCGGGCCGGAGGAGGCGTGGCCCATATTCGGCGTCGAGCAGTCGCTCGATTTCGTCGAACTGCTCCTGGATCTCTTCGCTGATCGATATAACCTTCGCCATGATGCCCCCGGTGTCGCGGATGCGTCCGCAATGGTATACTCCGACAGTTTGCGCGGAGATTGGAAGGCCAGACAACCCCCGAATGATAAAGCGGTGCCGAATGAACCCTGCCAGGAAGACGTATGCCTCAGGACCTTTGACGGGTCCACGGGGCTCTTTTTTTGTGCGCCACGGTGCGATGACCAGGAGTGGAGCAGGTGATGCATAACGGTCGAGTGCTTGTCAGGGGCGGACGCGTTGTCGATCCGTCGAATGGACGTGACGAGGTCGCAGACGTGCTGGTCGAAGACGGAGCGATCCGTCAGGTTGGGAATGACCTGCCGTCGGACGGTGCGGATGTCATCGATGCGGTCGGGAAGATCGTCTCACCGGCGTGGATCGATGTCCATGTCCACCTGCGCCAGCCGGGCCTGGATGAGAAGGAAACGGTCGAGACTGGTACGTCGGCAGCGGTGGCGGGCGGATTCGCTGCCGTTGCGTGCATGCCTAACACGAAACCCGCGCTCGATTCGCCCGAGGTGATCGGCCGCCTGCTCAACGACGTTCGTCGGAACGGCAAGGCGCATGTCTATCCGATCGCAACAATCACCAAGGGACGCGCCCTGAAGGAAGCGGTCGATTTCAATGCCGTGATCCAGGCAGGCGCGATCGGGTGGTCCGATGATGGCGACACGACGCCGGACAGCCTGATCATGCGGCGCGCGCTGGAGGCATCGAAGCGACTTGGCCGACCGGTCATCGTCCACTGTGAAGACAAGGCGATCGCCCAAGGCGCGATGCACGAGGGGGAGGTCTCCGCGCGGCTCGGAATCTCCGGCATCCCTGCCGCGGCCGAAGAGATCATCATCGCGCGGGACCTGATGCTCGCCGAGCTGACCGGCGGTTGGCTGCATGTCTGCCATGTCAGCACCGGGCGCGGCATCGAGCTGATCCACGAGGCGAAGCAGCGAGGTGTCAACGTGACGGCGGAGGTGATGCCTCATCACCTGGTCATGAGCGACGAGTGGGTTGCGGGGAGCCGGGAGCTTCATAATACGGAGGAGCCGGCTGGCGAGCCGGGCACGCCGGCGGACCCGAATACGAAGGTCAACCCGCCGCTGCGGCCGCGAGAGGACACGAAGAAACTCCTGAAGGCACTCCAGGAGGGCTGGTTCGATTGCTTCGGCACCGACCATGCGCCACATGCCTTGCCGGAGAAGTCGGTTGGCTTCGAAGATGCGGCGATGGGTATGAGTGGACTCGAGTTCGCGTTCCCTTTGACGTACGCGCTGGTGCGTGCCGGCCACATCTCGCTGGATGAGCTGATCCGTCGATGGACGGTCGAACCGGCCAAGATCGTTGGCACTGACGCACCATCACTGGCGGAGGGATCGAAGGCGACACTCACCGTGTTCGATCCGGACCGGGAATGGACCGTGACGCCGGATGCGCTCAAGACGAAGAGCAAGAATACGCCGCTGCTGGGCATGACATTGCGCGGGCAGGCGGTGCTCACCATGGTAGACGGGGAGATTCAGCACCGTGCCGAATAAGACTTCACGATACATTCCCGGATGGGATGCGGCGCTCGCGCTGGCCGACGGCACGATCTTTCGGGGCAAGGGATTCGGAGCAGACGCCGATGGCTCCGGCGAGGTTGTGTTCACGACGACCATGACGGGCTACCAGGAGGTCTGCACGGATCCGTCGTTCCGCGGCCAGATCGTCTGCATGACGTACCCGCTGATCGGCAACTACGGCGTCAACGACGAGGATGACCAGTCCCGCAGGGCCTGGATCTCCGGTCTTGTGGTTCGTGAAGAGGCCACACAGCCTTCGAACTGGCGTTCGAAGGGGACCATCGACGACTACCTGAAGGAACACGGTATCCCCGGCATCTCCGGCGTCGATACGCGCGCCCTCACGCGACATATCCGCTCGGTTGGCGACCTCCGCGCCGCGTTGGTCCACAACGCGAAGGGAATGTCGGATGAGGAGCTCGTCGCGAAGGCACAGGAGGCGCGGCTTCCCGGCGAGCAGGACGTCGTCGGTGAGGTCATGCTCGATCGCGAGGTTTCCTTCGGGGAGGGGAACGACCGTCCGCATGTCGTCGTCGTTGACTGCGGCGTCAAGCAAAACATCATCAACTCCCTGACGATGCGCGGTGCCCGGGTCACGGTGGTGCCCTATGGCACACCGTACTCGAGGATCGAAGAGATCGACCCGGACGGCGTCGTCGTCTCACCGGGTCCAGGCGACCCGGCCAATCTCGATGACGGGCTGGACGTCGTCCGGTCGCTTGTCGAGGATCGGCGGCCCTATTTCGGCATCTGCCTCGGCCACCAGCTTCTGGCACGTGCGATCGGCGCTGAAACCGGCAAGCTGAAGTTCGGCCATCGCGGCGGCAACCAGCCAGTGTTGGACGAGCGCAACGGGCGCGTGACCATGACCGCGCAGAACCACAGCTATCAGGTGAACAACGACACCATCCCGACTGCCGAAGGATGGAAGGTCGCGCTGCGGAACCTGAACGACGGCTCCGTGGAGGGATTGACCCACGCGGATCGGCCGGTGCTCTCGGTGCAGTTCCACCCGGAGGCTGCGCCGGGACCAGCCGACAATGGCATCTTGTTCGACGAATTCGTGGAGCTCATCTCGGGGCCCCGGCAGAAGAGCGAAGGATAGGGCGAGCGTGACGACAACATCTGCCGCGCCATTTGAGAAGCCGAAAAGCGTTCTCGTGATCGGGTCCGGCCCGATCGTGATCGGCCAGGCCGCCGAGTTTGACTACGCCGGCACACAGGCTTGCCAGTCGCTGCGGGAGGAGGGGATCCGGACGATCCTTGTCAACTCCAACCCGGCAACGATCATGACCGACGAGGACATCGCCGATGCGGTCTATATCGAGCCGCTGACACCGGATGTGATCCGCCGGATCATCCAGCGGGAGCGCCCGGACGGGATCCTGGCGACGATCGGTGGCCAGACCGGCCTGAACCTCGCCGTGAAGGTCGCTGAGCTGGGCATCCTGGATCGTTACGGCGTGAGGCTCCTCGGAACCCCGCTGGAAGCGATCCAGATGGCGGAGGACCGTGAGCTCTTCAAGGACCTGCTCGGACGCATCGGCGAGCCCGCGATCGAGGGGCAGATCGTTCACTCCGTCGACGAGGCTCGTGAGTTCGCGGATCGTGTCCCGCTGCCGCTAGTCGTGCGTCCTGCCTATACGCTGGGCGGTACCGGTGGCGGCGTCGCGAATACGCTGGAAGAGCTGGACAAGATCGTCACCTCCGGCCTGAACGCCAGTCCGATCCACCAGGTCTTGTTGGAGCGCTCCCTCCTCGGTTGGAAAGAGATCGAATACGAGGTGATGCGCGACGGCGCGGACACCTGCATCACGATCTGCAATATGGAGAACGTGGACCCGATGGGCGTCCACACCGGCGACAGCATCGTCGTGGCTCCATCGCAGACGCTCTCCGATCGCGAGTACCAGATGTTGCGCTCATCGGCGCTCAACATCATCCGCTCGCTCGGGATCGAGGGTGGTTGCAACGTCCAGTACGCGCTGAACCCGGACTCCATGGAATACGGCGTCATCGAGGTCAACCCGCGCGTGAGCCGGTCGTCCGCGCTTGCATCGAAGGCTACTGGCTACCCGATCGCCCGCATCTCCGCGAAAATCGCCATCGGCAAGCGCCTCAGCGAACTGACCAACGTCGTCACGGGCAAGACGACCGCCGCGTTCGAGCCGGCGCTCGACTATGTCGTCGCCAAAATCCCGCGCTGGCCGTTTGACAAGTTCCCGAAAGCCGACCGCACCGTCACGACCCAGATGAAGGCGACTGGCGAGGTGATGGCCATCGACCGCTCCTTCGAAGGGGCGATCCAGAAGGCTGTTCGCTCGTTGGAAACAACCGCGAAGGACCTGCTCTGGGAAGATCCGGACTGGGGCGACGATCTGGAGAAGATCAAGTCCTTCGTGGCGCGGCCAACCGACCTGCGGCTCTTTGCCGTGATGGCGGCGCTGCGACGCGGCGTCTCGGTCGAAGAGATTCATGAGCTGAGCGCGATCGACGAGTGGTTCCTCTGGAAGTTCGAGCGGATCGTCGAGATGGAACGCACGCTCGCCTCGGGAAAGATCGACCCGGAAACCCTCTGGGCGGCGAAGCAGATGGGCTTCTCCGACAAGCAGATCGCCCGCTGCGCCGGTACGAAGGCGGACGATGTCCGGTCCCTGCGCCGGGAGCTCGGTATGGCGCCGGTCTACAAGATGGTCGACACCTGTGCCGGGGAGTTCGAGGCGCAGACGCCGTACTTCTACTCGACCTACGAGATCGAGGACGAGGCCGAGCCGATGGAGGGCGACAAGGCCGTCGTTATCGGTTCGGGCCCGATCCGCATCGGACAGGGCATTGAATTCGATTACTGCTCGGTCCACGCCGCCAAGGCGCTTCAGGAGGCCGGGCTGAAGTCGATCATGGTCAACTCCAACCCGGAGACCGTCTCGACGGACTTTGATGCGTCGGATCGACTCTACTTTGAGCCACTGGACTCCGAGAGCGTCGAGGAGATCATGTGGCACGAGGCGGGTGGCAATGGTGCCGACACGCCGCCGATGATCGTCCAGTTCGGTGGCCAGACGGCGATCAATCTCGCCGAGCCGCTGAGCGAGGCGGGCGCGCCGATCCTGGGTAGTTCGCTGGACTCGATCGACCTCGCGGAGGACCGCGACCGCTTCAACGAGTTCCTGAACGGCCTCGGCATCCCCCAGCCGGCGGGCGGTACGGTGACGTCACTGGCCGACGCCGAGGCGGTCGCAAACCGCATCGGCTACCCGGTGCTGGTACGGCCAAGCTACGTCCTCGGCGGAAGAGCGATGGAGGTTGTCTACAGCCCGGATCACCTCGCCCGGTACATACGGAACCAGGTCAACCTGACGCCGGAGCACCCGATCCTCGTCGACAAATACCTTGTCGGCAAGGAGGTCGAGGTCGACGCGATCTGTGACGGCGAGCAGGTGCTGGTGCCGGGCATCATGGAGCACATCGAACGGGCCGGCGTGCACTCCGGTGACTCGTTCGCGGTCTATCCGGGTGTCAACCTCTACCCGGCCGAGGTCGAGCGGATCGTGGATTACACGACGCGAATTGCGCTGGGGCTCAAGGCGGTCGGCCTGATCAATATCCAGTATGTGATCCACGCCGGGCATGTTTATGTGCTGGAGGTGAACCCTCGGTCGTCGCGCACGGTGCCATTCCTGAGCAAGGCGACCGGGGTTCCGATGGTCCGCCTGGCGACGAACATTATGCTTGGGAAGTCGCTGAAGGATCAGGGATATGAAGGTGGCCTTTGGCCGCGCCAACCATTGACAGCCGTCAAGGCCCCGGTCTTCTCGATGGCGAAGCTCCGCGGCGTTGAGGTCCACCTCGGCCCGGAGATGAAGTCGACCGGCGAAGTGATGGGCATCGACCGGTCGTTCGCGTCCGCGTTTTTCAAGGCCCTGATCGCGTCCGGACTCGCGCTGCCGAAGTCGGGCAATATCCTGATCTCGCTCGCCGATGAGGACAAGAGCGAGGCGATGGACATGATCACCAGCCTCGCGCGGATGGGGTACAAGCTCTACGCGACCGAAGGGACGGCCGCAATGATCGAGCGTGCCGGGGTGCCGGTGCAGCTCACGACCAAGCGCATCGGGCGCGGCTCGCCGGACTTCCTGGACGTGATCCTGGATGGGACGGTCGATGGCGTGATCAATACGCCGGGTCCCGCGAACAAGGAGATCCTTGACGGGCTCGAGATCCGGCGTGCCGCGGTAGAGCGCGGTATTCCGTGTATCACGTCGCTGGACACGGCGCGGACCGTCGTCGAATCGATGGAGAAGGCCGCCGCCCAATACACGGTGGAGCCGATCCAGAGCTATCGACGCCGCGCGATCGGATACTAACGGGGCAGTCCCGTACCGCCGCGCCGCGTGTGCGGTGAAGGACAGGAGCACTATGGCCAGCGCACAGCTGATCAAGCGACAACCGGCGCCCACAAGGGAGTTCACGGGCACCATCACCGAACGCATGCCTGTCATGGGCGATGCGTGGCTGGTGACCTTTACCGCCCCGAAAGAGCTGTGCGCCGCGGCGCGGGCAGGAAACTTCGTCAACGTGCTGCCGCATGACCATGACGTGTTCGACCCGCCGCTGCGACGTCCGTTTTCGGTCTACAGCGTGGATGTTGATGCCGGGTTGATGACGCTGCTCGTGCGCCCGTACGGCCGTGGCTCCGGCTGGATCGTCGAGCGGCAGGTGGGCTCCGAGATCAACGTACTTGGCCTGCTCGGGAACGCATTCGAGCTCGAGCCAAAGAGCACGCATGCGCTGATGGTGGCCGGTGGTGTCGGCGCGGCGCCGCTGCTGATGCTCGCGCGGGAGGCCGTCGCGCGCGGCGTGTCGGTGACGTACCTTATGGGCGCGCATACGGCGGAGGCGCTGCTCGAAGCGTCCGAGTTGCCCGATGAGGTCGAGTATGTCGTCGCAACGGAGGATGGATCCGCCGGGTACAAGGGCTTCGTGACCGACCTGGTCCCGAATTACCTCACCTGGGCTGATCAGGTCTTCACCTGCGGCCCGACCCCGATGTTCTACTCGCTGCGGCAAGTCGTCCTTGCGAACCGGATCGGCACGAAGCCACCGGTGCAGGTGTCCGTCGAGCGGACAATGGCTTGCGGCGTCGGCGCGTGCCTCGGCTGCATGGTCGAGACGCGACGCGGGATGAAACCGTCGTGTGTTGACGGCCCCGTCTTCCACATGGAGATGATCCGATGGTGACCGAGACGACGACCTGGAAGGCGGATCTCACCGTCGACCTCGCGCCGAACAATCCGCGCGAGCTGGTGCTGCGAAATCCGGTCATCCCGGCTTCAGGCTGCTTCGGGTACGGTCAGGAGTATGCCGGCATCATCGATGTCCAGGCACTGGGGGCGTTTTGCAGCAAGGGCATCACACCGGAGCCGCGCCAGGGTAACCCCATGCCGCGCATCACCGAGTCGCCGGGCGGCATGCTGAACGCGATCGGCCTCCAGAACCCGGGAATCGACGGATTCATCCGGAAGTATCCGCCTGTCTGGGAGTCGTGGGACGTCCCGGCGATCGTTAACATCTCGGCCGAGACGGTCGAGGATTTCGCGATGATGGCCCGCAAGCTCGACGACGTTCCGGGCGTCGCCGCGCTCGAGGTCAACATCTCCTGCCCGAATATCCACGCCGGCGGGTTCTGCTTCGGTTGGGATGCCGGGATGTCGGCCGAGGTCACCCGCGCGGTCCGCGAGGCGACGACACTCCCGATCATCGTCAAGCTGAGTCCAGGCGCGATCGACATCCCGGAGATCGCGATGGCGGTCGAGGAGGCGGGTGCCGACGCCATTTCACTGATCAATACGCTGGTCGGCATGGCGATCGACACGCGGACCCGGCGGCCGAAGCTGGCGAATACCACCGGCGGCCTTTCCGGCCCGGCGGTCAAGCCGGTCGCGCTACGAATGGTCTACCAGGCGGCGCAGGCGGTGCGGATCCCGATCGTCGGCCTTGGCGGCATCACGACGCTGAGCGACGCGCTCGAGTTCTTCATGGCAGGTGCGTCCGCGATCCAGATCGGCACGGCGGTCTTCTCCTCACCGACCGTGCTGACCCGCCTGATCGATGAGCTCGGTAGGTGGCTGGACGCGCAAGGCGTTGCTTCGCTGGGTGAGATAGTAGGCACGGCAAATCCCCGTTTCCGGGGTCACGAAAGTACGCCGGCAACGGCGTCGGGGATGGAGTAGGGACGTGGCGAACGTGGACCTGTTGCAGCAGCTCGAAGAAAGCGGCGCCCTGAAGAAGGGGCATTTCCTGTACGCGTCCGGCAAGCACGGCGGCACGTATGTTGAGAAGTTCAACCTGCTGCGGAACCCGCAGGCGACCTCGGAGATCTGCACCCATTTCGTCGAGCGATTTCGTGATGAGCGCATCGATGTCGTGGCCGGACCGACGACGGGCGGGATCCTGCTGGCCTTCGAGACGGCGCGCCAACTCGGTGTCGCGGCCGCCTATGCCGAGCGCAAGGGTGAAGGCGAATCTGGGCGCGAGTTCCGACGGGGGACGACGTTCGAGCCGGGAGCGCGGGTGCTGGTCGTGGATGACATCATGACTACTGGCGGCTCCGTGCGCGAGACACTTGCGGCGCTGGCGGAGCATCCGGTTGAGGTCGTCGCCGTGGGTGTGCTCGTGGACAGGAGCGCCGGCGCGACAACGTTCGGCGATGTGCCGCTGGTCGCGATCGCATCGAGGAAATTCGATGCCTGGGAAGCGGAAGACTGCCCGCTTTGCGCCAAGGGGATACCGCTGGAGAAGCCGGGCACCACGGCGCAGCCCGGGACGTCCACGACTTCCTGATCGGCACCTGCCAATATCGAAACGGGAGCGGGGGTATGCCGATGGGCATACCCCTGCTTCTCTTGCCTGCCGCCCGGTAGGGGCTTCCTTTGGGTTGCCAGATTACGGTAGACTCGGAAATACAGAAAACACCTCCCCAATCATCACGCACGTTCGCCGTGCAACGGGTCCCTACCAACCGTTCTCGACAGCCAGAGAAGGATCAGGAGGGCCGTGTGGCGACCATCCTCTCGATGCACTCGTTTCGGGGCGGAACCGGAAAGTCGAATACCACCGCGAATGTCGCCGCGATCCTCGTCGCGTCCGGAAAGCGTGTGGGAGTGATCGACGCCGATATCCAGTCGCCCGGGATCCACGTGCTGGTCGGCCTGGCGGGAGAGGAGATCGGACGGTCACTCAATGACTATCTCTGGGATGGCGTTCCAATCGAGGATACGGCGCTCGACGTCACTCACCGGCTTGGGACCAACGGGACCGGAAGGCTCTACCTGATCCCGTCCAGCGTGCGGCCGGGGGCGATCACCCGGGTTCTCCGTGACGGTTACGATGCGGAGCGCCTGACCGTCGGCCTCCGTCGTCTCGTGGACGAGCTCGAGCTGGATGTGCTCGTTATCGATACGCACCCCGGTCTCAACGAGGAGACCTTGCTCTCGCTCGTGATCTCGAATGTGCTGATCGTCATCCTGCGGCCGGACCAGCAGGATGACGAGGGCACCGGGATCACGGTCAAGATCGCGCAGGGACTTCAGGTGCCCCGCATGATGCTCGTGGTCAACAAGGCGCCAACCGACATCGATCCCGATGCGATCCGGCAGAAGGTGGAATCCGCATACGGATGCGACGTTGCGGCGGTCATCCCGCATTCAGATGAGATGATGGGCCTGGCCAGCGGCGGCATCTTCGTTACCAAATTCCCGAACCATAGCCTCACATCAAGCTATCACGCGATCGCCTCCCGGGTCCTGCAGGACTGACCGCCATACTCGGTTACCAAAGGGGTACAAACGCATGTCTTCTGACTGGAACGATTTCCTGTCACGAGACGAGGTGCTCGGCGGCATCGTTGCTCGACGTGCCAGCACCTTGCTGTTTGCGATTGAAAGCAGGACGGCCGCGTCAGTGGGCCGGTCCCGTCGCGCACTCGCGACGTACCTGACCGAGAAATCGGCTGCTGAGGCGGAGCGGGAATTCATTGACGCATTGGCGCAGGGGCGGGAACCACCGCTTCGCCCAACCATCCAGGATATCGAGCGCTACGCCCCTCAGTGGGAGGCGCTCGTCCCGGCGGATCCGGGGTTGCGAGCGGCGCTGGCGCGAATGCTGGGAGCCAAATACCGTCTGATCCGCAGATGGACCCCGAACGTCGTTTCGGCTTTGGGGTTGGACGATCCGGAAGTCCAGTCCCGATTCGAAACCCTCTATGGTGAGCCGATCACAACCGTGTACGCAGACCGTCCGTCATTGGGTGAGCGATGGCGGTGGCTTCGATCGGCCGTCTCGTCCCGGCTGGAGAACCTTCCTCCGTTCTGGATGGTGTTCGCGGTCACATTGACCGAGACGGTTGGCGCGGGAATCCTGGCGCTGCCGATCGCATTCGCCGACGTTGGACCCATTGCCGGCATCGTTGCGATCGTTGTGTTGGGTATCGTCAACATCATGACCATCGCGGCCTTGTCTGAGGCGATTGCCCGGAACGGCAGTGTCAGGTATGGGCGAGCCTACTTTGGCCGCATGGTCCATGAGTATCTTGGCCCGGCCGGTGTCCGGCTCCTTACTCCGTCATTGCTCCTGCTCACGGTCGTCATCCTCCTGAGCTATTTCATTGGCTTTGCCTCCACCCTTGCCGACGCGACCGGTATTCGCGGTGAAGTCTGGACGACGCTCTTGCTGCTCGTGCTCCTGTTTTTCCTGCGGCGAGAGACACTGAGCGCAACCGTCGCGTCGGCACTGGTCGTAGGCGCGGCGTCGTTGGCGCTCATCCTGAGTCTTTCCATCATTGCGCTGCCTCAAGTTGAACTGGCGCATCTGCGGCATGCCAACGTTCCGTTCCTCGATGGACGTCCTTTTGACCGTTCGGTATTGCAGCTCGTGTTTGGCGTCGTGCTCATGGCGTACTTTGGCCACACGACGACCGCGAACGTCGCGGCACTGGTGCTTCATCGCGATACAACGGGTCGCTCGCTCATTCGAGGATCCGTCTGGGCGTTCGTCATCGCGCTTTGCGTCTATGTGGTGTGGGTTTTCGCGGTGAATGGCGCTGTCCCCGCGGAGCGCCTGGCAGGCGAGACCGGAACGGCGCTCGCCCCCTTGGCGGATCAGGTTGGTCCCGTCGTTCTCTTGCTTGGAGTCGTCTTCGTGTCCCTGGCCATGGGGATGGCGGCGATCCATATCTCGCTCGGGCTCTCCTATCAGGTGAGGGACTGGCTCCCGAACCCATCAACGAGCCACAACGGAGGCGTGGGGATACGGGCCGCCCTACGCGAATGGCTCTTGCTGCCGGGCACGCAGCGTATCGCAGGATTCATCCCCACCGTGGTGATCTTTATCTTCGTGCAAGGCCTTTTCCTGGCGGGGCGAGAGTCCTTCGCAGGGATGCTGGGATTTCTCGGTGTCATTACGGCGCCAATCGTCGCGGGCGTGTTCGCCATGCTGATGCTCTATGCCTCTCGCCGCAAAGGCGATTGTGCCGTCGAGGGTGGATGGCGCTTCCTT
>DATGPC010000426.1:0-7299 GCA_035305265.1 Thermomicrobiales bacterium | reverse complement strand
GAGTTCTCCGTGTTGGGCATGGTGACTTCCATGTCCTGCCACTCCGTCTCGCCGCCCTTCAGGTACTGGATCGGGCCGCCGAAGGTGTTCGGGTCGGGCAGGCGGAGGGTGCCGGTGGTGCCGTAGATGGTCAGCGAGGCGTGGTCCGTCTCGTACACATCGAACGACGCCGAGAGGGTGCCGAGCACGCCGGATTCGGTCTCGACCGTCGAGACGATATGGGTCGGCGTGGTGACCGGGATCTTCTCGCCGTTCTTGGGGCCGTTGGTGATGGTGCGCTCCGGGAAGCTGGCGCGGGCGTGGGCGCTGACATTCGCGAAGGGGCCGAGCAGGCTGACAAGCGCGGTGACGTAGTAGACGCCGACGTCGAAGAGCGGCCCGGCGCCGGGCTGGAAGAAGAAGAACGGGTCCGGATGCCAGTGCTCCATGCCGTGGTTCATCATGGCGGCGTTGAAGGCCACCGGCTCGCCGATCAGCCCCTCGTCGAGGAGCTTGCGAACGGTCTGGAGGCCGCCGCCGAGGAAGGTGTCCGGCGCGGAGCCGACGAAGAGGCCCTTCTCCCTGGCGACCTCGAGCATGGCCTGGCCATCCTCGAGATTGATGGCGAGCGGTTTCTCGTTGTAGACGGACTTGCCGGCGGCGAGGGCACGCATGCCGATCTCGCCGTGGGCGGCCGGGATCGTCAGGTTAACGACCAGCTCGATGTCGGGATGCGCGAGGAGCTCATCGACGGTGAGGGCCTCGATGCCGAACTCATCCGCGCGGGCTTTCGCGCGCTCGGGGAGCATGTCGGCGATGCCGATGAGCTTCGTCGTTTCGAAGGCGGACGAGAGGTTCTTGCAGTAGACCTCGGAGATAACGCCTGCGCCGATGATGCCGACGCCGACTGGCCTGGTAGTTCCGTCGCTCATGAGAACCATCCCTGATGCATGAAATCGCGTTCGCCCCATCCCCCGATGGGTTGCTGTGTGTTCGGGGGAATGATGACGGGTTTTCGGGGCGGTGGCAATGGGAATGAGCCGCGACGGGACGGGATGGTGTTCGGGCTGACGCAAAGATCCCTCGACTGCGCTCAGGATGACGGGGACTCTGGTACGGCCCCAAGCTTACCGGAGGGTGATGCGATAATGCGCGGAACGTTTCGTGGTTACTACGCATTGGAGAAGGACGCACCTGTGACATCGAAACTGAAGCTGATCCATATTGGCCTTGGCGGCTGGGGCATGGACTGGGAGAAGACGGCATTGAAGACGATCGCGGACCGCGTGGAGACGGTTGCGATCGTGGAGGCGTTCGAGCCGGCGCTGGAGAAGGCGCAACAGGCGTTGAAGCTAGAGAAGGACCAGTGCTTCGCGACGCTGGAGGATGCGCTTGAACGCGGGCCGGAGGCGGACGCGGTGCTGATCACGGCGCCGATGGAGGCGCACGTGCCGCTGGCGATCACGGCGATGCGTGCCGGGAAGCACGTACTGGTCGAGAAGCCGCTGGCGGGGTCAGTCGAAGAAGCGATCGAGGCGGTCCAGGTCGCGGAGGAGACCGGGCTGGTGTTCCAGGTGAGCCAGAACTACCGGTTCTACCCTGCCCCGCGCAAGGCGGCGGAACTGATCCGGGAGGGCGCGTTGGGCGACCTCGGGATGATCAGCATCGACTTCCGGCAGTGGGACAACGACGCGGAGGCCGGAACGCACCGGCACTACCAGTTCGTGCATCCCCTGCTCTTCGACATGGCCATCCACCACATGGACCTGATCCGGCTGGTGAGCGGCGCGGAGCCGGTCAGCGTTTTCGTGCAACAGACGGATCCGGCGTGGAGCAAGTACATCGAAGAGGCGTCCGCGACCATGATCGTGACGCTGGACAACGGCGTGATCGTCAGCTATCGCGGCAGTTGGGTCAGCTCCGACGAGCCGACGTTCTGGGCGGGCGACTGGCGGATGGAGTGCGAGCAGGGCCTGATCCGCTGGACAAGCCGGCAGGGCGGTCCGGCCGGGACGAAGGGCGACGCGGTGCAGGTACGCACGCGTGATGGCAAGGTGAAAGACATCGCGCTGGACGAGATGCCGGTCTGGGGCCGATCGGCGGGCGTGCTGGCATTCATCGAAGCGATCGAGACGGGCATCGAGCCGGAGAACTCCGGGCGACGGAACCTCGCCAGCGTGGCGCTGATGGAGGCATCGGCGCGGTCGATGGCATCCGGCCAGGTCGAGGAGATCGAAGTGCCGGAGCTGGCGGGCAGCGCTCCATCAGCGTAAATCGGGGTGCCGCAAACCCGCGCAGAGCAATGACAGGCGAAACGGACGATTCGGCGCCAGTGCGGGTTGTTACGTTCCTGCAACGTTTCCGGGAGGAAGATTGACGCGTCCGTGACGGGGTCTCCGGGAAAATGAGTCGTGATGGTTGCGCCCGCAAGCGGGTGGCGGTTGTTCGCATCGACGCAACACCGCACCAGACCAGGACTCAACGAGGAGCGTCACGATGTTCTCTCCGATTCTTGTTGCCTTCGCGACGCAGTACGGTTCGACGCGCGAGGTAGCGGATACCATCGCGCAGGTGTTGCGCGCGGAAGGCCACGAGGTCGATGTCGCCGAGATGAGATCGGTGACGTCGCTGGATGGGTACCAGTCGGTGGTCCTGGGAGCGCCGTTCTATCTAGGCCACTGGCACAAGGATGCGCCGGCGTTCCTGTCGCGTTTCCGTACAGCGCTGGTCGCGCGACCCGTGGCGGTGTTCGCGCTGGGTCCGGTCGGGACGGAGCGCCTGGCGATCGAGGCCGGACGACACCAGTTGCTGGAAGCGTTGTCCAAGCATCCGTGGCTGCACCCGATCGCAGCCGAGATGTTCGGGGGGCGGTATGACCCGCATCACCTGGGGATGCTGCACCGGGCGGTGACGCGGTTGCCGTCGAGCCCACTGCACGAGATGCCGCCGAGCGACCTGCGTGACTGGGCGGCGATCGATGCATGGGCGCACGAGGTGGCGCGGATGCTCCACCCCGCCACGGCGATGCCGTAGTCAATCGGTCACAACGATTCAGGCCGGCGATGGAGTGTCCATCGCCGGCCTCTTCGTGTGCGGAAACATGAGCGCGATGGCGCTGCTGCGCGGACCTTTTCCCCGCCTGTCACGGGTGCAGGCCTGGCAAGGTAGTGCGCGATCGACTCCCGGGATCAGGCGGACATTTCACGGACGCCACAGACAAGGGCGTCACCATGGGCATCGGTCCAGCGCTCGAGCGCGCAAAGGTCGTCTTCGTCAAGCTGGTATTTGGCCCCGCAATTGGGACAGGTGACGAGGTGGACACAGTCGCCCCGTGCCTCACACCAGCTCACGACGGTGCCGAATGTGAGGCAATCACCCTCGCACAGGTGGCTGATCACTTCCATGGCCTGTGGGCTCATGGTGGATACGCTGGTCTCGGGAACTCGGACTAGATCGCTCATGTGCGCCTCCGTGAGGTTGACCCATGCTGTCTGTCGCACCATTGCGAAGCTCTACACTAGCAATCTCGTGAAGAAAACGCAATCCGGGCATATACCTCACGTTTGGTGACATTTCTCACAATGCGGTTGTCGATGCCAAGGGTTGTTGAGCCGTGCGCCCAAGATGTGAAAGGTATCACAAAGTGCATACGTTGCCCGACTGACGTACACGCGGGACAGTCCGGCACGCGGCCGAATGCGCGCCGTGCGCCGGAGGACACCTATTTCACCAGAGGATGCAAAAGGGCGGACACGCCAACGAGGCGGCCTGACATCTCCCCTGCCAGGACACCCCAGAAGCGTTTCAAGACCAGGCGCCAGCTCAGTTAGCCGGTGCGCATGTCCCAGTCGTCGTCGTTGGCGGCATCCTGCTGCTCCAGGTCATTGACGATCTGGTCGAGGATCTCGACGTTGCGTTCGAGCTCGGCGGCCTGTTCGTCCGAGAGGAAGGACATGGAGCTGAGGAGGCTGCGGGTGATGGTATCGAGGACATATTCACAGGTCTCGCGGCCGGCATCGGTGATGACAATCCGGGAGCGACGGCGATCTTCCTCATCGACCGTGCGGCGGATGAGGCCTCCGAGCTCGAGCTTTGCCAGCGCGCGGGTCATGACGCTGGGCTGGACGTCGAAATAGGATGCAAGACGCGTCGCGGTCACATCCCCGGCATCGAAGACCTCGAAACGGAGCATCCACAGCACGATGAACTGGCGATAGCCGACCCGGCCGTGTGGCGTCACGACGTCGCGGAAACCGTTGGCCCAGAGGCCGTACTTGGGCAAGACGATCACCATGCGAGCGGCAAGGCGCTGTCGGTCGATATCAGTCATCGGGCGGATACCTCCGGTTAACCCTTGTGGCCCCGATCGGCGGGCCTCATTCGGATTGATCGGCATCGAGCCGTCCCTCGATGCCACGTTCCTCGAGAACAGCGACAACCTGCGAGAGGGCCTCCATGCTGCGCTCGAGGTTGGCGACCTGCTCATCCTCGAGGTCCTGCATGCCGGCGAGCATCTCGTGAATATAGAGCTCCTCGACGTATTCGCTGGCCTGTCGGCCCTTGTCGGTCAGCTCGAGATGGGTGCGGCGACGATCGATCTCGTCGAGACTGCGTTCGACGAAGCCTCCCTCCTCGAGCTTTGCCAGCGCGCGCGTCACGACGCTGGGCTGGACATGGTGGAATTCGGCAATCCGGGTCGGCGACAGGCGGTCCGGCGGAATGATGTTATGCCGAAGGAGCCACAGGATGGCGACCTGTCGAGACCCGAGGCGGCCGAAGGGCGTCTGGAAATCCCGGATCCCACTGGCCCAGTGACCAAAGGCCGGGAGTATGTTGACCATTTGCCTTGCAAGGTCGCGTCGCGATGCGTCTGTCATGTCTCATCGCCGATGGCTGAATCGAGTTGTCGATGGGGACCCGGGTACGTTTGGTTACTTGATAATAACATTGAATTGTTGTTAAGGGGTGAATTCAGCAGGGTCAAATTTCAAGATCGGGGTCGTTGAGCACACGTAAAAAGGCGAAACGGCCCGAAAAAAGACGGTTAGTCATGTCCGGGAAGCACCGGTTCCTCATCAGACTCTGCCGAAAACGCGCCATGGCCGGCGGTCTCCAGGCGCCCGATGATGTCCTCCAGATGAGCGACGGCGCGAACGATCTCCTCGACCTCCTGATCGTCGAGATGCCCCATGCTGTCGATGATCTGGTCGAGGTAGAAGGACTCGACGAGCTCGCTCGCGGCGCGACCCGCCTCCGTCAGGGTGATGTTGATCCGCCGGCGGTCATGCCGGTCCATCTCGCGCTCGATGAGGCCGCTCTCCTCGAGGCGGGTCAGTGCGCGGGTCACGACACTGGGTCGAACGCGATGAAAGCGGGCGAGCGTAGTTGGGGAGAGCTCGTCCGGAGGTATGGTCTCGTGCCTCAAGGCCCAGAGGATAGCGAGCTGACGAAAGCCGAGCTTTCCCCAGGGCGTAACGACATCGCGGATGTTGACCGCCCAGCTGCCGTAGCGAGGCAGCACCGTGACCATTTTCAGGGCGAGGTCTCGCCGCTCCTGCTCCGCCATCGTGACCCAACCCTCATCTTCTCGGTGCGCTGTATCCAGCGCCGGTCTTCCCCCAAGAAGAGAGTAGCAGATCGACGGATCAATCGATGCTGTCGACCTGGAGGATGCGGGGCTCGCGGGCGGACATCCATCGGGACATGATCTCCGCCGGGACGGTGTTCGAGGCGTCCTGAACGGTCGCGCGGGTCACATCGGCACCCCAGGCGGTGAAGGTGTCCGCAAGGCGTTCGCCGGTGAGGACGGATTCGTGCGCCGGGCGGGCAGGATCCTCGATGAGCAGGACGGGCAGGTTGTCGAGCGGCGCGAGGGGTGGCTCCCAGCCGGGAACGACCGGCAGCGAGGCATCGACCGCGATGACGCCAGAGATGAGGTCCGGCACCGCGGCCGCCGCGGCGAGGGCCATGATGGCGCCCTGCTCGACGCCGATGAGGAACGGCAGCTCGGCGCTGGCCGTTTCCTGGCGGTCGATCTCGTCCCAGAGGAATCGCTCGATCTCGGCGAGGGCGTCGCCGAAGAAGATCGGCGATGGCGCCTGCTGCGGGCCGATAAACCACGTATAGCCGACGATCTCCTTGCCAACGAAGACGCCCTTGTAGGATTCGAGGCCGATGATCCGGGCGTTCGGGCTCGCGGCAAAGGCGTAGTCCTTTACATCCGCGGCGTACTGGTTGTGCTTGTGAAGGGTGACGATACGCGGCGAGGACGGCGTGTCCTGGATGCGGGCGTAGATGAGCTGGCTGAGTGGTCGGTTCATGGGATGGACTCGCTGGATGTGGCGTTCCGGGTGTTGTGCAGGACGCCGGTATGGAGAAGAACGGCTGCGTCGTGTCTGACATCGCCGCACGCGAGCGCCGGACACAAGGTCCGGCGGTACGCAGCCATTGTCGCGATTGCCCGCGGCTGCAAGGTACATGTGCTCGCGAGACCGCTGCGCTCAGGATGACGATGTCCTGAGCGCAGCGAAGGGATTGGCCGTCCCCTACTCTGCTGACTTCTCGGGGGCGTTCGTCGCGTGGACCGCGGCGCGGTAGCCCCAGACGGTGGCGTTGCCGAGGGTCATGCCGCCACCCCAGTAGGCGTTGACGCCCGGGGACGCGACACAGTTGCCGGCGCCGTAGAGGCCCTCGATGGCGGAGCCGTCCCAGCGGGTGATCTGGCCGTCCGGGTTGATGACCGGGCCACCGTTGGTGTCGACCGCGGCGGCGGACATGATGAAGGCGTAGTACGGGCCCTCGTCGCGCAGCGGGTACATGGCGGCGTTCGGCTGGTCGGCCGACGGGTACTCGGCGGTCTCCTCGGTCGGGGTGTACGGGCCGTACGGGATGGTGACGTCGTACTTCAGCGAGCCGCGCTTGAAGTCGGCATCCTCACCCGTTCGGGCGTACTCGTTGAACTTCTCGACCTCGGCGACAAGGTTGGCGGCGAAGTTCTCGTCCAGCGAGAGGTTGCCGGTCACCTCGCGGAGGCTCTCGACGCGTTCCTCGATCGCGGCGGCGAGCTCTTCGATGGTGTCGCCCTTGATGACGTACGGCGCGGTCTCCGGATCCGCCGGGAGCGGGAAGGTTCCACCCCAGTTTTCCTGCACGCGCTGGTCATAGATGTAGAACGTGAGCCGGTTCGTCCAGTCGCCGTAGTTCGGGTCCCAGTTGAGGTGGGCCATCGGGCGGTCCTGGTAGTTGCGCTTCTCGTTGACGTAGCGCTTGCCGTGCTTGTTGACCTGGAGGAAGGAGTCGCCGTTGAGGAACCAGGTGCAG
>DATGPC010000425.1:0-5562 GCA_035305265.1 Thermomicrobiales bacterium | reverse complement strand
TCGAGGCGATTTCCATCCGGACGATTCGGCTTCGGGATCTGGCGGGCACCGTCCACACCATTCCATTCAGCGAAGTGACCTCCACCGAGAACCTGACGAAGGATTTCTCCTATTACCTGCTGGACGTCGGAGTGGCTTACCGGGAGGACACCGACGAGGTGGTCGAAGTCCTGAAGGAAATCGCCCTGGAAATGGAGCAGGATCCGGTATACGGGCCAGTCATCCTGCCGCCGTTCGAGGTGTTGGGCGTCAACGAGTTCACCGAAAGGGCGGTCATCGTCAGGTGCCGGATCAAGACCCTGCCGATCCAGCAGTGGTTCGTCGGCCGCGAGTTCAATCGCCGCATGAAGAAGCGCTTCGACGAGTTGGGGATCCAGCTCCCCCTGCCGCATCGAACCATCTACTTCGGCGAGGACAAGAGCGGCAACGCGCCGCCCGCTCGCGTGGCGATGGAAGGCACCGCCCGGGAGATCCGGCCGAGCGACCGACGCGGGCCGGCTTCGGCCATCGAGCCTCCCCAGCCATCGTCCGGCTCGGAAGCTGCCGGAGACGAGGACGGGCCGGGCCGGAACTAGACCAGGATCACGACAGGCTCAGCCGAAGCCGGCGCTCTCCTCCAGCAGCGCCTCGACGTCGGCAGCATCCACGACTCGCCGGGCGAGGGTCAGCGGATACCCTGCTCGTGCCATCGCCGCCAGGTCGCGCGTGCGCCTCTCCCGGCGCTCCTCCGCGGCACGGAAAGGACCCAGACGACGGCGGCGGGCATAGGCCACCGCCGCCGTGAAGTTCAGGTCCGGCTGATCGGCAGACAGATCGGCGAGTGCTGCCTCGGCCACATCCTTCGCCACGCCCTTCCGGGCGAGTGTAGCACGGATCGCCGCGATCGAGCGGCCGCGCCTGGCGAGGGCTCGCGCGGACCCTTCCGCAAAACGCGTATCGTCGAGGAAGCCAGCCGACTGCAGCTTTTCGATCAGCGCCTCGACCGTCGCCCGCCCCTCCTCGATGTCGGTGCCGTGCACCTGGGCGGAGCGGACGACCCGCCGCATCAGGACTCGTCGCAGGCTCGCCACCGAGGACGAGTAACGCTGCAAATAGTGAAGGGCCACGTTCTCCAGATGGCGGGGCGTCGCTCGAGCCGCGCCTCGGCGCGTCCGCTTCGCGGCGGAGCTATCGCCCGAGAGGCCCGGTTGCTCAGCTCCGGTAGGAGCCATTGATGTCGATGTAGCCGTGCGTGAGGTCGCAGGTCCAGATCTGGGCGCTGCCGCGCCCGACCCCGACATCGACGGCAAAGTCGATCTCGCTTCCCTTCATGTGCCTCGCGACCGGCTCTTCGTCATAACCCTCGACGACCTTGCCGTCCTTGGCTACCTGCACGCCGCCGATCGAGATCGACAGGCGGTCACGGTCGGCCTTCTCTCCCGATTTGCCGACAGCCATCACGATACGCCCCCAGTTGGCGTCTTCCCCAGCGATTGCCGTCTTCACCAGCGGCGAGTTAGCTATGGCGAGGCCAATGCGTCGGGCGGCCAGGTCCGAGGCGGCGCCGTCGACCCGGATGCTGACGAACTTGGTGGCTCCTTCCCCGTCCCGCACCACCTGATGCGCCAGCTCGAGACAGACCTCGTCCAGCGCACGACGGAAATCCTGCAGGTGTGGATCGGTGGAGGCGCTCACCGTGCGGTGAGTGGCTTGGCCGGTGGCGCACAGAAGCACGGTGTCGCTGGTCGACGTATCGCTGTCGACGGTAATGCAGTTGAACGTTCGGTCGGTCGCGGATGTCAGCAGCGTCTGAAGGACGTTCGCGGGAATCGCCGCATCGGTGAAGATGTAGCCCAGCATCGTCGCCATGTCCGGGGCGATCATCCCGGAGCCCTTGACGATCCCGTTCACCCGGACCGTCGCCTCGCCAATCTGTGCCGTGCGGGTCACACCCTTCGGGAATGTATCGGTCGTCATGATCGCCGCCGCGGCCTCGGCCCAGGCATCCGGCCTGGTCGCTCCCTTCAGCCGGTCGAGTGCCGCGGGAATGATGCCCGGGTCGATTGGCTCGCCGATCACGCCCGTGGACGAGACGAACACCTCCTCCGGCAAACACTCGAAGAGCTCGGCAGCGCGGCGGACGGTGCGGTCGACCGTCGCCTCACCCGCTTGTCCGGTGAAGGCGTTGGCATTGCCGGAGTTCACGATGATGGCCCGCGCGCGGCCTCGCGGCAGCGCGATCCTGCACCAGTCGACGGGGGCGGAGGCGGTCAGAGACCGGGTCAACACGCCGGCCACGGTAGTGCCCGGGTCGAGTTCAACCAGGAGCAGATCCGTCCGGTCCTTATACTTGATGCCGGCGCTGGTGGCGCCGAGACGCACCCCGGAGATCACGGGCATCTGAGGGAATTCGGCTGGCGCGAGCGGAGAGCGGGGCGGCATCTGTGCGGACCTTCCTTGTTCGGAGCGTCCGGGCGGGTGCTGCCGGACGCGCGCGGTGCGAGTTTACCGGAACCGGCCGGACTATTTCGAGCCCGACCGGGACTTGGTGTCGAGCCCCTCGCGTTCGCGCAGCTTGGTAAGTAGAGCGACGAGCGTCGACTCGATCGCTTCGTTCGCCAACCCGGCTCGGGCGTCGTCGAAAGGCGGTGCCTTGCGTGAGCGACGGGCCTCGACCTTGATCACTTCCCACCCCGCGTCGGTTTGCACCGGCTCCTTGGTGTGCTCTCCCGGCTCCAGAGAGAAAGCCGCTTCGATGAGCGGATCCGGAAGATCTCCCGGCCCTACGAAGCCCAGATCACCGCCATCGCCGGCCGAAGGAGCAACGGAGTGCTCGGCTGCCAGAAACTCGAAGTCCGCGCCGTTGTTCAGCGCCTCGATCACTTTCTCCGCCGACGCACGATCGTCGACGCGAATATGCCGGGCATGCACCTGGCGAAGCCCCTCCCCGCCGTCGTACATGGCGTCGTACCGCTCCCGCAGTGCCTCCTCGGATGCGACTTCTTCGACCAGATGCTGAAGGAACGTCCGATAGAGGATGAGATCCGTCATCTGCTCGATCGTCCGCCGCACCTCCGGGTCGTCGCCCAGCCCGGCGTCTCTCGCCGCCTCGGCGATCAAGCGGAAATTGATGTATCGCTCCAGCTGCGGATCTTCATTGCCGATCTCGGGCATTTGCTTCAGCGCCTCGCCGAAGCTCCGCTCCGCCGCGTCGAGGTCGGACTGTCGGATCTCCCGCCCCTCCACCGTCGACAGAACTTCGTCGGCATCGGCGAGCGCCGGGAGCGGAGACTGAGAGATCGCCGCAAGAGCCACCGCCGCTATGATCCCGATCGAGCCACCCATCCGCATCGCACACCTCCATGGCGCAGGGTCGAACGCCTTATAATCGAGCCGCCACCCTCGGCAAAGGACCCCGCTGCGGTCGAGCGTCACCGATGGAGTAGGCCCCGGAGGTCTCGTTGACACGGCGGGTGCCGCCTCTTATTTGTGGGCGACACCGTCTGCTGCGGCGACGTTCCCCTGCCTCAATACAGAGGACTTCTATGCTGGGCGCAATCGCCAAGCGCATCTTCGGTACAGCGAACGATCGGTTCGTAAAGCGTCTCCAACCGCAGGTCGACGCCATCAACGCGCTCGAACCCGAGCTGGAAGCTCTCAGCGACGGCGAGCTGCGAGCACGGACGGATTGGCTCCGGCAACGACTCGATCAGGGTGAGACACTCGACGCTATCCTTGTCGACGCGTTCGCGACCGTACGCGAAGCGGCCAAACGCACGCTCGGCCAACGGCACTTCGACGTGCAGCTCATGGGCGGCATGGTTCTTCACAACGGCATGATTGCCGAGATGAAGACCGGCGAAGGCAAAACGCTCGTCGCCACGCTCGCCGCTTATTTGAACGCCGTTTCCGGCAAGGGTGTGCACGTCGTCACGGTCAACGACTATCTGGCCACGCGCGACGCGGAGTGGATGGGCCGGATCTACAACTTCCTCGGCCTCTCTGTCGGCTGCATCGTTCACGGCTTGTCCGACGACGAGCGACGCGCCCAGTACGCCGCAGACATCACCTACGGCACGAACAACGAGTTCGGGTTCGACTACCTCCGGGACAACATGAAGTTCCGGCTGGAAGACATGGTCCAGCGGCCGTTCAATTTCGCGATCGTGGACGAGGTCGACAGTATCCTGATCGACGAGGCACGCACGCCGCTGATCATCTCCGGTGCGGCCGAAGCGTCCTCCGACCTCTATCGTCAGGTGGACGCCCTGATCCGGCATCTGGGCCCGGAGCATTACGAAAAGGACGAAAAGGTCCGGGCCGTCACCCTCAACGATGCCGGCACTGAGTACGTGGAAGAGTTGTTGCGCCAGGCGGGCCTGCTCGAAGGCGCGCTGTACGACATCGGCAATATTTCGCTCGTCCACCACGTGAACCAGGCGCTGCGCGCGAATGTCCTCTTCCACCGCGACACCGACTACATCGTGCGCGACGGGAAGGTGATCATCATCGACGAGTTCACCGGCCGCGCGATGGAAGGCCGGCGCTACTCGGATGGACTGCACCAGGCGCTGGAGGCGAAGGAAGGCGTCGAAGTCCAGACGGAGAACCAGACCCTCGCGTCGATCACTTTCCAGAACTACTTCCGGATGTACCCGAAGCTCGCCGGCATGACGGGTACGGCACTGACCGAAGCGGGTGAGTTCGCCGAGATCTACCATCTCGACGTGATCGAGATCCCGACCAACGTCCCGTGCATCCGCGTGGACCACGACGACGAAGTCTACCGAACCCTGGCGGAGAAAAATGCGGCGATCCTCGAGCAGATCGAGGACTGCTACAGGCGCGGGCAGCCCGTGCTCGTGGGTACGGTCAGCATCGAGAAGTCCGAGCATCTCTCGGCCCTGCTGCAGAAGAAGAAGATCCCGCACCACGTGCTGAATGCCCGCTATCACGAGCAGGAAGCCTTCATTATCGCCCAGGCCGGCAAGCCAGGCGCCGTCACGATCGCGACCAACATGGCGGGCCGCGGCACCGACATTCAGCTCGGCGGAAACCTCGACATGTTGCTCCGTCAGGAGCTGGCGACGATCACCGACGAAGAGGAATGGCACCGGCGGGCGGCGGAACTGCGCGAAGAGATCGCAGTCGCACGGCAGGCGGCGAAGGACGCGGGCGGCCTGTTCGTGATCGGTACCGAGCGTCACGAAAGCCGCCGGATCGACAATCAGCTCCGCGGCCGCTCGGGCCGGCAGGGCGATCCGGGTGCCTCCAAGTTCTTCATCTCGCTCGAAGACGATCTGATGCGGATCTTCGGCTCCGAGCGGATGGACGGAATGCTGCGTCGTCTCGGCCTGAAGGAGGGCGAGGCGATCATCCACCCCTGGATCAACAAGGCGCTGGAGAAGGCGCAGCAGAAGGTCGAAGCGCGGAACTTCGATATTCGGAAGAACCTGCTCAAGTTCGACGACGTGATGAACGACCAGCGCAAGGTCGTTTACGAGCAGCGCCGCGACATCATGCGGGCGGAGGATCTGCACGAGACGATCGTCGACATGCGGCACGAGGTGATCGACGAACTCG
>DATGPC010000424.1:0-5845 GCA_035305265.1 Thermomicrobiales bacterium | reverse complement strand
GGCTTGACGAGGTAGTCATCGGCCCCGGCATCGAGACCGGCGACGCGGTCCGCGACAGAGTCCCGCGCCGTCAGCATCAGGATCGGCAGGCGGGCGGTGCCATCCGCGGCCTCGGCGGCGCGAATGCGGCGGGTGATATCGATGCCATCCACGCCAGGCAGCATGAGATCCAGCACGAGGACATCGGGCTGCCGGTTCCGGAGCGCGGCCAGCGCGGCATGACCGTCGGCGGCGACCTCGACGTCGTATCCCTCGAAGATCAGGCCTCGACGGACGAAGCCCGAGATCGATGGCTCGTCCTCGACGAGGAGGACGTGATAGGTTCGCTCACCGGAGTCTGGACCGGACGTTGATGACATCGGAGCAATGATTCCTGTGGTTTGTCTGGAGCCCTGGATCATGTTGGCTATCAGGCGCAGCGTCGCTCGTACGTTCATGATATCCCAGGCATGATAACGAATGAGCGGCGGGCCATCTTGGGGTGATGACCGCCGCTCACACGTGGGGTGGGGAGGAGAGACATCGAAAAGCGCTTGTGTCAGGATGGAATCAGGTCATCAGTGCTTTTCAACTGTTCTCATGATAGGAGCGATCCCTGAACGCTGACTGAACCGATCCTGAAAGTTCCCTTAAGGAAGTGACTAGGGCCGGGCGCGAGGCACCTGTTCGGCGGGATGACGGGCTCGCTCGCCGGTTGGCAATGCAGCGGCAGGGCGGCGATGTCCCCGCCCAATGAAAAGCCGCCCACAGCGGGGCGGCTGGAGATGACGTCAGGCGTCTGTGTCAGGCGTCCTCGACGTCGGCGTCGATCATCGACGCCAGCGCGGCCGACAGCTCGTCGCCGGATTCGGCCAGCGCCCGGGTGACGTCCCCGTTGAGCGTTCGGTTCAATCCGGTGAGCGCCGCGATATCACCCTCGCCGAGCGCGGCCTCGAGCGATGTCCGGAAGGCCTCGGGCGCCTCGGGATCGGAATCCAGCGCGATCCACGCGTTGTGGACTGGCCACCCCTCGATGAAGAGGGTCCATTCGTCCGCCTGGACCTCGCAGGCGTCCTGTTCGGCATCATCCTCGACCGTGACGATGTCGACGGCGCCTTCGTCGACGAGGTCGCCAAACGCGTCCTGCAATGCGCCAAGGAGGGGATGTTCGTTCGCGTGAAGGGTAGGCATCAGGTCTTCTCGTATCCTTTCCAGTCGCCCAGCGACGACTCCAGCAGGGTCAGCGCGGACTCGATGGCCCGGTCGCCTCGCTGGCGTCCGCCGGGGTTGAGGCTTGTCACGGAGATCGCCGCGACCTTGCCGGTGGAGATGACGTATTTGAGCAGCCGTGCGGTTTGCTTGATGGTGAGCCCGTTGGGGCTGGGTGTGGACGCGCTCGGGACGAGGGTCGGATCCAGCACATCGAGATCGATATTGACCGCGATAACGTCGACCCGGCTGGCGAGTCGATCGATGCTGTTCTCGAAGGCGTGGCCCTCGCGAATCTCGTCCGCCGTGACCAGGCGTACATCGGTGGAGCGAAGCAGGATCTCTTCCCGGTCCTCGACCTCGCGGGCGCCCGCGACGAGGATGCGATCGGTCGGGATCGTTGCCTGCAGGCCCGCGGCCTCGCGCCAGATCGGCCCGGCGAGCCCGGCGAGAATGGCAACGGGCATCCCGGCGAGGATGCCGCTGACCGTCGTTTCCGGCGTGTTGAAGTCGGCATGGGCATCGATCCAGACGAGCCCGATCGCTGACGTTGGCCCATAGGCGCGCTGGAGACCGGAGATCACGCCGATCGTGGCGGTATCGTCCCCGGCGAGCACGAGGACCGGATCGCCGTTCTCGCCCGCCGTGGCGATCGCCTGGCCCACGTGGCGACCGAGGGTGCCGATGTTTTCGGCGATCGGGCCGTCGGTTCGATCCTCGTCGGGAAGGGTCACTTCAACCGGCTCGCCGGTCGTCATGCCGGCGGCGCGGAGTCGCTTTTCGAGGCCATGTTCCAGCATGGCCTTCGGCCCCTGGCCAAGCCCGACGAGGTAGTCGTCATACCGGTATGGCACCGAGACGATCTGTATGGTCATCTGCCAGGCCCTCCCCACGTAATCGATGCTCCACCGGCGACAGGATCCCGGCGGCCGTGGGGAAACCCCCGTGCCTCCAGCCGTTTTTGACGCCGTTACCTGATCGTATGATAGTGAGTAGCGATGCCGGCTGCCACAGCGGTCGTGATACGGGCACCATGATTGCGTGGTGACCACGAAGGTTTTATCGCGTGGGATCGGAGCCATGGCGCAGCAAGGGACACAATCTGGCGGAGCGGGACGGCGGGATGACTGGCAGACCGCCGCTGGCCTGTTGTCCGGCGATGACAACTACTACCAGCTCCTGGATGTCCCGGTCACCGCGAGCAAGCGCGAGATCACCAAGGCTTACCGGACGATCATGCTGAAGTGGCATCCGGACCGGGTACGTCCGGAGCAGCGGGCCCACGCCGAGGACCTCGCGAAACGGCTGAACCTCGCCTATGCGACGCTCGCCGACCCGATCCGGCGCAAGCGGTATGACCAGACAATCCGGACCGAGCAGCTCCAGGCGGACATCATGAACCGCTACGTTGGCGGATTCGCCTGGGGCAACCCGGCGACGGCGGCGGAGGCGCCCCGGCGCGAGATGACCGCACGGGAACGCCGTGAGCGTCGCGATTCCGACCGGCGGGCGAATATCTCGCTGCTCGCGTTCTTCCTCGCCGTGGCCCTGTTCGGGATCGGGCTGCTGATCTTCTTCTCGCTCGTCAACCTGGCAGGATCAGCGCTGTTTTGACCGTGGCTTCGACGGCCGCCGGCCGTCGTACTCACTGCCGCGATCTCCCGCCTTGCGCGGGGAGCGTGCCGGAGACCGACGCGAGCTGCCCGCGCCCGACTCCTCATAGGGCCGGCGAACCCATCGTTTGGTCTGCTCGATGTCCGGCGCGAGGATTCCGGTCAGGGTTTCCAGCGAATTCAGTAGCGTCTTCATGCCGCTCCGGAGGACAGACGTTGCCGGGTGGTTGATCATCTCTTCGTCGAGATAGGCCAGCTTCAGCAAGGTGGCGAGTTGGGCGACGAGATCGAGCGATGCCACGGCCGGGATCAGGCGGCGCTCTTCCGGCAGGAGCCGGCGCTCGTTGGCGTAGGCATCGATCACCGCTTCGGTGAGGGCGGCCGACCACCCCTGCATGCGAACCGTCAGCGCGGCGATATCCATGACCGCCGACCCGGCAGCCATGTGGGACCAGCCGACGAGCCCGGTTACACCGCGGTCGTCGCGTCCACCGACCAGGACGTTCACCGGCCAGAGATCACCATGATTGACGACCGCCCGTGAAGACATCAGCTCCGGCTCGTTGCGGAGCAGGTCGGACGATGTCGGGATGATGCGGTTGCCGCAGCGGAGCCAACGGCGGATATCGCGCTGCTCGGCGGCGCGGTCGCCGAGGATCTTGCGCTGCTCGAACCACGTCTTGCGGACGTCGTCGAGGAAGGCCGCCAGCGTGCGGACCGGCAGTCCCGTCGTCTCGGCGGCAAATGGCTCGGATGCGGCGTGGGCGCGGGCGATGATGCCGGCGACCTCGGCGATGGTGTCGTGCGCCTTCGCCGATTCCGGCAGCGGGATATTGATCGTGCGGCCGTCGGGAGCACGATAGCCGCCGTAGCGACCGAGCGGCACGCCTGGGATGTAGGCCGAACGGGTGTAGAGGCGATCCTTGACCGTGATCGTCCGGGCATTGGCGTCGCTCGGGATCGGGTCGATCGCCGGGACGGCGTCGCCGACTGCCGCGTGGATCGCGTCGAGCACCTCCGCCCGGGCGGCGATCTCCGCCTCCGTCGTGCCCTGCGGCCACTGGCGGATGACGATCTCGCCGGACGGACCGGTCGTGTGAACGAAGGGGCGGTCCGCCGGGGTCGTGCGGGCGCTGTGGTTGCCGGGCGCGAGCTGGTCAACGGCGTCGAGCCAGGCATCCATGTCGAAATTCGGGTTGAGGTGTCGGTAGTCGTGCTCCATCATGCCCGGAGTATACGTGAAATGGGAGTCGATCCGGAGAATGGAGTGATTGGCGGAGACTGTGCTTCGTATCGCCGCACCTTGTGTGCGTCTCACGATCACGCATTCATCCGCTGCGCACCGTTCGCCGCTGCGCGGTGAGGCGCCTGGATCAACAGGCGCCGGACCCCGGCCATCATGAGGCCGGGGCTACCCGACAGTATTCATCGCAGGGATGACGCTATCCCTTGTAACCCGGGCCGTTCACGCGCTGGCCGGGGAGGGCACCGGTATGCGTTCCGTCCCGCAGGACCGGCGTGCCGTTGACGAAAACGTCCCGGATACCGGTCGAGAGCTTGTGCGGGGCGGTGTAGGTGCTGTTCTCCCGGACCGTGTCCGGGTCGAAGACGATGACGTCCGCCTTCATGCCGTCTCGCAGCAAACCCCGGTCTCGCAATCCGAGGCGGTCGGCGACCGCCGAGCTGGCCTTGCGAATGGCGTCTTCCAGCGTCATCCAGCCCAGCTCACGGACGTAGCGCCCCAGAATGCGCGTATACGTGCCATACGCGCGGGGATGGACGAGGCCGAGTGGCTCCGCCCATTCCGGGTCCATGCCCCCGGCATCGGTGCCGAACCGCATCCACTCCTGCTGGAACTGGAGCTTCATGTTGTCCTCGCTCATGGCGAGGTACATCGAGAAGATGTTGTGTCCTTCGGTTTCGAGGAGGTAGAGGACGGTCTCGTGCCAGTCCATGCCGAGGTCGGACGCGACCTCTGCCAGTCGCCATCCCTGGTATTTCTGGAGGTCCGGGTTCGAGAACTGCGCGAGGATGACGCCCTCCGGCGTGGCCTGCTCGCCGAGGTTCTCCCAGAAGCCGGTCGGGGTGCGCATCTCCTCGAGGATCTTCGCCCGGGTCTCGGGATCGCGCAGGTTCTCGTAGAGCTTGCCATCGGCCGCCGCCCACGGCGGGACACAGGCGGCGAGCCCGGTCCCGGCGCCGGGGTAGGGGTACATATCGGCGGTGATGTCGATGCCGCGGGCCCGTGCCTCGTTGATCTTCTGGATCGCCGCCTCCATCTTCGGCCAGTTCTTCCGGCCGGCGGCTTTCAGGTGGTAGATCTCGGTGATCACGCCGGTCGCCCGGGCGATCTCCAGCTGCTCGTCGATGGCCTCGAGGAACTGGTCACCCTCCGAGCGGAGGTGCGTGATATGCACGCCGTTGTAGGCGGCAACCACCTCCATGACCTCGATCAGCTCGGACGTGGTCGAATAAGAGTTCGGCGGGTAGATCAGGGCCGTGGCGACGCCGAAGGCACCGTCCTCCATCGACTCGGCGACGATCCGGCGCATCTCCGCGATGGCTTCCGGCGTCGCGTCACCCATGGCTTCGCCCATGCCGTACTTGCGGACCGTGCCGCCGCCGAGGAATGAGCCGAAATTGACGGAGAGGCCCATCTTCTCGAATGCCGCGAGCCAGTCGCCGAAGCGGGACCAGGAATCACCTTCCGTCGTCCAGCGATCGATGTCGGCCTGGTCCATCCGGCTGTCGAGGCGGCGACCAAAGGCGGAGTCGTTCCTCCCGCCAACCGGTGCCGGCGTCCAGTCCTCGCCGAGTATCTCCGTGGTGACACCCTGCGTGATCTTGGACAGTGACCTTCCGTCCCGCAGGAACGGGATGATGGAGTGGGACTGGACGTCGATGAAGCCTGGGGAGACGACGTGGCCGGTGGCATCGATCACCGTACCAGCCGACCCGGGGTCGATGGTGCCCGGAGGGGCGATGCGCTCGATGCGATCGCCGGTGATGGCGAGGTCGCCGTAGAACCAGGCGTTGCCGGTGCC
>DATGPC010000423.1:0-15987 GCA_035305265.1 Thermomicrobiales bacterium | reverse complement strand
TTCGGCAGCATCGCCGATCGCGTTGTCCGGCACGGCGAGACGCCGACCCTGCTCGTCCGCGTCGGTGAGCTGACACGGCACCCGCGGACGCCGGTTCGCATCGTCGTCGCGCTCGATGGCTCGGAGCGGGCGGAGAAGGCGATCGAGGGCGCGATCAAGGTGGCCAGGGCCACCGGCCTGGAAGTGCATCTGATTCGCTCCGTCGGCCTGCACGATGTGAAGGCGGAGCTTCGCAGCCGCCGGAAACCGGGCGAAACCGCGCTGCAGATGTCGCCGACGCTCTACGAGGACACCCTCAACGACGTCCGCGATCAGGCGAAGGCGTACCTCGAGGAACAGGCCGAGATCTTCCGGAAGGAAGGCATCGAGGTGACCACCGAGGTCCTCGAAGGATCCGTTCCGTTCACCATCATGTGGGCCGTCAACCCGGACGACATCCTGGTCATGACGACGCGTGGCCAGGGCGGGTACAAGCGCTGGGCGCTTGGCAGCGTTGCCGAGAAGCTGGTTCGCGAGTCGCCCTGCCCGGTCTTGTTGCAGCGTGGCCCCGAGGATCTTCCCGCCTACAACAAGCCGTAGGCGGAGCATAGGCAGGCTATTGCGTGAAAAAAAACAGGCCCGCGCTGGATGGCGCGGGCCTGTTTCTCTGTCGTCCGGTTCTGCGCTACGCCGTCGCGGGGGTCGGATCCTCGCCGCTCTGCCCGCGCACGCGGACCCAATGGAGCATCACGCCCGCCACGAAGAACGCGAGGCCGACGAGGTCCCAGATCGGGTCCGGGTAGAACAGCAACGCCGCCGCCACGATGAGCAATCCACGCTCGATCAGGTTCGCGGGCCGGAGGATCCAGCCGCCAACCCCGGCGACCAGCGCCACGATCGCGAAGCAGGCCGTGACCGTCGCCAGGATGATATCCGCCGTGTCGCCCAGCATCAGCAGGTTGATGCCGTGGTCCGTGTCCAGCGTGAACATGAACGGAACAACGAAGGCCGGCAACGTGTATTTCCACGTCACCATCATCGTCTTGAACGGGTTGCCGCCCGTGATCGCGGCCGCCGCGAAGGGCGCCAGCGCGGTCGGCGGCGACACCTCGGAGAGCACCGCGTAGTAGAAGATGAACATGTGGACCGCCACGTCCGGCACGCCCATCATGATCAGCGCCGGCGCGGTGATCGCCGCCGCGATGATGTACGACGCCGTCACCGGGACCGCCAGCCCGAGCACCCACACCGCGAGCCCCGTATAGAGCACGCTGAGGAACAGGCTGTCGTTCGCCAGGTCGATGATCAGGTCGGACATCTTCAGCCCGAGGCCGCTCAGCGTCATCACGCCGACGATCAAGCCCGCCGTCGCGCAGGTCGACGTCACCGAGAGCGTGCTCACGGCCCCGCCCCGTAGCGCGTTGTAGGACCGCGACGGTGTCATCGCGGTCTCCCGGCGCAGGAAGCTCAGCACGAACGCCAGCAGCGTCGCCAGCACCACGGCCCGGAACGGCGTGAACCCGATCGCCATCAGCACCACGATCGCGATCAGTGACGTGAAGTGATACCAGTACCGCTTGGTCAACGTCTTCAGCGGCAGCGTATCGATGATCACGGCCTTCGTGTTCATCTTCCGCGAGTCCAGCTCGATCATGAGGAAGATGCAGAGGTAGTAGAGGATCGTCGGGATCGTCGCCATCTTGAGCACTTCCAGGTACGAGATCTGGACGTACTCCGCGATAAGGAACGCCGCCGCGCCGAGCGTCGGTGGCGACAGGATCGCGCCGATGCCGCCCGCCGAGAGCACCCCGCCGGCGGATTCCCGGCTGTACCCGGCTTTCCTGAGCATCGGCCAGGCGACGGATCCGAGCGTCACCGTCGTCGCCACGCCGCTGCCCGACACCGTGCCGAGCAGGAAGCCGGCGATGGTGCTCGTTCGCCCGGCGCCGGATGCTTTGCGGCCCGTCGCCGCGAACGAGAAGTCGAGGAAGAACTTGCCGGCGCCGGAGAATTCGAGCACCGCGCCGTAGATCGTGAAGAGGACGATGTACGTCGCCGCGACGTCGAGCGCCGTGCCGTAGATCCCCTCCAGCGAGATGTACATCGTTCCGGCGATGCGGTCCCAGTCATAACCGCGATGCCCCCAGTCGCCTGGAAGCAGGTACCCCCAGTGGAGATAGCCGAGGAGTCCGACGGCGAACGCCGGCAGGATCCAGCCAACCGTACGCCGGGTGGCTTCCAGGATCAGCAGGATCGTGATCCACCCCATGATCACGTCCGTGTCGTTCGGGCGTGCCGCGCGATAGATGAACGTGTCGAACTCGAGGATGGGGTAGGCCGCGGTCACGATTGAGGCGATCGCCAGCACGACATCGATGACGTTGAGGTTCCGGCTTCCGCCGCGGCGCCACGGATAGAGCACGAACGTCAGGGCGAGCGCGATGCCCAGGAACGATGTGCGGTAGATCTGCGTCGTGATCGTCGCCTGCGTCGCATAGAGCGCGTAGGCCGACAGCCCGACCGCGATCAATCCGAAGACGAGCGCGAGCGGCCCCCGATAATCACGGACCGGGCTTTCCGCTTCGAACTCCTCGATGAGGGCGACGGTGTCCAGCGTCTCCTCATCCGATGCCATGTCGGCCCCGTCGACAACCTGGTCGTCCGGTGCCGGCTGCTTCCGCTCGTCGGTCATACAATCAAACCCTTTGTGGCGGGATTCGCTCCGCGAGAGAGACAGGCATCCGGGACACGGATGCGTGGTGTGCTGTCGCCGGAAATGCGAACCTGCGCCGGTTCCCTGAAGATCTCGTACATCCGCCAGTTCGTCTCGCCGGCGGTCAGCTGATGGTTCCCGATCCCGTCGACGCGGACCACCAGCTCGTCGGTGGAGAACGGCCCGGCAAGGACCTCGTATCCGTCCGGGACCGATGCGACCCGCCCATCGGTTGCGTAGTACTCGGCAGCGGCGGCGTTCTCCGTCACGATCTGTTGCCGGACCAGTCGCTCGTCATCGACGGTGTATGTTTCGCGGACGAACCCGCCGAACATCGAATGGGTGAACGTGAGCGTCACCGGCGTATCGGCATCCACGCGCGCGCAGATCACCAGCTCGCCGTCGCCCGTTTCAACCCGGAGCAGCGACACCGGTTGCAGCAGGGCCATGACCAGCATGAGGCTGGCAAGGATGGCGCCCAACACCGCTCGCATCAGCATCGGGATCCCTGGCAAGGAAACGGCCGCCCCGATACGAGCGGCCGTCCCCATTGACGGTCATGCCGGTTAGCTGGCCGGCGTGGCTTCAGGCGAGGCCTCGTCGCCGCCACCGCAGGTGCCTTCCGCGATGCCCTGCTCCTCGAGGTAGCGCACCGCGCCCGGATGGTATGGCAGCGCCGCCGAGCAGTACGCCGTTTCGAGCGCGAGGTTGCGTGCTTCCGGATGTCCGGCTGCCAGCGTTTCTTGGTTCTCGAACATCGTCTTCACGATGTCGTACGCGAGCTGCTCGTCCATATCAGCGTTCACCACGAGCACGTTCGGCACGGTGATGACGGAGACATCCTCGTCCTGCCCCTCGTAGGTGCCGGCCGGGATCGTGCCGAGGTTGTAGAACTCGCCGTAGGTAGAGGTCAGCGTGTCGTAAACCTCTTCGCTCGACAGGAGCTTGATGTTCATGTTCGGCGTCACGCCGAGGTCGGTGATCGCCGAGGTCGGCAGGCCGCCCGACCAGAAGAAGGCGTCGACGTTGCCGTCCTTCATCGCCGCGGCGGATTCCGCCACGCCCAGCTGCTGCTTGGTGATGTCCTCGTCCGGGTTGAGTCCGGCCGCTTCGAGCACGCGCAGAGCGATCACCTCGGTGCCGGAGCCCGGTGAGCCGACGGAGACCGTCTTGCCGGCCAGGTCGGCGATGGTTTCGATGCCGCTGTCCGCCTTCACCACGATCTGCGTGTAGTTGTCGTACAGCGTCACCAGCGAGGCGGCGTTGATCGGGTTTTCGAACGGCGCGTTGCCCTGCGAGGCATCGTAGGCCGTGTCGGAGAGGACGAATGCGAGGTCCGCACCTCCGTCCTCGATCAGGTACATGTTGTCGACGGAGGCCGAGGTCACCTCGGCGGTGAAATCGGCGTCCTCGACGCCATCCGACAGCACGGATGCCAGCGAGCCGCCGTACGGGTAGTACACGCCACCGGTGCCGCCGGTCGCGATCGAGTAGCGGTTCTGCGCTGAGGCGCTGGGCGCGACAACGAGCATCATCGCGAGCACCGCGACGACCATCCTGAGGGAACGACGAAGCATCATGTCTCCCTTCCTCCCGCGAGCGGGCCGCACGTCGGCGACCGCATCCATGAAATTGTCGGAACCGCGAATCACGTTCGGGGACACTTTCCCCAACGCGCTCACAGATCCATCACTTGGCTGAACACCGGCAGTATAGGGGACACTCCGTCATCGGGCAAGAAACGCGCGCGGTATACATGCGTTTCCGGTTTCGCTGATTGACAGGTAGAACGAGAGGAATATTGATGAATATCGTCTATTCAACTGACATCACCGGCGTCGAGCCCGGGCATCTGGAGGGATTTTTTGTCGGCTGGCCGAACCCGCCAGACGCCGCCACGCATCAGCGCCTGCTCCATGGCAGTGACGCCGTCGTCCTGGCGCGGGACGAGGAGACCGGCAACGTGGTTGGCTTCATCACCGCGATCACGGACCAGGTGCTGGCCGCCTACATCCCGCACCTCGAAGTCCTGCCGGATTATCAGGGACAGGGTATCGGCGCGGAGCTTGTCCGTCGGATGCTCGAGCACCTGCGCGATTTCTACATGATCGATCTCATGTGCGATCCGGATCTCCAGCCGTATTACGAGCGCTTCGGTTTCCTGCGCTCCCACGGCATGGTCTTCCGTAATTATGAGAACCAGTCGGGCCGCCCGACCTCATGACTCGTCGCCGTGACACCCGATGTGTCGGAGGCCTCGCCGCAATCTCGCGGAGGAATGTTGCCCGGATGCGCTCCGGGTCGTACGCTGCCATGAAAGGGCGCCCAACGGCGGGCGCCGCGACCATGATCAGTGACCCCGCAAGAGGGGTGAAGGGGTAATCATGACCACTGGATCACAGACCGGGCGCCGTCCGGCCACCGCTGAGGAGCTTGCCTCGCGGCCGGTTCGCTTCGCGATCGTCGGCACGGGCGGCATGGGCGGGACCCACGCACGCAACCTTGCCTCGTCTCCCGAAGCCGAAGTCACGTGGCTTGTCGACCTCGATACCGATCGGGCCCAGAAGCTCGCGGACGACATCGGCGGCAAGGTGACGGCCGAGATGGACGAGGCGTTCGCCTCCGACGATGTCGATGTCGCCCTCATCGCGCTGCCGACCGGCCTCCACCGCATGGGCGTCGAGAAGGCCGCGGAGTATCGCAAGCACGTCTTCTGCGAGAAACCGATCGCCCGCACCAACGAGGACGCCGAGGCGATGGTCCGCGCATGTGAAGAGGCCGGCGTCACCCTCATGGTTGGCCACGTCGTGCGCTTCTTCTCCGAGTACATGCGCATCAAGGAAGAGATCGATGCCGGCGCGCTCGGCGATGTCGCGATGGTTCGCGGCTCCCGCCTCAATCCGCCGGTCATGGAGCGCTCGCCCTGGTTCGCCGACGTCGAAAAGAGCGGCGGTGTCGTCCTCGATCTCATGATCCACGAGATCGATACCTTCCGCTGGTACTTCGGCGAGGTCGAGCGTCTCTACGCCCACGGACTCAGCTTCACGGAGTGGCACACGAAGCGCGACCATGCCATCGCCTCCCTCCGCTTCCGCAACGGCGTCATCGCCCACTGCGAGGCGAGCTGGGCTCACTCTGCCTTCCGGACCTCTATCGAGGTTGCCGGCTCCGACGGCATGCTTCGCCACAGCAGCTTCGACAGCGCCACGCTCACCTTCGAGCCCAGCACCGGCGTCGAGTACGAAGGCATCGGCCAGCAGAGCAAGGCGTTCACCTACATGCGCCCGACGAACGAGCCGCCGCACCTGCGCGAGCTGCTCGTCTTCATCGACTGCCTGCGCACCGGTACGCCTGTCCCGGTCGACGGTGATGAGGCACGCAAGACCCTCGCGGTCGCCAACGCCGTCCTTGATTCGATGCGCGAGAACCGGCCGATCTTCTTCAATGAAGATGGCACCGTCGCCGACGCCTGATTCACGACGACCGACCTTGTAGGGACGGCCCTCGTGGCCGGCCGGGCGATCCCGGGGATCGCTCTACGGAGCACCAAGATGGAACAGACACAGAAAACTGTCCGGGTGGCGATGCTGAGCTTCGCCCACATGCACGCCGCATCCTACGCCGCCGCCCTCACCCAAATGCCGGGCGCCGAGATCGTCGCCATCGCGGACGAGGACGAGACCCGCGGCAAGGCGATGACCGAGCGATTCGGAGGGGAGTGGCTCTCGGATTATCGGGAAGCCGTAAAGCGCGACGATATCGACGCCGTCATCGTCTGTTCGGAGAATGTCCGGCATAAGGAGATGACGATCGCCGCTGCTGAGGCAGGCAAGCACGTTCTCTGCGAGAAGCCGCTTGCCACGACCGTCGAAGATGCCCAGGCAATGATCGACGCCTGCAAGCAGCACGGCGTCAAGCTCATGACCGCCTTCCCGGTCCGCTTCAACGCCGCCATCGCCGGCCTGCGTGACGCGATCCGGGGCGGCATGGTCGGTGAGACGCTGACTATCGCCGCGCGCAACCCCGGCACGAACCCGGGCGGCTGGTTCGTCGACGCCTCGCTCTCCGGTGGCGGCGCCATCATCGACCACACCGTTCACGTCGTCGACGTCCTCCGCTGGATCTACGACGCCGAGGTGACCGAGGTCTACGCCGAATCCGGCAACCGCCTCGCCGGTAACGAGAGCGATGACACCGGCCTCCTCATGTTCCGCATGAGCAACGGCGTGCCGGTCAGCCTCGATACCAGCTGGTCGCGGCCGAAGAACTGGCCGATTTGGGGTGGCGTGACGATCGACGTCATCGGTGAGAAGGGCGTGCTCTTCGCCGACGCCTTCAACAACAATTACGAGATGGCCGAAACGAAGGGGCCGAGCTTCGCCTGGAAGTCGGTCGAAACCTCCGGTGACCCGGAGATGGTCGCTGCCTTCATCGACGCCGTCCGGAACGATACCGACGTCCCGGTCACCGGTGAGGATGGTCTCCGCGCCGTCGAGGTTGCCCTGAAGGCGATGGAGTCCGCCCGGACCCACAAGAAGGTCCCGGTGGTCGCCGGAGCCTGATACGGTTATTGGATAACACCCTGGAATGACGCGAGCCCCGGCCACATCATGGCTGGGGCTCGCCATATCTGGCCGGCAGGATGAAGCCAGTAAGGGCCATTGTCGCCGGAGATAGGTGAGTCATGCGGTGTCTACCGTCCGTGCGTCCATTCATATTTGCGGTTTGACAGATCATGCACGGGGAATGAAATTGGGCCCATACATCGGCAAGGGTGGTGCTGGGAATCCACCCGATTTTTCTTTGGGACGCGTCAGGAAGCGTATGAAGGCGTGACGCCGTCTGGTTGCGGCGAAATGTTTGAATACTGCATACCTGTAAGGGACAGAGTCCCCGGAGTGACATAGTCCGGGGCGACGCAGAGGTCCTCTTCGTCTCGTTTGGTTTGATTGAAGGGTCACGACATGGTTTCCGCGATTCCGCAGGCGGCAGCTCCCGTGGAAGTCCACGAGGATGCAGTCCGCACCAGCCGGGTCAAATCGATCTTCCAGAACTTCCTGCTGCGGCGGATTTTCCGGGCGTTCCTGACGATCTTCTTCGTCTCGTCGCTCATCTTTTTCCTCGTCCGCCTGCTGCCGGGGAACCCGATCGAGGTCTATATCAACCAGCAGATCACCCAGTACGGCTACTCCTACGAGGACGCAGCGAACCAGGCGCGGGCGCTCTTCGCGATCGATACCGATCAGCCGTTGATGCTGCAGTACCTCGACTACCTGAAGAACCTCGCCCGGTTCGACCTCGGCATGTCGCTCGTCGTCCCCGGTACCACCGTCCTGAGCATCATCAACTCGCGTATCTGGTGGACGATCTTCAGCGTTGGCACGGCCCTCATCATTTCGTTCACGCTCGGCAGCCTCATCGGCATGATGATGGCCTACCGGCGCGGCTCGAAATTCGACGCTGTCCTCAGCACGCTCGCTTCGATCGGCAACTCGGTCCCCAATTACCTGCTCGCCATCCTCGTGATCGTCCTCTTTGGCGTGCAGATGGACCTCATCCCCTATACCGAGATGCGAGGCTCTGTCAGTAGTGGCCAACCTGTCGAGTTAAGTTTCGCGTTTATAGCGGATGCCTTATATCACGCCATCCTGCCCATCAGCGTCTACGTCCTCACCACGATCGGAGGTTGGATGCTCCTCATGAAGAGCTCCACCATTTCGACGCTGGAGGAGGATCACGTCAGCGCCGCCAGGGCCAGGGGAATCCCCGAATCGCGCATCCTCTTCTTCTATGTCGGCCGGAACGCTGTTCTCCCGCTCTTCACGCGTCTCACGATCGAGATCGGGTTCGTGGTCGGTGGTTCGCTGCTTGTCGAGCCGATCTTCCAGTACCAGGGCATCGGTCAGCGGCTCTTCGAGTCGATCCAGCAGCGTGACTACCCAACCTTGCAGGGCATCTTCCTGATGGTCACGATCTCGGTCGTTCTCGCGAACCTGATAGCCGATCTTCTCTACAGCCGGCTTGACCCGCGCATTCGTTCCAAGGGGTAACTCGACATGGCAGAGGCAACGGTCAATACCGGTCAAACACCGCTTCCCCCACCCAAACCGGAGCTTCGCACCGAGGTGCCGAGCTTCTGGCGCCGGTTCGTCTCGCGGAACAAGATGGGGACGCTCGGCATCGTCATCCTTGCCCTTATCGTCCTGCTCTCCTTCATCGGTCCGCTTTTCATGACGGGGCCGAACCGGACACAGGTCGCCAATGTCTACGCCGGGCCGAGCTGGGAACACCCGCTCGGGTTCGACTATCGCGGACGTGACATCTTCCACCAGATCGTCCATGGCGGCCGCAGCCTGATCATCGTCGCGACGATCGCCGCTGTCGTGTCGACCTTTATCGCCGTGACGTTCGGCGCGCTGGCCGCGCTCATCGGTGGCAAGCTCGATACTGTGATCCTGACGATCACGGACGTCGTCCTGACCGTCCCGCAGATCATCCTGCTCAGCGTGCTGGCGGCCTTCGTCCGGCTCGACAGCCCGATCCTGCTCGCGATCATCCTCGCCGCGACCGGCTGGCCGACGCTGCTGCTGGCGGTACGGTCCCAGGTGCTCTCGTTGCGCGAGCGCGAGTTCGTCGAGGCCGCGAGGATGCTCGATCTCGGTATGCCCCGCATCCTCTTCCGCGAAGTGCTGCCGAATATGGCCAGCTACATCATCATCAACTTCGTGTTCGCGATGACGAGCGCCATCTACGGCCAGGTCATTCTCTACTTCCTCGGGCTCGTCTCGCTCTCCGGCGATAACTGGGGCCTGATGATCCAGGAGGCCTATCGCCAGGGCGCCATGTTCTCGCCGGACGGCATCATGTCGCTGGCGTCGCCGATCTTCATGATCGTCATGCTGCTGTGGTCGCTGACGCTGGTCGCCCGCTCGCTCGAAGACGTCTTCAATCCGCGTCTCCGGGAGGTGTAGGGACATGGCTCGCGACGCACGAAACAGGGATACACAGATGGACAACGCAACCGCCCGCGCCGATCAGCCTGCCGGCAACGACAAGGCGAGCATGCGCGGCACGGCCGCCTCGACCGCGCCGGTCGTGCTCTCGGTCGAGGATGTCTGGATCGAGTACAAGACCCCCTTCGGGTGGATCCAGGCCGTGCGCGGCGCCACCATGGAGATCCGCCAGGGCGAGGCTGTCGCCCTCATCGGCGAGAGTGGGTCCGGTAAGTCGACGCTCGGTTTCGGCATCCTCAGGATGCTCCCGCGCAACGCCCGCATCACGCAGGGCCGGATCATGTACACCTACGCCGACGGGCGCCAGGTCGACCTGCTGAAGATCTCGGACAAGGAGTTCCGCGCCTTCCGCTGGAGCGAGTGCGCGATGACCTTCCAGGCCGCGCAGAGCTCGCTCAACCCTGTCATGCGCGTGAAGGACACTTTCCATGAGACCGCGAAGGCGCACGGCTGGAAGGACGACAAGGCGATCAGGGAGAAGTCGCTCGATCTCTTCCGGAAGGTCCAGCTCGATCCGGACCGCGTCTACAACGCCTATCCGCACGAGCTCTCCGGCGGCATGCGCCAGCGCGTTTCCATCGCGCTCTGCCTGCTGCTCGACCCGCAGCTCATCATTCTCGACGAGCCGACCACGGCGCTCGACATCATCACCCAGCGCGCCATCATCGACGTCATCCGCACGCTCCGCGACGAGCTCGATTTCACGATGATCTTCGTCTCGCACGACCTTTCGCTCGCCGCCGAGCTGGCCGACCGGGTCTCGACCATGTACGCCGGCCAGATCGTCGAGTACGGGCACGTCCGCGACGTTTTCTACGATCCGAAGCACCCGTACAGCGTGGGGCTGCTCAATGCCGTGCCGCCGATCCAGGGCGAGGAGTTCACGCCGTTGACGGCGATCCCGGGCTCGACCCCGAACCTCGCCGCCATCCCGGACGGCTGCCCGTTCCACCCGCGGTGCCCGTATGCCACCGATGTTTGCACGAAGGTCAACCCGCCGCTGATCGACGTCGGCGGTCGCCACCTCGCCGCCTGTCATCACCACGACAAAGTCTCGCTTGACCAGACAGTGTGGGAGCGGATGGACGTCGCCGAGACGACCGCCTGACACAGAACACCCGTACCGCCGCACACACGGTGCGGCGGTACGGAGCCGTCAGCGTCGATGGACGCCGCAGGAGCATCAAGACATGGAAACCGCAACCAGCGAAACAACGAACCAGGCATCACGCGGCGAGCCCGTGATGTCCCTCAGGCGCCTCACCCGGGAGTTCGACACCAAGGGCGGCAAGATCACCGCCGTTGACGACGTCAATATCGAGCTCCACCAGGGCGACATCCTCTGCCTCGTCGGCGAGAGCGGCAGCGGCAAGACGACCGTCGCTCGCATGGCCGCCGGCATGCTGAAGCCGACGCGCGGCCAGGTGCTCTACAAGGGCAAGAACATCTACGAGATGTCCAAGAAGGAGTTCAGCGTCTACCGCAAGGACGTCCAGATCATCCATCAGGACCCCTATGCATCGCTGAACCCGGTCCAGACCATCGGCGACATGCTGCGGGCGCCGCTGCTCAAGCACAAGCTCGTGAAGAACCGCGCCGAAGCGACGAAACGTGCCGGCGAGCTCCTCGAGCTCGTCGATTGCCGCCCGGTCGAGAACTTCATCGACAAGTACCCGCACCAGCTCTCCGGCGGCCAGCGGCAGCGAATCTCGATCGCGCGCGCCATGACCCTCAACCCGAAGGTCATCATCGCCGACGAGTCGGTCTCGATGGTCGACGTCTCGATCCGCGTCAGCCTGCTCAACACGATGCTGAAGCTCCGAAACGAGCTGGGCGTCACCTTCCTGTTCATCACCCACGACCTCGCCGTGGTGAAGTACTTTGCGTGGGAAGGCAAGGTCGGCGTCATGTACGTCGGCAAGATGATCGAGGAGGGCGCGACACCGGGCGTCATCGCCCGTGGCCTTCACCCCTACACCAGGGCCCTTGCCGCCGCCATCCCGGAGGCCGACCCGGATATCACCCGATCCAAGGAGAAGCTCCAGCTCCGCAGCCTCGATATCCCGAATCTCAACAACCTGCCGGGCGGGTGTGTCTTCCACCCCCGCTGCCCGTACTGGATCGAGGGCACGTGCGACGTCGAGATGCCACCGCTGGCGGACGTGGGGAAGGGGCGCCAGGTTGCCTGCCACGCGGTCTTCCGTGACATTGAGCGGGGCGGCGATGGGCGAAACCTGGAGGTGACCGACGCCCTCGCGCGCGAGAAGCGCCCGGTCGGGTAGTCGATCACAAAATCGCATGCCGATTGCCGACAGAATACGGGCGTCCGGGGCGAAAAAGGTTTATCATAATCGCGGTCAGAAAAACCAAAGGTTCGGACTCGGCAATGAGGCCGGGAATATCCGGAACAGGGGCGCAGGCAACGGGGTTGCCGGCACATGAAGGACCCGCGCCGGGATACCGGAGGAGCGGTTCGCCACAGCAAATGCGGTTATCGGTTCGACTCAGGTGAAAGGGCTCTCTGAAATGACTCGTTCAATGTCCCGACGTCGTTTTCTTGGCACCAGTGGTGCCGGCTTTGCGGCGGCCATGCTTGCGGGCGGTCCGCTTCCGGCTGGATTCGGCCGCGCGGTGATGGCGCAGGACGGTGCCGCGGAATATCACGCCGCCTACCCGTATCTCGATCCCGGAGCTGGCGGACACTTCAACAGCTTTGTCACGAACGCGATCCTCACCCCGATCGCCGGCGGCACCGTCTATGGCGAGCTGATCCTTCAGCCGCTGGCCCTGTACTACTGGGGCACCGGTGAGTGGCTGCCGCTCCTCGCCACCGAGTGGGGCTTCATCAGCACGGGCTCCGGCGCCAGCGCGTCCCCGGCCGCTGACGCCAGCGCCTCCCCGGCTGCCGGCGGCATCGATCCGAACGCCGACACCTTCGAGATCAAGCTCCGCGAAGGCGCCATGTGGTCGGACGACACTCCGATCACCGCGCAGGACGTGGTGGATACCCTCTGGATCCGCCGCCTCATGTCCCAGACCGAGTGGAAGTACCTCGACGACGTCGTCGCCGTCGATGACTACACCGTTCATTGCCACATGAGCCTGCCCTCGACCGAGGTCGAGCGCTACGTCATCCGCGTTGCGTACCCGCGCCCGTCGTCGGTTTACGGCGAGTGGGCCCAGCAGGCGCGTGATCTCTTCCAGGGCGGCAAGACGCTTGACGATCCGGAAGGCAAGCAGCTGCTGGACCAGTTCACGCAGTTCCGCCCCGAGGGTGACTACCCGGTCTCCGGCCCGTTCAAGATCGACGTCAGCAGCATCACCAATGCGCAGATGACGCTCGTCAAGAACGACAAGGCCTGGAACGCCGACCAGGTCCTCTTCGATCGCATCGTCAACTACAACGGCGAGACCGACACCATCTCCGCGGTCGTGCTCTCCGGTGACATCGACTACGCGACGCACGGCTTCTCGGTCGCCACCGAGAACCAGATGGCCGAGAACGGCATCCGCGTCGTCCGCCCGCCGGTCTACTCCGGCCCGGCGCTCTACATCAACTACGCGAAGTGGCCCGAGCTGCAGGACAAGCGCGTCCGCCAGGCGATGGCGATCGACCGCGCCCAGAACGGCACGATCGCCCTCGGCGAGTCCGGTATTGCCCAGCAGTACATGACCGGCATGAGCGATAACCTCGTGACGCAGTGGCTGGAAGAGGATGCCATCAGCGGCCTCAACCAGTACGCCTACGATCCGGAAGCTGCGGCGGCCCTGCTCGAGGAAGCCGGCTGGAGCAAGGACGGCGATGTCTGGCTGAAGCCGGACGGCGAGCAAGCGGTTTACGAGCTGCTCTTCCCGGCCGAGTTCGCTGACTGGTCGGCCGCCGGTCAGGACGCTGCCGAGCAGCTGACGACCTTCGGCATCCAGATCGAGCCGCGCGCCGTCACGCACACGCAGCAGCCGATCGACGTCAACCAGGGCAACTTCGACATCGCGATCCGCGGTTGGGGATCCTCCGCGAACCCGCATCCGCACTACTCGTTCGCCCAGGCGTTCTACACGCACAACACCCAGGCGATCAACGACGGCGGCCAGGGTATCGCCTTCCCGCTGGTGCAGGAGACCGAAGTTGCCGGCGAGGTCGATCTCGATCAGCTGACGGTTGCGTCGGCCGAGGGCCTCGACCTCAACGCGCAGCGTGAGGACGTGACCACGATCGCGCAGGTCTTCAACGAGCTGCTCCCGATCGTGCCGCTCTTCGAGCGTTACGGCAACAACGCGGCCCTCGAGGGTGTCCGCGTGGAGTCCTGGCCGGCGGATGACGACGTGATCTGGCAGAACAGCCCGTACGCCGATCCGATCCCGACCATGCTCATGTACACGGGTGACCTCAAGCCGGTCAGCGGCGAGTAATCGCGACTGCCACACAGGCCTGAGACACAGGACAGCCCCGGGAGGATTCCTCCCGGGGCTGTTTCTTTGATGACTGCTTCACGTGTCGTAATGAGGTCCGTCCATGTGCCCGTGAGGTGATACTTGGCGCAGGTACGTTTCCCCAGGGAACGTCTTCGGAGCGATTACCAGAAGCAGCGCTCATTGTAGGGGCCGTACTTCCGCAGGAATGTCGGCCCGATCGACCGGAGGTTGATAGATGGAGCAGGGTCGTTCATTAACACCTGCCCTAGAACGGGAACAGCTCCTTCGCCAGGGAGTCGGTCAGCGGCGCGGCATACTCGGAGACCGCGAACGCCTCCGCATGCCGGACGGAGCGGCCCCGTTCCTCCCCGTACCGGGCGATGAGGTGATCCCGGAACCGGTCCGCTTCGGCAATCGCTTTCCCCGACTCGCGGCTCCGAAGATACCGGTCTCGCTCCGGCCCCGGTTCGGGCAGCTCTCCGGCATAGCCACCGATGTGCGGCAGCCATTCCTGGACCTGGCTGATGTGCTGGAGGCCCGCGTCGATCTTTCGCTCGATCACGCTGTCGAGATCGAACACCAGGTCAGGTTCGAACGGCGGGTTGGTGAACCGGTCCGACATCAGCAGGACGACCGGGTTCTTCTTCAACACGGGGACCAGCGGCACGATGTTCGGCACCATCATCATGTAGCACGCGTCCTGCACCAGGATGGCGGTGTACCGATGATCGGGATGGTAGTCGTTCGTCCGTGGGGCAACGATCACATCCGGCTGGTAGGTCCGGATCTCCGTGATCAACCGCTCACGGTTCTCCAGCGTTGGCATCAGGCATCCGTCCGGATTCCCGAGCATGACGGAATCCGCGCCAACGCTCGCCGCGCCGTTTCGCGCCTCGTTCCGTCTGCGCTCGACCAGGACCTGGCCACCCTGCTCGTGATGTCCGGCCGAACCGTCGGTCATGCAAAGGAATCGTGCCTCCCGGCCAAGCCCGGTCCACAGCGCGGTAAGCCCGCCGGTCTTGAACTCGCAGTCGTCGGGATGCGCGCCGATGCAGAGGAGTCGAAGCGTCATCGGCTCTTCTCACCGCTCCCGCCTGGCAGCGCTTCCGGCGTGACCGCGCGCTTGCTCTCCGCCGCGTCGTAGAACGCCCGGCAGACCGCCAGGTTGATCCACCCATCCTCGATCGTGCCTAGCACCGTCTCCTCACCCCGGATCGCCGCGATCAACGGGGCGATGGCGTCGCGCGCCGCCGACGGATACTCCTCATGCGTCCACCCCTGTTCCCCGGAGACGCCGAACGTCGAGACCTTCCCCGTCGCCGTGTCGACGCTCACCGCGCCCTCCGTTCCGATCAGGGACAGCTCGTTTCGCCAGGCACCCTTCGGCCCGGACCACGTGTCCTCCACGCCAAAGGTCGCGCCGCCTGCGAACTCGATTACCGCGTGGCCGTAATCCTCCACGTCGAGGTCCTTGTGGACGAGATTTGCCGCGTGGCCGGAGACGGAGACCACTTCTTCCCCGAGCAGCCATCGCAGCAGGTCGATCTGGTAGATCGAGTGATCGATCCACCCGCCACCCGGCGCGCGCTGTGGGTCCACCCACCAGCCGCCGGTCGGCTCTTCGCCCGGCCACGGCGTCGGCAGCCCTCCGGAGACGATGAGATTGCCGGAGACCAGCGTTCCCAGCTTCCCGGACGTCACAAGGTCGTGCAGGTACTGGTTCAGGGCGGAATCCCGCAACCGCGTCTCGGCCGGGATGAACGTCACGCCCGCCTCTCGCACCGCGTTCAGGATCCCGGTCGCTTCTTCCAGCGTCCGGGCGAGGGGTTTCACCGAGAGGATGTGCTTCCCGGCCTTCGCCGCGGCGAT
>DATGPC010000422.1:0-20779 GCA_035305265.1 Thermomicrobiales bacterium | reverse complement strand
GATCCAGCAGGGGTACCAGAACGATTACGGCGCGTTGTTTGCGGCGATGACGATCACGATGGTGCCGACGCTGATCGTCTACGTGATCTTCCAACGGCGGCTGGAGTCCGGCCTGACGGCGGGCGCGCTGAAGGGATAACGAGTGTCACCGGGTAGAATGAGGACGATTATGCGACAAGGAGGAACCCCGATGGTCGCCCTCAAGGAACTCTTCCCAACCGACCCGGACGACCGCGCGACGGTGGAAAAAGTGCTCCGGGAGCACCCCCGGACAGCACGCTTTGTCGAACGCCTTCAGGAGCATGCGCGCCACATGTTCGGGGCTCCGGTCATCACGCTGAGCACGCGCCAGTATGATGACTGGGACCCGCCTCTCACCGTATCCATCTACGCTGACTTCCCGCCCGACGAATTCGAGGATCGATACCTCCAGCTGGTGCGATGGATGAATGACAACCCCGATTACGATCTGGATGCCGTCACCGTGCTCCTCCGGCGAAGGTCAAGTGAGGCGACAGGCCGGTAATGCAGGGACGCCTCTTTATCGATCTGGAGCGTGAGCTTCGAAGCATACCGGGCGAAGCAGCAACGCGAACGAGAATCGGTCGACTCTACTACGGGGTCTACCTCGAATATCGACAGTTCTGTGAAGAGCATCTGGGATTCAACCGGCACAGGCTGGCAAGAGAGCATCAGGCGGTCAAGAACCTGATCGCCGCAATCGATCCCGGCGCAGCAGCCATTTTGCAGGCCCTCCGGATGGCCCGGAACCAGGCGGACTACGATCTCGACCTCGATGCCCGCGCCATCGACGAGATACTCGAAGCTTCCTTGGTCTCCGCTATGACACTGATGTCCAGTCTCAATGACCTTCGGGACAGGTTTACTCCGGCCTGATCCATACATCTCACGTCCTGCGTCTCCACGGTCTCCTTGTTGGGCTGGCCACACAGCCATGCTCTCGCCCGGGACTTGTGGAAGTCCGATGGTCGGGGAATGATTCCCGTTGACAACAACGTCCAAACCGCCAGGAGGCACCTGCCAGGGTGCCTTGCTTTTGATGCACGTGACCTGCAGGAGGAACACCTTATGGCAGAAAGCCCGTCGTCACGGGAATCCCGTCGCCCGACCGGAACATTCCACAACCGACTGGCCGGCAAGCGCGCGCTGGTGACCGGGAGCACGCGTGGGCTCGGGCGGACAACCGCCGAATGGCTCGCGCGCGAGGGCGCGAGCGTCTTCGTCCACGGACGGAAGCAGGAGGACGTCGATCGCACGATCGAGGAGATCCGGGCGCTCGGCGTCGAGGTCTGGGGCGCACCGGCCGACCTGTCATCGGTCGAAGCCACGCATGACCTCGCGACGACAGCGCTGGAGATGGCCGGACCATTCGACATCCTCGTGAACAACGCGGGCATGAGCATCGGGCAGCATTTCACCGAGGTCTCCGACGCGCAGTGGGACGAGCAGGTGAACACGAACATGCGCGCTCCCTTCATCCTCAGCCAGCACCTGAGCCGGGCGATGATCGCCAACGGCATCCGGGGCCGCATCGTCAACATCAGCACCATCGGCGTGTACGCTGCTCACAAGCAAACGATGGTCTACGACATGGCGAAGGGCGGTATCCAGGCGATGACACGGGCGATGGCGTTCGAACTGGGCCGGCATGGCATCAACGCCAACTGCATCGCGCCCGGCGCCGTTGTCGATCGTCCCGGGGCCGAGCAGGAGGGCGATTCCCCGGTCGCGCGGATCTGGAACGAAAAAATCCCGGTCGGACGGTTGGGACGCGCGGAAGATATCGCCGCGACAGTCATCTTCTTCTGCCTGCCGGAAACGGAGTGGATCACCGGACAGACATTGCTCGTCGACGGCGGCCACATCTCGTACCTGAGGGAGGACTAGTGGAACACGGAATCTTTACCTACGCGTGGGATCTCGATGCCGAGGGGTACGACGCGGCGCTCGGAAGGATCGCCGATGCGGGCTTCCGCACGGTGAATCTCGCGACCCAGTACCACGCCGGGAAGTTCCTGCTGCCCCGAAACCGTCGCCGGCGCGTCTACTTCCAGGAAGATGGGGCGGTCTTCTTCCGGCCCGACGAGAATCGGTATGGCCGCATCAGGCCGCGTGTACACTCGCTCGTCGGGGATGGCGAGAGCCCGGTCGAGCGGGTCATCCGTGCAGGCGCGAAACACGGCTTGTCCTACACCGCCTGGACCGTCTGCCTGCACAACACCTGGCTCGGCGAGCGGTACCCCGATACGACGATGCACACGGCGTTCGGTGACCCGCTCGTGCACTCGCTCACACCTGCCCATCCGAATGTTCGCGAGTACCTTCTCGCGCTCGTCGGGGATCTTGTGAGCCGGCATGAGGTAGCCGCGATCCAGCTCGAATCGCCCGGTTACATGGGATTCATGCACGGCTTCCATCATGAGATCATCGGGGTGGAGCTCGATGAGGTGCAGCGGGAGCTGCTGGGCATCTCGTTCAATCCGGTCGAGATCGCCGGCGCGACGGACGCCGGCATCGACGCCGAGGGCGTGCGTGGCCGGGTGGCGGCAGCGTTGGACGCCTGCTGGAACGACGGTGTGGCGTTGATGGCGGATGGCGAACCAACGGACGCCGCACGCGCGGTGCTGGAGGATGCCGATACCATCGCCTATCTCGCGTGGCTCGTTGACCAGGAGATCTCGTTGCTGGAGGAACTCCGGGCTGTTGTTCGTGGGACGAGCCCGGCGACCGCCATCTGGCACTTTGCGGCACTGAACGGCAGCGAGCGGGACGCAAGGTTGATCGCGACTGGTGACGGCATCCTTGCCGGGTATGCGGCCAGCGACGACGATGCCCGGCAGCGGGCGGCACGTGCGGCGGAAACCGGCAAACGGGTACGCGGTGCGATTCGCGCGATTGCACCGGACACCACTGATCCGGCGACGGTCGAGCCGCTGGTGGCGGCGTGGAGTAAAAGCGGCGTCGAGGGCATCGACGTCTACAACTATGGTTTGATGCCCGGCACGATCTGGAATGCTGTTGGAGCCGCTTTGAAGGGGGAGACATGGACGTGATCATTCGCGATGTCACGCCGGCTGATGAGGCGGTGTGGCGCAGACTCTGGGACGGCTACTGCACCTTCTACGAGAAGGATATGCCCGCGGACGTGACCGACGCGACGTGGCAGCGGATCCTCGATCCGGACAACGAGACGTTTGGCGCAATCGTCGCCGAGCGTGACGGTGAGGTCGTCGGGTTCGCGAACTACGTGCTGCAGTGGTACACGTGGTCAACGGGTCAGCAGTGCTACCTGCACGACCTCTACGTGGATCCGGACGTCCGTGGCGGCGGCATCGGCGAGCGACTGATCGCGGCGCTGCAGCGGCGAGGGGCCGAGCGCGGTTGGACGCGCGTCCTCTGGCTCACGCATGAGACCAACGCCCGGGCGCGTCGCCTCTACGACCGGTTCACGCCCCCGAGCGGGTTCATCCAGTACGTTGTACCGGTCAGGGAAGACGCATGACGGCGCTCACTTTCCGGGAGGCATCCAGGGACGACCTGCAAACCATCGTGAACATGCTGGCGGACGATCATCTGGGCACGACGCGGGAGTCGCCGGACGACCTGACGCCGTACGAAGCCGCCTTCGACGCGATCACCTCGGACCCGAACCAGATCCTCGTAGTGTGCGAGCGGGACGGCGCGATTGCCGGGACAATGCAGCTCACGATCACGCCCGGCCTGTCGCACAGGGGCGCATCGCGGATGACGGTCGAGGGCGTGCGCGTACATCGTGAGGCCCGGGGCAGCGGCATCGGCGGGGACATGGTGCGCTGGGCGATTACGCAGGCGCGTGAGCGCGGCTGCCGCATGGTGCAGCTCACAACGGACAAGACCCGCCCGGATGCGCACCGGTTCTACGAGCGACTCGGGTTCGAACCAACGCATATCGGGTACAAACTGAAGCTCTAGAGGCGCCCGATACCGGTTCGGGCGATGAGCTCGCGGGCGACGTCCGTTGCGTCCCGACAATCGACCTCGATCACGACGTCGCCTACTCCTTCCCGTTCCATGATGCCTTGCAGCTCCGGGGCGCGACGGAGATACCATTCGATGGTGTGCTCGCTTTCGCGTCGCTGCAGGCGGCGTTCGAGCTCCGCCATCGTCACATCGAGGCGCACGATGGTCACCTCCGCGCCCGGCATCGCCACCTCGTACGCCCATTTTTGGCCGCGCGATTCGACGACATCGGCGATGAGGACACATCGGATCCCCACGTCCAGCAGGTTGGGCCAAATGGCGGCGAGGTTGCGGTAACCGAGCCGGGCGGCAAACGGGTCGCCTTCCGGTTCGGGATCCACCCAGCGCAAGTAATCCATGTCGATCACCGCATGCCGGACGGCGCCTTCACGGAGCAGCCGGGACGCTTCGCCGACGGTCGTGGATTTACCCGATCCAACCGGGCCGGTCACGACAATGGCCGGAATCGACGCCTGCTCGCCCATGAACCATCCCCTTTTCGGATACCATGCATCGTGACATCACCTGCAAACGAGACATGTGCCCGCACATTCCGGAGGACTTCCGCCATGCATGAGCGCCCGCTTCGCCCCGGCCAGGATCAACGCCGTCAACTGCTCGAGGAGCACGCCGACCGTTGGCTGGCGCTGGCAATCGACAACATCCTTCTCGAGTATCCCCACAACCCGTGGATCATTGCCACCGGCCCCGAATCGTACCGGCTCCACCGGGACGCGCACCCGGTCTTCTTCGGGTCGTTCGACTGGCACTCCTGCGTCGAGATGTACTGGGTCGCGATCCGGCTCATGCGCCTCTTTCCGGGACTCCCGCAGGAATCCCGCGCGCGATCGGTCATCGATTCACTGATAACACCGCACAAGGTCGCGTGCGAGGCGGGCTTCTTTGAAACGCCGCTCCATCGCGGCTTCGAGCGGCCCTATGGCTGGGGCTGGTTACTGACGCTGTGGCACGAGATGGCGATGGCCGGGGATCCGGACAGCGAGCGATGGCACGAGACGCTGCAGCCGCTGGCGGCAACGATCATGGACCTGCTCGCCGACTGGCTCCCGAAGATGACGTATCCGCAACGGATCGGCATGCATACGAACACAGCGTTCGGGCTGGACCGGTCATGGGACGCGGTCGAGCGTCACCGCCCGGCGCTGCTGGACCTGATGCGCCAGCGGGCGCTGGACTGGTTCCAGGATGACCGGGACTACCCGGCACGGTACGAGCCATCAGGCGCGGACTTCCTCTCGCCGGCGCTGTGCGAGGCCGTGTTGATGAGCCGTGTCCTCGGAAGGGAAGCATTCCCGGGCTGGCTGGCAGGGTTCCTCCCCGGCATGGAGCATGGAGAGCCGGAGCAGCTGTTCACGCCGGCAATCGTGACGGATGAGACCGACGGGCAGATCGCGCATCTCCACGGGTTGAACCTCAGCCGGGCATGGGCGTTTCGGACGATCTCGGAGGCGCTCCCGGGGGACGACGGAAGAGCGGGTGCGTTGAGGTCCGCCATGCAGTCGCATGCGGAGGCGTCGCTCGGTCAGGTCCAAGGGAGCGACTACAGCGTGGAGCACTGGCTGGCGGCGTACGCCGTGCTCCTGCTGTCGGAGTAACGTTACGCACGCAACGAAACGGGCCCCGCCGGCAATGCCAGCGGGGCCCGTTCACATGCTTGTTACTTGACGCGCTCGGACGCGGGCTTGTGCCGGGATGCGCCGCGGGTGATGGATTCCGGCGGGGTGTTCCAGCCATAAGCCTCGGTCTCGTCGCCCTTGATGGCGAGGAAGACAGACTGCGTTTCCGGATACACGGCCGTGACAGCCTCGAACGGGATCCACAGCTCCTTCGAGGCGTAGCCGACGCCTTCGGCATACATGAAGCCGCTGAAGCGCTTGCCGTAGTCGGTGCCGCCCGGGAGCAGGCCGAGCACGCGGGCGATGGCGCCGCTCTGGGCATAGACCGTGAAGCCGGCCTGGATGTCGTCGACCGTGCCAAGCTCGCCGCGGATCTTGGTGGCGTCCACCTTCGGCAGCTCATCCGCCCAGAGCGGAGAAGAGCCGACCGCGACGTGCTTGTCCAGCGGACCAAGGGCGCCCTTCGGCCGCGTGTACAGGAAGCCGACGATCGCGATAACGGCCAGAAGGATACCGATACCGACCCACAGCTCGGGCCGGTCGAGCCGGTCCTTCTCGCCGCCCTGGTACACGCCCAGGAACGTCTCGCCGATGACCATCAGAACCGCGATAATCAGGCCGATCAGCGCGATCGGTAGCACGATCGGCATAATGACCCGGTCTAGAATCTTGCCCATAGTCTCCTCGCCTACTGTGCCGGGACCCCGTGGCCCCGTCCCCATGGCGCCCGATCACCTGACCGGCACACCCCCGAATATCCTCACCCTGAGAACGAACCGCCTTGCCGGCGGCGCTGGAGCTGCCGGAGCCGCTCCTTTTCTGCTTCTGACAGGCTTGCACCTATCGTACCGTGTTCGCTCGTTGCCTGCGTGGCCATGAACTCGGCCCGCTTCAGGTCGGCGACGCGTTTCCTCGTCGCTCGCAATCGTAATCGGTACGCGACGAATCCGCTGATCGCGACGGCCGGAATAATGAGCCAGTACCACGTTGTGGCGACCAGGAGGCTGTCCGTCCGGTATCCCTCATCGCGGGTGCCATTGGCGGTGTACCAGATGAGGCCAACGGTTGCCATCTTGAATGCGAACAACGTCCAGACCACGGTCCATCCCGTAACCCGTTCCTCTGCGTCACGCTTGCTCTCGTGTTCCAGATCGCGAAGCGCGCGCTCATCGTACGACGGTGGTTGCGATGACTGGTTGATCGGTACCGCCATAGACGTACGCTCCTTTCCCGCCAGAGAACCCTGGTGGAACTAGGAGATCACCTGGTGATGCCCCCTCGGCTCCGGCACCGGCGCAATCCGCTGCCGCAACTGCCCGGTCTGGACGGCTTCACGCTCCTTGCGATCCTCATCACCTGCCCATCGCAGGAAGATGACCGACAACATGATCAGGAAAATCGCGTTCATCCCGACCCACATCAGCATGCCGCTGAGAATCTGGTCGTCGGCCACAGAGAGACCCCACGGCCGGACGGCGGATTCGGCGTAGTGCGGATACAGCGGCGGTTCGGCATAGACGATCATCGCGCCAACCACACCCGACGGAAGCGTCTGCATGAAGAGATACAGGCACTTCATCGGCGGCGTGAGCTGCGGCGCCTCTTCCACCGTACTCATGAGCGGCCAGAAGAAGAGGAATCCCGCAACAAGGAAGAACGCGTGCTGAACGCCGTGGACGAACTGGTTCTCCAGCGTCAGGTTGTAGAACGCCGGCCAGTGCCAGAGCGCGATGATCAACGACGCCAGGACGAAGCCGGGAACCAACCGCGGCAGGCGCGTCATCGCTGCCCGGCCGACCGGGTGCCGCATGACGGGATCGAAGACCCACGGCGGCGTGCCCTTGATCCAGCACGGGACGACGACAAACATCAGCAACAGGTGCTGCACCATGTGCACGCTGGCGAAGAAAAAGTGCGACCAGTCGTCGATCGGAGGTCCGAGGGAGACCAGCAGCATCAGCTGACCCAGCAGGAACCAGCGAATCTGCGCCTTCGTGACGGGGCGGTTCTCGGTTCCGGGACGACGCCGGTTCAGCGGACCGACCACGATCAGGTAGGCGGCCGTCAGCGCGATGATGCCCAACGCAATCGTCGGATCGATGATCCAGTGCGTATACGGCGCCTCGGTGGGCTCGGGCCCCCCGACGTGGAGCAGTGGCAGGAGTGGCAAGAATGTAAGCATGAATCGTTTCCGGCGCTGATGCGGATTGGACCCGCGTGACCTGGGCGAGCGTCCGCGCCCCGTGATGACCTGTGCGATATCGTCAGAAGGAGGCGCTTGTCACGCCCCCTTCGTCCCGGTTCGTCCGCTCTAGACGCTCATGTCCTGCGTGAACTGCGTCACGGGGCCGTGGTTCGTCATCAGCCAGGTGCCGATGAACACCGCGATGCCGATGATCATGGCGAACGTAAACATCCACATTAGCAGCTTGCTGTCGAACTTCAGGTGCATGAAGTACCCGACGACGATGATGAACTTGAAGGCCGACAGGATGACAAGCGCCGGCACAAGGAAGTCGCTGATCGCGTCGATGTAGTAGATGGCGACCTCGATCGCCGTGATGATCGCGAGGATGACCGCGATCTGGACATATTTCATCTGCGACGGATGCTCGTGACCGTGCAGATCCGCGTGCTGCGCGTCGTGGACCACCGGACTCGACATGAATGCCCTCTCCTTTCGGCCGGGCCCCCGATCGTGCGGGGCCCGATGACGTTCCTGGCTAGAACAGCGACTGGAGCGCTGTCTGGCCGAACTCGGCCAGTCGCGACGCGTGCTCGCCAGCGCCGGACGTCACCTCGTCGTACGGGATGAGGTAGACCAGCGTGAAGATCACGATCCAGACGATGTCAACGAAGTGCCAGTAGAGTCCGGCGATCTCGAGGCTCATGGCGTTCTTGCTCGTCAGACCGCCTCGCAGGGAGGTGTAGAGCAAGGACAGCAGCCACAGCACGCCGATCGCGACGTGAACACCGTGGAATCCGGTGAGCGTGAAGAAGCTGGAGCCGAAGATGTTGACCTGCATCGTCAGGCCAGCGTGATAGAACTCGGTGAACTCGAAGTACTGACATCCGAGGAACGAGAGTCCGAGCACCGCTGTCGCGGCGAGCCAGATTCGCGATCCGCGAATATCGTCCTTCTGCAACGCACCCAGCGAGAGCACCATCGTCATCGAGCTCATGAGCAGGATGAAGGCGCTCACTGAGGTGAACGGGATGTCGATCAGCTCGTACGGGAACGGACCGACCCCAACCTCTTCGGCACGACCGCGATAAATCATGTAGACCGCGATGAACGAGCCGAAGAACATGACGTCTGACGCAAGGAAGAGCCAGAGTGCGAGCTTGCGGTTCTCGATGCCGCTGCCCGGGGCGTGATGGCCGCCCTCGTGATGCTCCCCTACGTGTCCGGAACCTCCGGACGCTTGTGTGATTTCAGCTGCCTGTGCCATATGACACGTCTCTCCCCTCGGCCCGTGGCCTAGTGATCAACACCGCTCGGCTCGTAGGCCCAACCGAAGATACCGATCAGCATGATGATGAAGCCCGCGAACGCGGAGATCGTGATCTGGACCGGGCCAAGGTAGAAGGCTTCGGTCGGGTCAATCACCATGCCGAGGTTCAGCATGAAGATGCCGATCGCGGCCACGAGCGGCCAGAACGACGGGTTCGGGAGCTGGATGCCGGCGCCCTCGTCCTCAGCGCGCTTGTGCTCGATGCGCTGCGGTTCCTTGTCGGTATCGTCACCGCCCTCGAGCTCGCCAACCTTCATGCCCGCGATCGTCACGTCGACATCAGCGGTGTCGTCACCGTGATCGCCGGAGACGCCGTACTTCTCGGCCCAGAGCGGATCGCGATGCCCGACGACCGGGATCTCGGCGAAGTTGTAGACGGCCGGCGGCGAGGTGGTCGCCCACTCGAGCGTCGGGGCGTCCCACGGGTTGGAGCCAACACGGCGGCCGTTGCGGAGGCCCATGCCCAGGTTGAAGAGCAGCATCATGAAGGCCGCGCCCAGGACATAGGAGCCGAAGGTCACGAACGTGTTCCAGAACTCCCAGCCGGAGCCCTCACCGTAGCTGAAGTAGCGGCGCGGCATACCTTCGAGCCCGAGGAAGTGCATCGGGAAGAAGGTGAAGTTGAAGCCGATGAACATCAGCCAGAAGTTGGCCCTGCCCATGCGCTCGTTGAACATCCGTCCGGTGATCTTCGGGTACCAGTAGTAGATACCGGAGATCAGGCCGAAGAGCGAGCCGCCGAAGAGCACGTAGTGGAAGTGCGCGATGATGAAGTAGGAGTCGTTCTGGTGCGTATCGAGCGGAACGATCGAGTGCATGACGCCGGAGAGACCGCCAATGGTGAACATGGCGACAGTTCCGACGGCAAATAACATCGGTGTCGTGAATTTCACCTGGCCGAAGGTCATCGTCCCCAGCCAGTTGAAGATCTTGACGCCCGTCGGGATTGCGATCGTCATCGTGGTCGCGGCGAAGATGGAGTTCGCCGTCGGGCCGAGGCCGGTCGTGAACATGTGGTGCGCCCACACGCCGAAGCCGAGGAAGGCGATGGCGGCGGTCGCGTAGACCATGATCGAGTAGCCGAAGAGCGGCTTGCGCGAGAACGTCGGGATGACCTCAGAGAGGACGCCGAACGCCGGCAGGATCATGATGTAGACCTCCGGGTGACCGAAGATCCAGAAGAGGTGCTGCCAGAGCAGCGGGTCACCACCGGCGGCCGTGACGAAGAAGCCAGTGCCGATCCAGCGGTCGAACATGAGGAGCAAGATGCCGACCGTGATCGCCGGGAACGCCATGATAAGGAGGATGGCGGTGATCAGCGTGGTCCAGGTGAAGATCGGCATGCGCATCAGGGACATGCCCGGAGCGCGCAGGTTCAGGATCGTAACGATGAAGTTGAAAGCACCGAGCATCGACGAGATACCGGCGACCGTCAGGCCGACGATCCAGAAGTCGACGGCGCGCGTCGGGTTCCAGGCGTTCTCGGTGAGCGGCGCGTAGGCGTACCAGCCCTGGTTCGGCGCCTCGTTGAAGAACCAGCTGACGTTCAGGATGATTCCGGCGAACAGGAACAGCCAGAAGCTGAACGCGTTGAGCCGAGGGAAGGCTACGTCACGCGCCCCGATCTGGAGCGGCATGATGTAGTTCCACAAGGCCACGGTGAGCGGCATGACCCCGAGGAAGATCATGGTCGTGCCGTGCATCGTGAAGAGTTCGTTGTACGTCTTCTCGCTGATCAGGTCGTTGTTGGCATGGACGAGCTGCGTACGGATGAGCAGGGCCTCGAGCCCGCCCACGATCAGGAAGAAGATCGAGGCAACGCCATACATGATGCCGATCTTCTTGTGGTCAATGGTGGTGAGCCAGTCCCACACCCCGGACCGTTTCTTTGCCTGGGGGAGGACGACGGCCTGTGGCGCCGCGGTCCCCGGTTGTGCGATGGAAGCCATCTTGTGCTCCTACACTGCGCATCCACCCGGATGCAATGTCTCTCTATCCCTGGACGTTCAGGTGGAACATCCCGGCCCCCTTGGGCCCACCCCGATGCGTGAACGTTACCGGGCGCCCGCATCGGGACAGGCGCCCGCCCGGATAATTAGGAAGGTATCAGGAGCCAGTCTCCGGCGTGGCCATCGGCGAAGCCTCCGGCGTCGCCGCGCCACCACCTCCTGACCAGCCATCAGCAGCGGTGCACCCGCCCTCCGGCTGCATCGAGAAGATGTAGTCGACCAGCTCGTCGAGCTGCTCATCGGTCAACTCAAGGCCGCCCGGACCAATCTGGGTCGCCATGTAGTTGCCGGGCTTCACAGCGCCAGGATCGCGCAGCCAGTTCCTGAGGTTCTCCTCAGTCATCTCGATGGCGCCAGCAGCGATGGACTCGCGGCACGCGACCATCGTCAGGTCGGGACCCATGTTCTGGGGAGCGTTGATGCCCTGGAGCGCGTTCGCGCCCTCCATGCCGTTGACGGTGTGGCAGGCCAGGCAGACCTGGAACGTCTGCGGCGCCTGAAGGACACCGTCGCCCGCGCCCTGCTGCGCGGTGGTGGCCGGCGAGGTCCGCCAGTTGTTCACCCAGTTGTAGAACTCTTCCTGGGTGACGACCGTGATCTTGAAGCGCATCCAGGCGTGCTGCGCGCCACAGTACTCGGCGCACTCACCGTAGAACTCGCCGGTCTCGGTCGGCGTGATCGAGAGCTTGTTCACGTGGCCGGGCATCACGTCCAGCTTACCGCTGAGGCGAGGTACCCAGAACGAGTGGATGACGTTGTTGGACTGAAGGTTGAAGACGATGTTCTGGCCCACCGGAACGACGATCTCGTTCGCGGTGACCACATCGAGGCTCTCGCCGCCCTGCGTCACGTCAGCGCCGTAGTGGAACTCCCACCACCACTGCTTGCCGTAGGCGTCGATCTCGATGTCCGGCTCCTGGGCCTGCGCATCGTGGTCGAAGATCATCGACACGGTCGGCACGAGGAGGACGAGCAGCACCACAGCCGGGATCACGGTCCAGATAATCTCGAGCCGCTTGTTGCCGTGGATCTGCGGTGGGCGACGCGTATCGCTCCGCTTGCGGCGATAGCGCATCGAGATGTAGACGACGGCGAACTGCACGCCGACGAAGACGATCAGCGACAGCCAGAAGACGAGCTTGTAGAGCCCCTGGATGTCATCCGCCGTCGTAGACGCCGGACTGGTCGTCGAATATGGCTTGTCGACGTCCGGACCGCACGCCGCAAGCACCATCAACGCCGAGATCGAGAGCACGCCAAGCGTCAGCAGCCGCGAGACAATCCCGCCCCGTCGCGCCTGACCGGTCTGCCCCTCCCGGTCGTGGAGTCGCCCTTCCATTCTGCCTCCCCGCACCACTACCCCATCGGGGTAGGGTGAAAAACGAATGTTGGCCGCTCGGTTCGCCCGGTCAGCCGTTCTCCTCATATCGATCCGGCGCTATCCGGCCGACCTTCTGTGGTGACAACAAACGCACGCCCGGATTTCTTCTCAAGATGTGTTGTGCTCGTTGAGAAGATCGGACAGCGTGCGGCACGCAAATACTGTACCGCAACCGGCCACGTGTTGGGGGAAATCCCCGCTGCGATCGGCAGCGCACTAACGGAATCTCATCCCGAAGCCCTGTCGAATCGGCCCACGCCCACTGCGCCACGGCGCAGCCTTCGGCCGGTCCGGCCTGCGTACGGATACCTATACCGAAACGCGAACGGGTGGGTCAAGCGCCTACCCCAAAAGTCAGGCATGATGACACGACACCCTGTCCTTCCGGGTGGGCCTCGTATCCACAATTTTCCCGCCAGACATCGGCCGTTCCTTTTGTATACTGGCTTTCAATGCGCCCGGTCCGGTTCCTGGCGCCCGGTACCCGGAGAGGATGGAAGACCATCCCGGAGTCGAGAGAAGGCAAGCCCGGTGTCGTCCCCCCGTCCAGCTTCCCGCATCGTCGCCACCCTGTTGCTGCTCGCCGGCTTTGCGATCGCCATGCTGGCCGCGTTCGCCGACGTCGTGGGCTACGGGACGGGTCGCGGCTTCGGGTATTACCAGATGATTATCCTCATCGGCGGAATCGTCACCGCCCTCGTTGGCGTCGCCATGCTGGTCCATGGCCGCACCGGGCGGGCGAACACCGACGACTTCGAGCCGGAACCCTGATCAGCGAACACAGTATTATTGGTAGGCCCTATCGCGCCGCAGGGCCCGGCAATGCCCGTACTCCGTTCGCGCGCGCCGCCCGAGGCCGCGCCTGCGGCCCGGATCCGTGTCCCATATGACACCCACTCACCCAGCAGGAGCTTCGAGACGCCCATGACAGGCCCTTCGACATCCACGAACCCCGACAACATCCATGACGCTGCCGGCGTGATCGCCCGCGAGGAGCAGGCCGCGATCGTGGCGATCCGCGCCGCGTTGGCCGACGCGGGCATCGACACCGGCTCCAAGCCGATCGACCTGCGGCCGATCCCGTTCGACGGTACGTGGGGAAGCGCGTCCACGATCTGCCGCATGATCGCGGGCGACCTGGTGACGAAGGAGCTCGAAGCGTCAGGCGCCCTCGAGGGACTCTCCAAGAAGGAAACGAAGAAGCTCGTCAACGCAAAGGTTGGCGACCGGGCGCAGGAGCTCGCCAGCACCGTCGCGGAGCACATCCGGGGCACCGGCCGCTTCGCGAGCGTCGAGGCGGCCAACGGCTATATCAACATCTCCTACGACGCGCCGGCCATGACCCGCACGCTCGTTCGCGAAGTCCTCCAGCGAGGCGAGGCTTACGGCCACGCCGTACCGGATTCGCGCGACACCAAGGTGATGATCGAGCATTCGCAGCTCAATACCCACAAGGCGGCTCATGTCGGGCACCTGCGGAACATCTGCCTCGGCGTCGCGCTGACCAATATCAGCAAGGCGAGCGGGTACACCACGATGCCGGTTACCTATATCGGTGATATCGGCCGCCACGTGATTCGCTGTCTCTGGTGCTACACCGCGTTCCATCAGGGTGAGGAGCCGGCCAGCACCGTCTCGCGTGGCCGGTGGCTTGGCGAACTTTACCGGGAGGCCGTAGCCCGGCTGAGCTATCGCGAGGACGTGCTGAAGTTCCTGAAGAAGACCGTGGATGACGACCCGGCATTCATCGAAGGCATCGACGGCATGCTGAAGGCGCTCTGGAACGCCGACACCCCGGTCGATGGTGAGGACATCGCCTACCTGCTCGGCAAGATCACCACCGGTGGCGAGATCAAGCCGGACGAGCTGCTCGACGAGAACGTGATCGTCGCATTCTGGCCGATCGTCGGCGCGCAGCTGAAGGCAGAGCTCGACGCCGCGACCACGACCGGCAACGGTGACGCGGAAGCGGCGGAGGATGCCGAGGTGCGAGCCAGCGCGGCGAAGGAGCGCTATGCCGAGTGGCAACAGCTCGCCGCGAACATCGACTGGTGGCCGCACGTGCCGCAGTGGCTGATCGCCGAGAAGGAGACGTTCCAGCTCTGGGAGAAGAAGGATCCCGAGTTCGTGAAACTCTGGGAGACGACCCGGAAGTGGAGCATGGATGAGCTAGAGGCGATCTTCGAGGAGTTCGGCGCCACCTTCGATGTCTGGTTCTCTGAGAGCGAGGTCGAGGAAGAGGGCCGGGCGATCGCGAAGGACTTGCTGGAGCGCGGCATCGCGGAGATCAGCGACGGCCTGCCGGTCGTGAAGATCGACGAGAAGCTGGGCCTCGAGCAGGAGACCTACCGCACGATGCCGATCCTGCGATCGGATGGCTCGACGCTGTACTCCACGAAGGACCTCGCGCTCGCCCAGATCAAATTCAATCGATACGACGTCGACCGCGCAATCTGGGTCGTGGACGTGCGCCAGTCCCTGTATTTCGATCAGATCACCAAGATCCTCGAGCTCGCCGGGTTCGAGCAGGCGCACAACAACATCCACCTGGGCTATGAGTTCGTGACGCTTCCGGGCGGCATCATGTCGTCCCGCAAGGGCAACGCGCCACTGCTGGAGGATGTCCGCAACGCGACGATGGAGCGGGCGATCAACATCATCCGGGAGAAGAACCCGTCGATTCCGGAGGACGAGCAGCGGCAGATCGCGCACGACATCGCGATCGGGGCGATCAAGTACGTCATGCTCGCCCGCGACGGCAACAAAGTCATCTACTTCGACCCGGAGGAGGCGCTCTCCTTCGACGGGCATGCCGCGCCGTATATCCAGTACGCGCACGCACGCGCCTGCCGGATCCTCGAGCACGCCGGCGTGACAGACGAGGATATCCTCTCCTCGATCGAGACGCTGGAGATCGATGCGCCGCAGCCGGAAGAGCTGTCGCTGCTGCAGCAGATCTCGGCGTTCCCCGAGGTGATCGAGCGGGCGGCAGAGGAATACCGGCCGCTGCACATCACCAATTACGTATTCGAGCTGGCGAAGCGGTTCAACGACTTCTACCACGCCTGCCCGGTCCTGCAGGCGGAGGACAACGTCCGCCAGACGCGACTGGCGCTGGTGACCGCCACCCGGCTGACCCTGCGCAACGGGCTCGCGCTCCTCGGGATCGCGGCGCCGACGCAGATGTGAGTGACATGACCCAGAAAGACAACGCCCCCAATGCCGCGGGCAACGTCGCACCCGGGATACACATCGAGATGACCGGCAGCGCGCTCCGGACCGCGCCGATGCAGCCGATCGCGGTGCCGCTCTGGTACGGCAGCGAACGGCCAGGCCCGGATGCCGGCGCAATCACGTTGCGCGACGGGCTGGAGCAGCGGTGGATCGCCGGTCATTACCGGAAGCTCCTCTCGCGACTGCAGCCGGCGATCACGATCCCGGTCGAGGACATCCCACGCGCCCGCGCGTTGGTCGGCCAGCGCGACCTTGTCTTCAAGGACGCCATCGACGACGCCAACGAAAAGCTGGCCGACGCGGTCGAGGAAACGATCCGGCGGGGACACCTGCCGGTGGTCCTCGGCGGCGACCATTCCCTGGCGGCCGGTTCGATCGCCGGGGCGACACGTTGCGCGGAGCGGCTCGGCGTGCTCTGGATCGATACGCATCCGGATGTGAACACGCCGGAGACGAGCCTCAGCGGCCATATCCACGGCATGCCGATGGCCATCGCGATGGGCGAGTGCCGCACGTCGCTGCCCCGGGCGACGGAGATGGGCGGCAAGGTCCCGATGGTGGACCCGAAGGACATCGCCTTCCTCGGCATCCGGGATATCGACCTCGCGGAAGAAGACCTCATCGTCGAGAAGGGGATCTTTGCCCTGACGATGGACGAGTGGACGGACATGGGGATTTTGCCCGGGCTGGAGGCCGCGGTCGATCACCTGCTGACGCAGGGTGTGGACGCCATCCACTTCGGGTTCGACCTCGACGTGCTGGACCCGGGAATGATGCCGGGCACGGGAACCCGTTACCCCGGCGGCCTGACGATCCGCGAGGCGTCACAGGTGCTGCGATATCTCGGGAACCGCGACCTGCCGATCCGGTCGATGGACTTCGTGGAGCTGAACCCGATGCTCGACCCGACGGGCGACAGCACCGAGGCGGCGCTGCACCTGTTGGCGACGGCCCTCGGTCAGCGGATGCTCGACCGGGGATAGATCCCTGACATGAGATGAAGCGTGAAGCCGGCCCAAAAAGGGCCGGCTTTTCTGTATGCCAACGCGTCCCGGTAACTACGAGACCGGGTTTACCGGATCAGGTGCTCAAGCGGGACGCCGCGAGATCACGCCAAACGACATCGCGAAGCCGTTGAGCGCCGGGACGCCCCGGACCGGGCCGATTTCCCCGAACGAGAACAACCCGGCCACCGGCAGCTCGGGGAAGGCGGAATGGACCAACGACGCATCGTGGTTCTCGTGACCGAACATGGCCGTTCCCCGCCCCTTGCAGGTACACAGGAGCCCGGCGATCAGGTCGTCTTTCCGCAGCCTGTGCTGCATGTCACCGAGCAGGCGTCGCTGGTCGACTTCGGCGGATCGGGGCTCCCGCAGGTGGAACTGCACGGTCTGACCGACGCGGGGGATGCTGCCGACGATGAGCGAGCCGGTCGGCTCCTCGATGCCGAGCAACCCCCGCACAACGAAATCCCCGCGCTTGAAATCGTCCTGATACTCGTTCATCGGGAAGCCGATCAGGACGGGCGCGTCCTTCTCGCTGGTCCACCCGACTTTCCGCATCGTCTCGCGCATGACCTCGAGGGCCGGGCGGTTCGAGATCGTCGTGATGCGGTTCTTGTCGACACCGGTGATCGTCCACGGCTCGCCGACCGGCTCTCCACCCTGGGAGACGATGACATCCAGGTTGTAGGGCCCCATCAGCGCCAGCGCGACGCCGCCCTCGTCGTAGACGTGATCGTCGAGGAACACCCACATCTGGCGGTCGTTGCGATGGGAGGACGTCAGCGCCCCGATCATGGGCGTGCCGGGGTAGCGCGAGCGCAGGTGCGTCACGGATTCCTGCACATCCATCCGGAAGGGCTCGGCGAACACCAGCCACCCCCGCACATCGTCCGGATGCAGGCGGTTCACGCTGTACCAGAGGTCGGGGTCGGCGAGGACCTCGTTCATCTCCTGATGCAAACGGATGGGGCGGAGGTCGGCTCCCGGCAGCCACAGGGCGAGCATCGCGATGCCCGGCTCGATCTCGTGGCTGTCGTCGTTGGCGATGACGCCGCGGGCCGAGCAGCCGACGAGGCAACCGGCGCCGGAGCCGTGGAACGCTTCGCGGACGAGCTCGGGATAGTCGTGACTGTAGGCCGTGCTGGCGAAGAGCACCAGGAGGTCCGGTCCGGTATCCCGTCCCGACAGGACGGCGTGCAAGGCTTCTTCCAGCGCGATGCGCCAGTTGTCCTTTCGAACGACCATTGCGCGGGCGGTGGCGAAGGAAGATGCGTTAACGGTTCGTCGATCGAAGTGGACCATGCAGGCCCTCCCCTGGTCATGCTGATCGGTGTGTTTGTGGTGTATCACTTTTTACATACCAGAACGGCGACGTCAATACATTTGCGGGGGAAAACCTGGTCCAGGACGACAACTGATGCGTACGTGGCCAGCAGCTCATGCCGCCGATCTCCACATCGTCATCCCGAGCCGCGACGCGACGCCGGGAGCGGCGCGTGTCGAGGGATCTTTGTGCTGGCCAAGGGGTGCCCAGGCCACCTATGGATCCCCTCCCGCGTGCCTACCACTCCGGCGGTGCTCCGTCGGGATGACGTACGTGAACGCCCCAATTCTTCGCATCGCCCAGGATGACGAACCTGGACGATCCGCCAAACGCAATCACCCCGGCCGCAACGGCCGGGGTGATGAGGCGATGCCTGTTGATTGAAGCGCTGGTCGCTAGAACGACGGCACGTAGTCCGGATCGACCGGGCGGATGCCGCCTTCCGGCGGGGTGAACCCGCGCTGGGCGAGGTAAACGACGACCTCTTCGATGACGTCGTCCGGCGTCGAGGCACCGGCGGTAATGCCGATATTGCCGTTACCGACGGCCGCGAGCCACTCGTCCTGGATGTCCTCGGGGCGCTCGATGTGATACGACGGGACACCCATCTGGTTGCCGACGTCGGCGAGGCGAGCGGTATTCGAGCTCTTCTTGCCACCGATCGCGAGGATTAGGTGCGCCTGACGGGTCAGCTCCTTGAGGGAATTCTGGCGCTCGGTCGTCGGCTCGCAGATGGTATTGCAGAGGCGGAACTCGCCGCCTTCCGGCACCACCATCGCCTGCAGCGCGTTCGAGAACTCCATCAGCTCGGAGATGTTCTTTGTCGTCTGGCTGACCAGCGCAACCTTGCGCGGCGGGGTGATCTTGCCCTCACCCTTCTCGCCACGTGCCGCGTTCCACGGCAAGTCCTCGATGTGCTTGGCCGCGCACGACTTGTTCGTGTTCGCCCACCCGAGGACGCTCTTGACCTCCGGATGATACGAATCGCCATAGACGACGAGGAAGTAGCCCTGGCGGACCAGCTTCTGCGCGAGCCGCTGGACCTTGATGACCAGCGGGCAGGTGGTGTCGATCAGCTCCATGCCGTTCTGTTCGGCCTGGACGGCGAGATGCGGGCCCATGCCGTGCGCCGTTATGGCGACACGCTTGAAGCCGCGAGACTTCGCCTCCTCCACGGACGTGGCGCCTTCGACGCCCTGGCTGCGGAGTCGCTGGACGACCTGCGGGTTGTGGATGATGTCGCCGATGGGCGCGACCGGATGCTCGGAATCGGCGGCGTCCTGGATGATATCGACCGCGCGACGAACGCCCCAGCAATAGCCGAGGGTCTCCGCGACCACGATCTTACGCTCGCCGGCAGGCTTGTCAGTAGGGGTTACGGGAGTGGCCGAAGCCGTTGCCATGATGATCTTCCTGTGGGTCATGAGGGCGGGACGTCGTGCCGGGGGCATCCGTGAGCGGGCGCCCACACCGGACGTGATCGAAAGATCTTCCGACCTTGCTCACAAAGTATACGTGACGCCCCGCATGGCGTGCCCACCCGTCCGGATAGGCGGAACCACCGCGCCCTCGATGTTTGCCCCATGCGCCACGATCTGCCCGTCATCCACGCGGTAGTGAAGTACCGAAACGCCGTCCGCCTGCAGCGCCTCCTGGTTCAGCGTGCCGTCCAGCGCAGGGTGCTGCGGATCGGGGACGGCGATCGTCTCCGGGTTGCCGTCGCTGGTGTAGACGATGATCTCGCCGCGCTCGATCATGCCGAACCAGAAATCGACCGACTCGTCGAACATCTGGATGCGCGGGATCCACAGCTTGTGCCATTCCGTGCTCGCCGGTGACGGCGCGGGATCCGCACCGACCAGCAACGCCCCGCTGATGTCGATCTGATGGCCCTCGTACGCGAAGCCGTCCATCATCATCTGGCGCTGCGCGGGATGAAGATCCCTGTCCGGCGAGGAGCCATACGGGAGCGTCAGGATGTGCGATGCGTTTCCGGGGTGATCGCCGAGCAGCTCGTTCATGTAGATCTGCGGCTTTGCCACCGTCATCATGAACTCTTCGTCGCTGATGTCGGTCAGGTCAGTATGCTGCCAGGTGTGGTTGCCGATCTCGTACCCGTGCTCGACCATCCACAAGACCTTCTGGTCGAACAGGTCGTCCTGCTCGGTGTCCGGATAGGCGAAGGCGTTATAGATCAGCGGCGCGAAATGCGCACCGCCGCCAAAATCAGGATGCTCGGCGTAGAACGCCTCGAGGATGCCGACGGCGCAATCCGGGTCGATGACCGGCTCGCCGTGCTCGTCGAGCACGATCTCGCCCTTCTTGTCCTCGAGGTAGGAGAAATGGGACGAGGTGCCGTCATCGAATGTCAGGGCGACCGGGTGCTTGCCGGCCGGGGCCGAGATCGTGTTGTTCACCACATCGGAGAGCGGCACGACGTAGAAATCGTTGGCATAGAGCCACTCGAGATCGGCCCGGAAGTCGTCGGCGGTCCGGACGAACTGGGCTTCCTCCGCCGGGTTCGTCGTGATGACGTGGTATTCGAGAATGGGGACCATCCCCAGCTCGTTCGGCTGGTACCGCACCAGCTCCTGCGGGGAGAGCAACGTGGCCGCCGGAGCGTCCGGCGTCGCGAGGTCGGCCGCAGTGGTCGGA
>DATGPC010000421.1:0-4962 GCA_035305265.1 Thermomicrobiales bacterium | reverse complement strand
TGGCATCGATCCGGCCCGCGTTGGCATCTGGGGACACTCAGCCGGAGCGCATCTCGCCGCGCTCGCCGCCGTCACCGCTGGCGTGCCGGAGCTGGAAGGGGAGGGCGGCAATCCGGAACAGGACAGCAGTATCCAGGCGGTCGTGCCCATCGCGGCGCCGGTCGACTTCCTGGTCGATTGGTACGCCGTCCAGCAGGTCCCGCTCAGTGACGACATCGCCGGACTGAGCGACGCCCTCCTTGGCGGTCCTCCCGCACGGCGCATGGACCTGGCGCGTCTCGCGAGCCCGCTCTGGCATGTGGGTCCCGACTCCCCGCCGCATCTCCTCATCCACGGCGAAGAAGACGACGTGGTGCCGATCGCCCAGGCGCGGGCATACGTTGCGGCGCTGCGGCATATGGGGCAGCCGCGCGCGGAGCTGATCGCGCTGCCGGGAGTCGGGCACATGTCTGACGAGGCGCTCTATCCCGGTAATCCTGATCCGTTGAAGCTGAAGGACCGGGTCATCGAGTTCTTCCGGGAGCATTTGGCATGACTGAACTGGTGCATGAGACAGGCGTCCACTTTGCGACAGTCGACGGGCACCGCCTGTTCCTCGATCTCTTCCGGACCGCGAGGCAACCCGGCGAGCGTGCTCCCGCCGTTATCTATGTTCATGGCGGCGGCTGGCATGGAGGCGACCGTGCCGATGTGCCCGGCGAGTTCATGGCCGAGGCCGGATTCATCACGATCTCCATCGATTACCGGCTGACCGGCGTCGCGTCGTTCCCGGCGCAGATTCACGACGTGAAAGCGGCGATCCGCTGGGTGCGCGCCAACGCGGATGATCTCGGTATCGATCCGGACCGGATTGGCCTCTGGGGTCATTCCGCTGGCGGGCATTTGGCGCTGCTCGCGGCCACGACAGGGGACGACCCCGCGTTGGAAGGGAAGGTGGGCGTCACCGGCGTCAGCAGTGCTGTCTGCGCCGTCGTGGCTGGCTGCACCCGGACCGAGATGCTGATCGACTGGTATGCCGCGGACGGCAAGCCGTTTCCAGAGCCGGTCGACGCGAGCCTTTCGGCGCTCTTCGGAGGTCCCCGGCGCGAGAAGGAAGACGTCGCCAGGCTCGCTAGCCCGTTCTGGCACCTGCGTCCCGGTGTGCCGCCCGTATTGCTGCAGCACGGGACGGAGGACGAGACCGTGCCGATCAACCAGGCCCGGGCATTCGTCGCCCGGAGTCGCGCCATGGGCAACGTTGCTGACCTGATGGAGCTTCCCGGCGTCGGCCATGATGCCAATACACCGTTGTTCCCGGGAAACCCGGACCCGTATGGGGCAAAGGAACGGACGATTGCGTTCTTCGACGCGCACCTCCGTTAAAACGATAACCGGCGGATACATCCAGATTGGATGCCCGCCGGCCATCGAAGGGGGGGAGGAGAGATGTCGAGAAGCGTTGGTCTCACTTCTCTGCTGCGTAGTTTGGGGCCCCAGACTGAGCGGCGGCTGAATCGTTCCTGAACATCGCCTGAAATCGTGGCGCATTCCGGGATGAGCGAATCGGCTCGTCTCCGTCATGAACCGGGCACAAAAAAAGAACGGCCAACGTCGATCCCCCAGGGATCTCCGTCGGCCGCCCTTTGGGGGTGGGGAGGAGAGATGTCGAGAAGCGTTGTCCCACTTCTCTTGTCACTTACTTTAAGGACGTCGACTGAACGTTCGCTGAGGCTTTCCTGAAAACAACCTGAACTCAGGTGGTCAGGTGGACCTATGTCCTGATATCGAACGCCTCGACCACCGCTCGCTGCAATCCCGGATGCTGGTCGAGCAGGCCGTCGATACTCATCCGAAGGAAGGCAGCGAGCTGGATCAGCTCCAGCGGCGAGAGGGACAGCGTCAGGAAGTCGATCTGGAGATGGCATTGGTCGTCCTCGGTGAGGCCGTCCCTGGGCCGATCAGGCACGTGCAATGTGGTGGAGAGTCCCGTTTCCGGCCAGATCATGTCCAGGACCTCGATCTCTGTCGTTTGCCGTCGGCTCATCGCTCACTCCCTCGCCTGTGCCTCACCCGCGTCGCCGGACGCGACATGCCTCCATAACCCCTCGCCTCCATAACCCCTCCATGATGCGGCATCGCTATACTGCTGACCAGAAGTGCCGATGTATTGCGAGGGAGACAACCGCCGTGAGTGATCGACAAGGCCCGGCCGAGCAGGCAGACCCGCGCCAGGCATTGCGCCCCCTGATCGAGCGGGGCGAGGGGGAGAGCGCTACCGCCACCATGCTGCGGGTCATGTGGCTGCGGCAAGATCACCCGACCGCGTCCGTCATCACCGAGCCACTCCACCTGAACGAGACGACGATCGTGGTCCGCGCGACGATCGCCCTCGCCGAGGGCGGTCAGGGCTCCGGGATCGCGGCGTCGACGGTTGAGGATCTGTCGGAATGGGCGGCGGCGGTCGAGCGCGCGGAGACGAACGCGATCGGCCGGGCGCTCGATACCCTGGGCTACTTGCTCGAACGGGCGGCGTCGCCCCAGGGAGCGACCGCGCCGCGGCAGCAGGCACCGCAACCCCAGCCGCAGGCCCAGCAGCCGGCTCCGGTTCATCCCCAGCCTTCGCAGATCCAGCCACAACCGTCTCCGCGGAGCATCAACCCTCCCTCGCGCCCGACTGCCGTGCCTCGCGCCGACGAATCGGCTCCGCCCGTAATCAACGCGCTTCGCCGTGCGCAGCGCCCGCCGGCGCAGGCGGGGCCGCAGCCGCCCCAGCCAGCCGCTGAGCCACCGCGTGACGACGATGCCCCGTTGCCCGAGTACTCCTGGACCGGGTTCTGGAACGCGGCGCGCGGCTTCGGGCTGGACGCGAAGCGAGTGGAGGAGATCCTCGGTCGGCCCGCGAACCAGTCGTCACCGAAGGAGGCCGTCGAGGCGCTTCGGGCTGCCGGCGCGTGGGGGCCCGGAGACGGAAACGAGTAAACAACACTCCCAAATCTGAATGTGTGCACAGCGTCGGACCCCAGGTCCGGCGCTGTGCGTTTTGGCCGGCTCCTGGTGCCATCAGGGTCTGAAAATGTGTATGCCATGTACGTTCAGCATTTACATTACGGGCGTTGTTCGCTCCGTACAGACACTCCTTACAACACGAGTCGACGCCTCGTACGTAAACTTAAAGAGTTAAGAGAAATGTCGACGTGATCCGTGCTGTCATGATCCCAACGCTCCGACTGTCGTGCAATAAAAAGCAAATTCAGGGTGAACGTACTCTTGTTACAACCCGGCGGACCTCGTAAGGTGAGTGCGCACGGGAGGGGAGACCCCGCAGGAATACCCCCGCACCCGGCCCACCGTCCTCGCACGGTGCATTCGATGCCAGCAGATCCCGCGCGCTGGTTTCGGCCACCAACGGCATGGTCCCGCAACCATGCCGCTGTGCTGGTCCGCAGTCGCGGAGTCCGTCCATGCCGACGCCTGAGGGGGGAAACGTCTCTATGGCCGCTGAATACACGCCGAACCTGGTACCACCAGATTCGCCCAGGAACAATCACGCCTCGCGGCGCACGGCGATCGCCCGGAGCCTTGCCGCGCTCGCCCTGATCCTTTCTGGCTTTCTCGCCGTCGCCCTGGTGAACGCGCAGGAAGACCCGACGGAGCCCTCGTCCACGCCGGCCGGAACGCCGGAAGCGACGCCATCCGCCGACATGCCACGCCTCGAGCTCGACCTCGAGGAGCTCAACGACTCCGGCATCACCGGCACCGTTACGCTCTTCGACGCGGGCGAGCGCACGATCGTCGAATTCGACGTCGAGGGCGCGGGCGGCGACCATCCGGTCAACATCTCCGCCGGTGTCTGTGGCGAGCTCGACCCCGAGCCGGTCCATGAGCTGGAGCCGGTCAATGAAGACGGCGAGAGCCTGACCGTCATCGACGCGACGCTCGACGAGCTCCTGGAAGAGGACCACGCGATCGACATGCGCCTCGCTCCCGACGAGCTGGGCACGCTCATCGCCTGCGTCAATATCGAAGGCGAGCCGGAACTCCCGGCCGACGGCACCCCGGTCGCCTCGCCGACCTCGGACGGCACGGGCGGGCAGGTCGATGCCACGGAAACACCGGACGTCGCCGAGACGCCTGAGGTGTCCGAGACACCCGTTGAAACGCCGGCCGCGACCGAGACGACCGACGAGGTCTCCACGCCCGAAGCCGATGGTACCGGCGGCGCCGTCGCTGGCGCGGTCACCTTCCCGCTCCGCGAGCTGAACGACTCCGGCGTGTCCGGTACGGTCATGCTGACCGAGCAGGGGAGCGCGACGCTCGTCTCCATCTCGCTCGACGGCGACACCATCACCGGCGATCACGTCGCGCACCTTCACAGCGGGACCTGCGAGGACCCGGGCGACTACACCTTCACGCTGAACCCGGTCGACGCCGATGGCACCAGCGAGACGGCCGTGAATCTCACGATCGACGAGCTGACCAGCGGCAACTACATGATCAACATCCATCCGTCCGAAGAGAACTGGGACGCCTGGATGGTCTGCGGCGATCTGGTCACGACCTCAACCGGTGACGAGATGCCGGTCGCGACGGCCGCGCCGACGACGGAAGCGGGTGGAGTGGTCGATACGACGACGCCAGCACCCACCACAACCGCGCCGCAGCCAACCACGACGACCCAGGCGCCGCAGGCAACGGTCGAGACCACCCCGGCTCCGGTCGCTGGTGGAGACGGCACCGCCGGTGTCTCCGGCACTGTCGCCGGAACCACCGCCCCGGGCGGCTCCGTCCAGACGCTGCCGGAGCAGGCTGGCGTCGGCGCGATGCTCGACTGGCCGGACAACCCGCGCGTCGCGGTCCTTTGGGCCAGCACCGGTGGCGCGCTCGTCATGGTCGCGGCCGCATGCTTCATCCGCCGCGGTGAGCGGCACCAAACTGCCAACCCTTCCCGCTGGAGACGACTCGGAATCTAGGCCCGGAACGGCG
>DATGPC010000420.1:0-6348 GCA_035305265.1 Thermomicrobiales bacterium | reverse complement strand
CCGGCGCCGTCGAGTTTGGCGGCATCCTCCAGGTCGGTGGGGATGCCCTTGAAGAACTGGCGGAGCAGGAAGATATAGAACGGCGTGCCGCCGAAGAAGGCCGGAACGATGAGCGGCAGCAGTGTGTTGATCCAGCCCAGCTCACGGAACAGCACGAATTGCGGAATCAGCGTCACCATGTATGGCAGCATCATCCCGCTCAGGCACAGCATGAACAGGAAGTCCCGTCCCGGGAAGCGCATGCGCGCGAAGCCATACGCAGCGAGTGACGAGGTCAGGAGGCCTCCGACGAGGGTAAGGAGCGTGACTATCAGGGTGTTCGCGAGGAATGTCCAGGCTGGAACCGCGTCGAGCGCCGTCCGGTAATTGCTCCAGACGACAGGATCGGGGATCCACTCGATCGGAAACGCGAATTCCTGCCCGCGCTCCTTCAGCGATGTGGACACCATATAGACCAGCGGCAGGAGCGAGATGGCCGCGATAATCAGCAGGATGACGTGGACCGAGACGCGGGAGAGGATCCGTTTGAATTTCGCTCCCGGAGCTGATGCGACAGCCGCTTCCTCGATTGCAGGGTTTTCGGTCATCGCGCTGACGGCGCGAGCGTCATCGAGTTGCCTGGTGATCTGCATTCCCACGATGGAACTCCTCGTGAACGACAGAACGACTGGATGAATGAGAGCGCTGGATCAGGGCCGGTCGCTTTCGTAGTAGACCCAGCGTCTGGCGACGCGAAACTGGATGATCGTCAGGACAATCACAATGAGGAACAGCACCCAGGCGAGGAGCGAGGCGTAGCCCATGTTGAACTCCTCGAACCCCTCCCGGTAGATCAGCAGACCCATCATCATGGACGATGTCCCCGGGCCACCACCGGTCATCAGGTACACCGGTGTGAAGACCTGGAACGCCCCGATCAGGCCGATCACGAGATTGAAAAAGATCGTGGGCGTAATCAACGGGATGGTGATGTTCTTCAGCTTCGAAAAGGCACTGGCCCCGTCAAGCTCTGCGGCTTCATAGAGCGATTGCGGTACGTCCTGCAGTCCGGCGAGGAAGATGATCATCGCGCTGCCGAATGCCCAGACCGCGATCGCGATCAATGCTGGCTTGACGAGATTGATGTCCCATAACCAGCGTTGTGGCGCGATACCAAAGACGCCCAGGGCCGCGTTCGCAAGTCCGCCAGTGGGGCTAAAGATGAAGAACCAGAGCATTGCGGTCGCGACCACGGGCGTCTGGGATGGCAAGAAGATGATCGCCCGGTACAGGTTGGAGCCGCGAATGTTCAGGTTGAGCAGGAGCGCCACGGCGAGCGCGACCAGCAGCTGGAGCGGCACGGAGACCACCGTGTAGATGGCCGTATTCCAGAGTGTCGTCCGGAACACCTGGTCGGTCAGGAGCTCGCGAACATTTTCGAGCCCAACCCATTCCGGAGGGGTGATCAGCTCCCAGTCGGTGAAGATCAGGTAGGCGGAAAATGCCATCGGGCCAGCGGTGAATATCAGGAACCCGAGGAGCCAGGGGAGGATCGCAATATAGCCATAGATCGCCTCCTTGCGTTCAAGGGGCGACATGCGATGTCGTCTACTGATACTGGTTGCCACCATCATGCATTCTCGCTTGCACCTGAACCCGGTGGTGTCAGGTCATGTTCGCGGTTCGATGATCTCCCGAGTGGCCTTCCGGCCGGGTGCACTATGGGCTTCCTCGGGACATGTGGGACGTCATTGATCGGAACTACGCGCCTCCCGTTACCTCGACGACCTCATTGGCAGTTCTGTTCGGCCTGGCGTGTACCGGGGCTTCCAGCCAGATAGAAGCGAACCGGTCGAATACTGTCGAAGAATTCAGGTTGTGTAATCGTTTCCATGACAGTAGCACTCGTCCTCGAAATGTGTCAATAGTTCTTTGGCATTCTCGCGCTCGCGTCATCTCGCTGTTGGCCTGCGTCGTGGACATTGACTTCACTTAACGTGGAACGGGCTAGAGTATGATTCTGGCGCACATTTGTGCGGATTATTCCGAACAACCCATTGGCTCTGGCCAGTGTGAGAACGTGAGTTCAGCGCCAGGGAACCGGATCCGGGCCAGAAAGTTCGTGGCCGGGGATGCTTGCGTCCCGGCCCGTTTCATGTGAAGATGTAATCGATTTCCGAAAGGTGGGCAGGAATTGGCGACGATGAAGGATGTTGCGCAACGGGCCGGGGTGTCGTCCGCGACGGTGTCGCGGACACTCAATGGCGATGCCAACGTCTCTGAAGAGGTCCGGGAGCGCGTGCTGGAGGCGGTCCGGGTGCTTGGGTATCGCCCGAACCGTGTCGCCCGCAGCCTCAGAAGGCAGACAACGGAAACCATCGGCGTGGTTGTCTCCGACATCGAGAACCCCCACTTTACCCGGGCTGTCCGCGCCATCGAGGATGCTGCCTATTCGCGTGGCTACCGGGTGATCCTGTGCAACACCGACGAGACCGCCGCCAAGCAACAGGCCTATCTTGAAATGCTCGCCGCCGAGCAGGTCAGCGGTGTCATCATCGCTCCGGCCGACCCTGCGGATACAACGATCTCGTGGCTGATGGATCTCGGGATTCCGATCGTTGCGTATGACCGCAGCGTCGATGACGAGCGCGCTGATGCCGTTTTCGCGGACAACATCCAGGCGGGACGATTGGCAACAGAGCATCTTCTGACCCAGGGACGCGAACGGATCGGGTTCATCGCCGGGCGTCCTGAAATCCAGACCGGTGCGCAACGGCTCGAAGGCTATCTGTCCGCCATGCGTGCCCGCGATCTCGAGCCGGCTGTCGGCATGGGGCACTTCCGGCTTGAGGAAGCGCGGAGCGCCACGCGTCAGCTGATCCGCGAGCACCCTGGCCTGGATGCTCTTGTCGTCGCCAATAACCTGATGGCGATCGGGGCCTTGCGTGCCTTGCGCGAGGAAGGCGTCCACCTGCCAGACGACATCGCATTTGTCGGTATTGATGATCCGCCCTGGGCCAGCCTGATCGCCCCCGCAATGACCACGCTCGCCCAGCCCACCCAGCAGATGGCGACCAGCGCCTTCGATCTCTTGCTTGATCGCATCACCAATCAGCGAACCCAGTCACGGTACGTGATCTATCACTTTGAGCTTTGTGTCCGGGAGTCCAGTGGCGTCGTCGAGCCTGAGAACGGCGCGTTCGCCCCGGTAAAGCAGCGGTAACTGTGTTGCGGCCGACGGGCCACGTGTGGAAAGGTTGGAGTGTACATGTCCACGTTCAACGGTCTCGGAATGCACCTGGGGAACCTGTCTCGGCTGTCGGACGCGGAGACGCGGTCGATCAGCGCCGAGAATTTCACCGGCGCGAAGGGAGAGGGCGGCAAGGCGACGGAAGGTACCGGTGCCGACGCCGCGCGCGAGCTGGGGCAGGGGTGGAAGGTCTCCCCGAGCATCAATATCCAGCCCAATGAGACGGTGACGCTTGCCGAGATCGACGGGCCGGGCGCGATCCAGCACATCTGGCTGACGGTGCACCCAACGTGGTGGCGACGGCTCGTCTTGCGGATGTACTGGGACGACGAGGAGGCGCCGTCGGTCGAGGTGCCGCTCGGCGACTTCTTCGCCAATGGCTGGTGCGAGCGCTGCAACATCAGCTCGTTGCCGGTCGCGGTGAACCCGGCAGGCGGGTTCAACAGCTATTGGGAGATGCCGTTCCGCAAGAAGGCCCGGATTACGGTCGAAAATCTCATTCCGGAGGAATGCAGGGGCTTCTACTACCAGGTCGACTATACGCTCACCGACGTGCCGGAGGACGCAGCCTACCTGCACGCGCAGTGGCGACGGTCGAACCCGCTGCCGTACAAGGAGGTCCACACGCTGCTGGACGGCGTGCAGGGCCAGGGGCACTACGTCGGCACCTACATCGCCTGGGGCGTGAACAACCGCGGCTGGTGGGGCGAGGGCGAGATCAAGTTCTACATGGACGGTGACACCGACTGGCCCACCATCGCCGGCACCGGCACCGAGGATTACTTCGGCGGCGCGTGGAACTTCGAGCACCCGCAGGGTCAGTACGGGACGTATTCGACCGCTTTCCTTGGCCTGCCGCAGGTCATTATCCCGGACGGGTTGTACAGGAGCCAGCAGCGGTTCGGCATGTACCGCTGGCATGTGCAGGATCCGATCCGGTTCAAGCAGGACTTGCGGGTGACGATCCAGGCGCTCGGGTGGCGCTCGCCGCTCGAAGGGAAGATGCGCTACCTGCCGCTGCAGGACGACATCGCCTCGACGTCGTTCTGGTACCAGGCGGAGCCCCACGCGCCGTTCCCGGAGCTGGGAGACGCGAACCATCTCGAAGTGATCTAGACGATTCTCGATTCAGGGAGGAGCCCTACCATGACCGACCGGCAGCCCCGGGAAGTGATTCTCGTATCCAGCGGGGACCTGCGCCACGCCGCCAACACGACGTGCTGGCCGGCGCAGGCTGAGCTCGAGGAAGGATTCGCCGCCGCCTGCCGGGAGATGGGCGTCGACGTGCGCCGGGGGCACCCGGTGGATCCGGATCTAGGTCATGGCTTCATCACCAGCCAGAAGCACGGGATGGAGATCTTCCGGAACATCGATCCGGATACGCCACTGGTCGTCGCGATCGGCGCGTGGCAGTACACGCATCATGTCCTCGCCGGGCTGGAGTCGCACCGCGGGCCGATCCTGACCGTCGGCAACTGGAGCGGGCAGTTCCCGGGGCTTGTCGGATTGCTGAACCTGAACGGCTCGCTGGTCAAGGCGGGCGTCGATTTCAGCACGCTCTGGTCGCTCGACTTCACGGACGATTTCTTCACGAACGGGCTGAAGTCGTGGCTGGAAACCGGCAAGGTCGAGCACGATCTCTCGCACGTTCGGCTGGCCGACGATGTCCAGCTCCCAGCCGAGGCGGCGGAGCTGGGACAGCGGCTCGGCGAGGAGCTGCGTCGCGACAAGGCGATTCTCGGGGTGTTCGACGAGGGATGCATGGGCATGTACAACGCCATCATCCCTGACCACCTCCTGCACCCGACCGGTGCCTACAAGGAGCGCCTGTCGCAATCGGCGCTGTACGCCGCGATGCAGAACGTGACCGATGAGGAGGCGCAGGAGGTCCGGCAATGGCTGGACAACGCGGGGATGACGTTCGTCACGGGCGACGACCCGGAGAACGACCTCACCGATGACCAGCTTTTGCAGCAGTTCAAGATGTATATCGCGGCGACGCGCATCGCCCACGATTTCGGATGCGATGCGATCGGCATCCAGTACCAGCAGGGATTGAAGGACCTGACCCCGGCGTCGGATCTCGTCGAGGGATTGCTCAACAACGTCGAGCGACCGCCGGTGCGGCATGGCGAGACCGGCGAAGTGCTCTACGAGGGTCAGGCGCTGACCCATTTCAACGAGGTTGACGAGTGCGCCGGGCTCGACGGGCTGGTGACGAACCGCGTCTGGACCGCGCTCGGGCTGGAGCCGGAGAACACGCTGCACGACGTCCGTTGGGGCGAGCACGTGCAGGGGCCGGATCGGGACGGGAACGAGCTAGATGATTTCGTCTGGCTGTTCATGATTTCCGGTGCCGCGCCGGCAAATCACTTTCCGGATGGTTATCGCAGCGCCCGCAGCGAGCGGCAGCCACCGATGTTCTTCCGGCTTGGCGGGGGGACGTTGAAGGGGGAGAGCAAGCCCGGCGAGATCGTCTGGAGCCGGGTGTTCGTCGAGGGCGACGCGTTGCATATGGACATCGGGCGCGGGAAGGCCGTGGCGCTGCCGGAGAGCGAAGTCCAGCGGCGGTGGGATTCGACCGACCCAACGTGGCCGCAGATGAACGCCGTCCTCTACGGCGTCGGGCGCGATGAGCTCATGGCGCGGCACCGGGCGAACCACATCCAGGTCGCCTACGCGCCGGACGCCGAGGCGGCGAATCGGGCGCTGGCGGCGAAGGTGGCGATGATGCAGGAGATCGGCGTGCAGGTCCACCTGTGCGGTACCGACAACGGACTGGTGGACTAGACGCGACGATCGAACCAGGGCATCTACCTTACGGAGGGAGGAGCGCCTATGGCCGGGGACCTTTTGCTGGGGATCGATATCGGCACCTACAGCTCGAAGGGCGTGCTCTGCACGGCCGACGGTGAGGTGCTTGCCAGCCACGTCGTCGAGCACGGCGTCAGCCTGCCGCGTCCGGGATGGGTCGAGCAGGACGCCGACGGCATCTGGTGGAACGACGCCGTCGAGATCTGCCGAACGCTGGTCGGTGACGAGTATCCCGCCGACCGGATTGCCGGCGTGGCCGTGAGCGCGATCGGGCCGTGCATGCTGCCGGTCGACGAGGGCGGGAC
>DATGPC010000419.1:0-5697 GCA_035305265.1 Thermomicrobiales bacterium | reverse complement strand
GGGAGCCTGCTGGCTCCCGCTCGCTACTGACGACGCGGCCGATCGCGCCGGTCTCGTGGTCCACGAGGTGGCTGAAATGTTCCTGTTCCCAGGCGGGTGCGGTGAGGTTAAAGTCCAGTGCCATGACGTCTCCAAATGGTGACTCTGTCGCTGTCGGATATCGCCCGTACGTGTTTGTTTGCGTGATTCATCCGCCCAAAATCGGATGATTACGATGGCCAGCCGGCGGTCATTGCCTTGATGCGCCGTTTGAGCATCAGCTCCAGGATGTGGATCGGGTAGAGCATCGTCGCCCAGCGGGAGTCTTTCGTCGGTCGGGGGATGCGCTCGGCCATGAGCCACGACGCGATGTCGTCGATGACCTCGGTCTCCCAGAACTCGTTGCTCGTCTCGACGCGGATGAGCGCATGACGGGCGTCCAGTCCCTGCGCAGGCCACATGCGCTGGTACCACATGGTGAAGGTTTGGTTGCGCAGCTCGGGACCGTCGTCGCTGCCGCCTCGTTTGCCCTGGTTCAGCCAGTAGGCCGTCGTGCGGTGACCCTGCGGCAGGGAGAAAAGCAGTGTCGCCTCCTCGCCGAACAGGTGCTGCTGGGTCGGGTCCTTCACGAGGCCGACGGCATTGCGATACTGCCGTTGGAGTCGTCCGTCGATCACCAGCCAGGCATCCGGATCGGTCTCGCGCACATTGGCGTTCCAGCGCCATGCGGCGGTCTGCTCCATGTCGCCACGGGCGCGGTTCGCGGCTTCCTGGGCGTGGAGGATGACGCGGTTGTAGTTCCCGGCATAGGCCAGGTACTGCGACATGTCCTCGTCGATGAAGCGCTCGAGTGGGTCCTCGACAATCTCGCCGGCTTCTTCCAGCGCCTCGATGACGCGTTGGAGGTCCGGGGAGCCCGTCTCCCTCGGGATGAACCAGGTTCGCCCCTCGGCGAGGGTTTCGCCGACGAGGAGCGATTCCCCCTCTTCGTCGCGCTGGAGGATGCCGGCGGCGGCGATGCCGACAATGATCGGGACGATACCAACGCGCCAGACGGGCAGTGTCTTCTGGCTGCCGTCGAGGAACCAGCGGAAGTGGGTCTCGTTGCGCCGCGCGATCTCCCGGCAGGCGATGGACTCGACGTTCTCGAGTCGCTCCAGCGGTTGGGCCGGGAGGTCCTCGTCACCGGGCAGCATGACCTGCGGGACGTTGAAGTCGGTTTCCAGCGAGCCGGCCTTGCGCATGTCGGCGAGGGTGATGCCGGCGCCCTGCAGCCGGCCCTGGATCTCGGCGACGAGATCGGGAAGGGCGATGCGGTTGTTCGGCGTTGTGGCGGTCATGGATACATATGCGCTTTCCCGGGGCATAGACACGATATGGCAGCGGGGATGCCATGTACGTATACACGAACAGGTGTGCTATTCCGAAGTATACGTCAATCTGCTCGGAATGCATGTGGATTCCGAATTGAATGGTAACGTAGACCGGTTGAGATGTGCGGCGGGTGGGAATGGAAGGCCCTTCGGGCCGGATTAGAAGTGCTTCGCACCGGGGTCCTTCGCTGCGCTCAGGATGACGATTCTTTGTTGGAGGCGGTAAAGATGGCGGAACAGGGTGGATCGGCGATGCGGTGGGGCGGACGGTTCTCGGAGAGCCCGGACGAGCGGCTGAAGGCATTCAACGCGTCGGTCGGGTTCGATGTGCGGTTCGTCCGGGAGGACATACGGGGATCGATCGCGCACGTGCGGATGCTGGGGAAGCAGGAGATCATCCCGGCGGACGAAGCGAAGGCGATCGAGGATGGCCTGTGGCAGATCATGGGCGAGGTCGAGGTGGGGGAGCTCTCGCTGACGATCGACGACGAGGACGTCCATGGCGGCGTCGAGCGGCGGCTGAAGGAGATTGTCGGGCCGGTCTTCGGCAAGCTGCACACCGGGCGGTCGCGCAACGATCAGGTCGCGACCGACTTCCGGTTCTGGACGAAGCGGATGCTCGTCGAGATCGCCGACGGGTTGGTCCGGTTCTGCCGGTCACTGCTGGCGGTGTCCCGGAAATATGCCGACGTCATCATGCCGGGCTACACGCACCTGCAGCGGGCACAGCCGGTCCTTTTCGCGCACCATATGCACGCATATATCGAGATGTTCCTGCGGGACCTGGAGCGGGTACGGCAGGTGTTTGACCGGACCGACGTCATGCCGCTCGGGTCGGCTGCGCTGGCGGGGGCGACCTATCCGCTGGACCGCGAGTCGGTTGCGAAGGATCTCGGGTTCGGCCGGATCACGCGAAACAGCATGGATGGCGTCTCGGACCGTGATTTCGCGATGGACGCGCTCTATGCATGCTCGCTGATCGCGCTCCATGTCTCGCGGTTGAGCGAGGAGCTGATTCTCTGGTCGTCGGGGGAGTTCCGGTTCATCGAGATCGCCGACCGGTTCTCGACCGGTAGCTCGATCATGCCGCAGAAGAAGAACGCCGACATCGCCGAGCTTGGGCGCGGCAAGACCGGGCGCGTCTTCGGCAACCTCATCGGTCTGCTGACGACGATGAAGGGGTTGCCGCTGACGTACAACAAGGATTCGCAAGAGGACAAAGAGGGGTTGATCGACTCCGTCGATACGATCCTCGCCGTGCTGGACGTGTTCCCGCCGATGGTCGAATCGATCACTGTCCACGGTGACCGGACGGCCGCCGCGGCGATCGAGGATTTCACGCTGGCGACGGACGCGGCGGACCTGCTGGCGAAGAACGGTGTGCCGTTCCGGGAAGCGCATGAGGTCGTGGGAACGCTTGTTGCGAAGTGCATCGCTGGCGGCAAGACCTTTGCGACATTGACCGACCAGGAGTGGGCGGAAGCTCACCCCGTGTTCGCCGACCAGCGGCCACCCCTCGACGGGGCGGGCAGCGTGGCGTTGCGCGATGTGCCGGGCGGAACCGCGCCGGGTCGCGTGGACGCCGCGCGGGACGAGCTGGAATCCCTCGTCGCTGAAGAGGCGGCGTGGATAACCGAGCGGCGAACGATGCTCAACGACCTTTTCACGCGGCGCGAGTAGCGGCCGCGATTCCAGCAATTCGGTGGGGGTTTCCATTGTCTTCAATTGTCCAGACGACCCCTGACCAGCTCCGGCAGATCGTCACGGAGATGGTACAGGAGCGGCGGTCCATGCCCGAGATACGGGCGACGTACCGGCTCCAGTTCAACAAGGAATTCTCGTTCGAGGATGCGACGAGACTGGTGACATATTTGGCCGATCTCGGCATCAGCCACCTCAATGCCTCGCCGATCTTCACCGCGGCGCCGGGCTCGATGCACGGCTACAACGTGGTGGACTATGGCGAGATCAACCCGGAGATCGGGAAGCGCGAGGACTTCGACCGGCTCGTCTCGACGCTGCACCAGCACGGCATGGGCCTGATCATCGACTACGTGCCGAACCACATGGGGATCGAGAACGGCGCGAACGCCTGGTGGCAGGATGTGCTCGAAAACGGGCAGATGTCGCGGTACGCGGAGTACTTCGACATCGACTGGACGCCGCTGAAGCCGGAGCTGCGCGGCAAGGTGCTGCTGCCGTTCCTTGGCGGGCAGTATGGCGAGGTCCTCGAGCGCGGCGAGCTGGTGCTGTCGTATGACGATGGCGGATTCCGGATCAACTATTACGACACGCCGTTCCCGATCGATCCGCGCACCTATCCGGTCATCCTGACTCTGGCGCGGGAACGCATCGGCGAGCGGTTGGCGCCGGATGACATGGACAGGCTGGAGCTCGAGAGCGTGATCCACGCGTTCGAGAACCTGCCGGGGAGCGACGGCGAGGCGCCGGACGCCGAGACGATCGAGGCACGGTATCGCGAGCAAGTCGTCGGACGGATGCGGCTTCGTGATGTTTATGGCCGCAACGATATCGTCCGGGCTGCGATCGATGAAGTCGTCGAGGAGCTGAACGGCGACACCGATGATCCTCGATCGTTCGACGCGCTGGACCAGCTGCTCGCGCAGCAGTCGTACCGGCTGGCGTACTGGCGGGTCGCGGCGGAAGAGATCAACTACCGGCGTTTCTTCGCGATCAATACGCTGGCGGCGATCCGGCAGGAAGAAGAGGCGGTCTTCGAGGACACGCATCGACTGTTGATCGCGCTGCTTGCGGATGGTTCTGTCGACGGCGTGCGGCTCGACCATCCGGACGGATTGTGGGACCCGGAGCGGTATTTCCACGATGTGCAATCCGCGTTCATGCGTGAGGCGGTGCGCCGGAAGCTGAAGCCGGAAACGGACGAGGCATGGGCCGCGCTTCGACCGGCGGTCGACGAGGCGGTTGAGGCAGCTTTGCGGCTGATCGGTGATTCCGATCGCCAATGGCCGGTCTGGGTTATTGGCGAGAAGATCCTCGAGCATGGCGAGACGCTCCCGGAGACGTGGAAGATCGCCGGGACGGTTGGTTACGAGTTCGCGCAGGCCGTGACCGGGCTGTACGTCGATCCCGAGGCGAAGAAGACGTTCGACTCCATCTACCAGCGGTATACCGGCGACAAGATCCGGTTCCCCGATCTCGTGTACGACATGAAAATCCAGATGATCCGGGAAGCGTTCGCCAGCGAGACGAATGTGCTCACGAACGTGCTGAACCGTATCTCGGAGTCGGACCGGCATTCGCGCGATTTCACGCTGAACAACCTGCGTGGGGCGTTGCGCGAGATCATGGCCTGCTTCCCCGTCTACCGGACGTATACAACCTGCGATGTCGAAGGCGTGGCCGAACGGGACCGGAAATACATCACTTCGGCGGTGGCTCAGGCCCGGAGGCGGAACCCGGGCATCGACCCGTCGGTGTTCGATTTCGTCGAGTCGGTGCTGCTGCTGCATCCGACGGACAATCCGCGAGGGCGGGATGACGGCCGGTGTCACTTCGCGATGAAGCTGCAGCAGCTGACCGGGCCGGTGATGGCGAAGGGGCTGGAAGACACGGCATTCTACCGCTTCAACCGGTTGGTGTCGCTGAACGAAGTCGGTGGCGATCCGGCGAAGTTCGGGACGAGCGTCGAGGAGTTCCACCGGCAGAACCGCCAGCGGCTCCGGGACTGGCCGAAGTCGATGATCAACTCGTCCACGCACGACACGAAGCGGGGCGAGGATGTCCGGGCGCGGATCAGCGTGTTGAGCGAGCGTCCGACGGAATGGCGGTCGGCGCTGAGTCGCTGGTCCCGGCTGAACCGGAAGCTGAAGATGAGGGTCGACAATGCGCTGGCGCCGCATCGCGTCGACGAATACGTGATCTACCAGACGTTGATCGGGACGTGGCCGCTGAATGGCCTGGATGGTGTCGACGACAGCTACGTCGAGCGGATCCAGGAGTACATCGTCAAGCTCGCGCGCGAGGCGGCCCGGTTCACGAACTGGGTAAGCCCTGACGAGCGGTACGAAAAGGCGCTCCAGGACTATGTCGCCGGCATGATGAACCGCAAGCGCTCGACGCAGTTCCTGTATGACTTCCAGGCGTTTATCTATGCGCAGCTCGACGCCGGGTTGCTGAATGCGCTTGCGCAGCAGGTCCTGAAGCTGACTTCGCCAGGCGTGCCGGACGTCTACCAGGGCACGGAGATGTGGGACGACAGTCTCGTCGATCCGGACAATCGGCGGCTGCCCGACTTCGAGCGGCGGATCGAGGTCCTCAGCTCGGTCAGTGGCGCGGATTTGCCAGAGCTGGTCGAGAACCGGCG
>DATGPC010000418.1:0-8557 GCA_035305265.1 Thermomicrobiales bacterium | reverse complement strand
GGCGTGGGCGTCGGCTCCTCAGGCTCCTGGGCGATCACCAGGGTCACCGTGGCGGACGGGAGATCCGGCGGCACCTGGAAGACCATCCCGGACAGTGATGTCGAGGCGATCAGGCGTGCGTCCTCTCCGGTCGAGCTCGCCAGGATGTTGGGACCGGCATGGTTCAGGTAAGCGGTGTTCGTCACCACGGTCCCCGGCTCCCCGGTGATCCTGCCGGTGATGGTCACCGTCATGTCGAAGAAGCCTTCTACGCCGTAGAAGCCGAAGATCGTGAGCGTCCGGCCTTCCAGGTCGTAGCACGAGCCTGGAACCGCCGGGAGATACGCGCCGGAGCAGGTGACCGTGACCTCACTCAGCTCGGCCGGGAGCTCATCGGTGATCTCGAACGCCGTCCGGGCGTACTGCGAGTCCGCCGCCCGCGCCATCAATGGCGGGGAGCCGTATGCGCGGATGGTGTACGTGACCGTGTCACCGCTCTGTGGCGCCTCGTCGGAGACAGACATCGTGACACCCGTCTCCAGATCGTCCGGGTACAAGACAACCGTTTCATGGTAGGTCTGGCCCGGCTCGATCGGCTTGTAGATTGCGTATTTAAGTGATCTGTATCCACTGTCATCGGGCGGAGCCACCACCACCCGAAGGAAGTTCGCCGGAACGAGGAAGGTTAGGCTCGTTCCACTCCAGACCTCACACAGATCATCTCCTGCGTCCCACAGCCGGACGCAAATCTCGGTTCCGTCAGGCACGGGGTTGCCATCAATGGTGACGACATCGATCACGACACTGGCCAGGACCGTATCGTCATTGGGCAACGGCAATACCACCTCGACGAGGGTCGTCTCCCCGCTCACGGTCGTCACCGCACCGGTCACGGGCACAAATCCTTCAACCCCGCTGACGAGATAGCTGTATTGCGCCGCGGGCACCCTGTACTGCAGCGAGGCCGTGCCATCCTCATTGAGCTCCCCGGCGTCCACGGGAATGCACCCACTCCCCGCAAAAACGGCACGTTCGATGAAATCCTCCATGAACAGACAAGTTGCAGGCACTTCCGGGAGCGGCGATCCGTCCGACGTTCGAACGGTCATGACGATGGTGGCATCACGAATCTTGTCGCCCGACTCCAGGATCACGTAGACGCGTGTCGTGAGGCCGGATGCCACGACGTACTCCCAGCTTCCGCCGGTGTAGCCCGAGTCGTCCGGCGGGGTCACGGTGACCACGACCTCGCCCGCGGGGAGCGAGAAGGCGGCGACGCCACCTTCAACCACCGCGCAGGGGTCGTCGATGGGCCCATCGGTATCCGGAGTCGCCGAATCGACACAGACCTCGGTTCCTTCCGGCACCGGTGCGCCGAAGTCCGTCGACACATACACGCGCAAGGTGCCGGGCTCTGACGGCGTCGCCGTTGGCTCGGGTGTCGGCTCCTCGGTCGGGGTGGACGTCGCGGTCGGCGAAGGCACTTCGGTCGGCGTTGGTGGCACCTCGGTTGGTGTGGGAGGAACCTCGGTCGGGGTCGGCGGGACCTCCGTTGGCGTGGGCGGAACCTCCGTCGGCGTTGGTGGCACCTCGGTTGGTGTCGGTGGAACCTCCGTCGGGGTCGGCGGTACCGGGGTCGGCGTGGGCGGAATTGGCGTCGGTGTTGGCGGAATCTCTGTCGGCGTCGGAGCCGGAGCCTCGATCACCAGCGTCGCGCTGGCCGACAGGAGATACGGCGGAGAGACCTGGAAGGCAAGCCCCGACAGATCGGTCGACGCGACCAGATTCTCGTCCACCCCCACATTCCGGCTGCCGAACCACATCAGGTCGTCACGAATGTAGGCGGTATTGGTCACGGTGGTGCCAGGCGCGCCGGTGATGGTTCCGGTCACCGTCACCGTGACATCGAAGATGCCATTGGCGTTGTACGTACCGAAGACCGTGAGCGAGTTCCCGTCGAGTTCGTAGCATGCGCCGTCGTCCAAGCCGGGGATGCCCGCCATCGAACAGGTGACCTGGATATCGCTCAGCTCGGCCGGAAGCTCGTCGGTGATCTCGAAGGCCACCGGCAGCTCGCCGAATTCAGCCTGCAGCTGCATACCCGAAGCGCCACCTTGCGCCGTGATGGTGTAGGTCACGGAGTCGCCACTCAGCGGCGTTTCATCCGACACGGTCATGGAGATGCTGGTGTCGATCACCTCGGGATAGAGCGTCAACGTCTGGTGAATCGTTTGCCCCGGAAGCAATGATGGAAGCACCAGACTTCCACTGCGATAACCGCTCCCCTCCGGGGGCGTCACCCCCGCTATAGCAACGGAACCCTCTATCTCGAAGGAGAGCGTGCTGCCCTCCCACGTCTGGCACAGGGGGACTGGCTCACCCTGGACAACCAACATGCACACCTGCGTACCCGGGGGTACGGGCTGGCCATCAAAGGTGACAACGTCGGCCAGAAGCGTCGCGGGGTCTCCCTCGGCGCCCGGAACGGGCAGGACGACATCGACCTCAACCTGGGACCCACTGGCGACGCTTACCTGTCCCGTGCTGACGCTGCCCTCCAGCGATCCCGTGACAATACCAACAAAATAGGTGTAGTCGCCCGCCGGGACGGGAATGTTGAGCGTCAGCGACCCATCCGGATTGACGTTTTCCTCCGATGGCTCCGCACAGACCGACGTGTACTCACTGATCGCGAGCAAATCCCCGAGATAGACACAGGCCTGGATGTACCTCCACGGAACTGGCGAGTTATCCGATATCCGGATATTCATGACGACGCTGGCGTCGAACGTCTCGACAGGATCCTTGAGGATCATGTATGTGCGATGCGTCCCTCCGGCCGTCAGGTAGACTTCTCCGCTGCCACCTTCGTACCCTGAGCTCTCGGGAGGCGTGACCGTGACATAGGCCATCCCGGCAGGGAGCTGGAATTTGTTGGACGTTCCCGAAACACCCTGGCAGATGGGCTCGATCGGCTCCCCTGACGCCGGTTCCGGCATCTCGACGCAGACTTCCGTGCCGTCGGGAATCGGGAGTCCGAACCCGGTAGTGACGTAGACGGTGAGGGTGGCGTCTCCCCTGGGCTCCAGCGTCAGCGTCAGGTGCGCCGTATCTCCGGGCGCAACCTCGATCAGTCCGGACACCGGTTTGTAGGTGTCACTGCTGATTCCCAGATCCAGCCAGAATCGCACCCGGCCAGGAGGAGCCGTAAAGGATACATCGTCTTCGCCGATAGCCTGCTGCTGCTCGGCCGAGGGAGTCACGATGAGCGATACGTTCTCCGGCACGGGCTCACCATTGGCCGTCACCAGCGAGAAGGTGAGCGTCGCCGTGCTCTTCGGGACCGTGATCTCGAGACTCTCCGACGTCCCACGCTCGACCCGGATCCTGCCCTCAACGAGCGTCAGGAAATCCAGCACGACATAGTAGTCCACATAGCCTTCGTCCATCAGGAACGTCAGCGTGCTTCCTAGCCACTCCTGACAGTAGCGCGAATTTCCCGGGACCGAATGATACAGGCAGACCACGGTTCCGGATGGGATCGAGCTTCCATCCTCGCCAATGAGCGACACGGTAACGACCGCCTGTCGCACGAGAACCAGGTCCAGGTTCACCTGTTCGCCGCTCAAGGCCGGGATCTCGCCCGACACCTGCGTATATCCACTGTCGATTGGGGGGTGTACGTAGTAAGAGATGTCTCCTGACGTGATCTCGAACGTGAGCGTGTATCCGGCCCAGGAAGCACAGTACATGCCAGGCTCCTGGCGATTCTGGACACACACTTCCGTTCCCGTCGGAGCCTCGCCTCCGTCATCCGTGGAGAGCGAGATGGAGATCGAGGCGGTCGCCTCCTGGGAAGACATGTCGCCGGAGCGCGACTGCGTCGGCGGGGTACTCTCCGGCGGCGTCACGGGAGCCGTAGGATCAGGCTCCGTGTCCGGCGTCACCACGTCTTCTTCAACGGGCGGTGGTGTTACCGGGTCCGGCTCCGGCGTGACCTCCGGCGTGACCTCGATGGTCGGCGTCTCCTCGACCACCGGTGGCTCCACCGGCGCCTCGACGTCCGGTGTTGCGAGAATCTCCGATTGCGCGCTGACAAGCGGACTCGCCAGCATCAACACGGTGAGCACGAGCATCAAGGCTCGAACACGACGTCCATATTTCATTGATACCCCCGACGCGCCCCCAGGCACATTGACCAATTGCACGCTGGCTGGTGCGGCCAGCGCGTTCTGCGGGTCCCTCCATGCGTCAGCGCATGGCTCGATTGCCGTCGTCGGATCTCCAGGTGAGATCGGAATGTCCCGATGAGTCATTTCCACTATAGAGGAAATGTTTGCCATGAGAAAGCATTTTTCGGAAGAATTTTCAGATCAATTTTGGACAACAGTGTGTAGATTCGCCGGATAGTGGACCTCAGGACACAGCAAAGCCCCGTTCAACGTTCTGAACGGGGCTTTAACGATCGATAGGCTTCGCGCCTGGTTTGTTAAGGCAGGGCGTAGATCCACTCGTCGGTATCGTATTTGGTGGCAACCAGCTCCTCGAGCCGGGACAGCTCATCCTCGGTGAACGACGAATCCGTGAGGCCAAAGCGCGACCGGAAGTGCCCGATCATGTGATTGATGATCACATCGCGGTCGATGTCGGTCTGCTGGCGCAGCGGCCCGACGCGCTTGTCGGCGGAGGTGACGCCCTTGTCGCTGAGCTTCTCCTTGCCGACACGGAGGATCTTCGTCAGCACGCCTGGCGCCATCTCGTAGGCCATGGTCGTGTGGTGCAGGGCGATGCCCTTCTTGCGGGCCTGGGCCGCGCCGCCGACCTTACCGCCGGTCGAGGTGATGTCGTTGAGAGGTACGTACCAGGCGTCGACGCCCAGCTCGCGCAAGGCATCGATCACCCACGAATCGAAGAACTCGTAGGATTCGCCGAAGCTCATGCCCTTCACGAGCGATTCCGGCGCGGCGATCGTGTAGGTGATCGAGCCGCCCGGCTCGACGAGCATCGCGCCGCCACCGGTCATCCGCCGGGAGATGGTCACGCCCATCTCGTTCGCGGTCTCCTCGTTCACCTCGTTCCGGACCGACTGGAAGCGCCCGATGATCACGGCGGGCGACGCCCAGTTCCAGAACCGGATGTGCGGACCGCGCCGCCCGGCGGCCATCTCGTCCAGCAGCACCTCGTCCATGGCGTTCTGGTGCCGGGGCTTCAGGGGCGGGCTGGGCAGGAGGGTCCAGTCGACGCTGCGAAAGCGCCGGGCCCAGTCCTCGCGGGTCGCCTCGTCGACATCGCGCCGTGCCTTGGGATCGGTCATGACCGTTCCTCCCCGCCCTCGAGCGCCCGGCGTACGGCGATCGCGATGCCTTCGGGCGATGTCCCGAGCAGCGTGGTGTCCGGATGGAGGTCCATCCGGATGCGCTCGGCGAAGCTCTCGTCGTCCAAATCGGCGTCAACGCCCTCCAGGGCATTGTTCATGACAGCGTGCTCATCCTCGGGATACACAAAGAAGTCGCCGGAGATGACGACGTTCCGGAGGCGTCCGTCGATGACATCGAAGTCCACGACCACGAGCTTGCCGCCCACAGTCTTGTACTCCCCATGCATCGGGCTTCATCCTTTCTGCCGGCGTCGGGATCCCGGTCGTCGGATCACGGACGGGGCTTGCAAGATACGAACATTTGTACTACTATACGTACATCACCGCTGCACGGTGCGATCCCCACAAACCGCGCCCGTGCAGCCTGTGAGACCCCTTCCCCCATTGAGCCACCGGCGTCGCACCCGGTGGCTCTTCCCCTTTAAGAGCGGTCTAGAGCAGGGCCTTGACGCGGTCGAGCGAGTCCTCTTCCCACGTCAGGTGCGCCTCGATCTCGTCGGAGAGGGTCGTCTCGCCGAGGCGGAAATGCGGAACCTTGCGCTCCCAGTCCTTCAAGGTCAGGTTCATCAGGAGGGAGACCAGTTCGCCCCGGTCATGGATGAACTCCTGGGTCAGCTCCTCGGGCGACTGCTCGGCGGCCGCGGCCTGCCGCACCTCCGGCTCGTTCTCGATCTCCCGGAGGTTGACGTTCTCGCCACGCATGATCTGCTGCGAGCGGCGGAGCATGGCCGCTTCCCGACCACGGATCTCCTTGAGCGTTTCGAAGAGCTCCGGGGAGATATCGTCGGGCACGGGCGTGCCGAGAAGCTCGCGAAGAGTGGTCGACTCCTCGGTCAGGCCGTCGATCAGGTCACGATAGGCATCGAGCATTACGATTGGGTCCTTTCGCCATCGTGCGCCACGATGGACCAGGTGTAGCCGAAGGGATCACGGAACGAGAAGGCATCCGGGCGCGGGTCGCGGACCTCCCAGGAGTTCAGGAGGACGTACGCCTTGACGCGGTTGAAGGACTCCGTATCCATCAGCAGGTGAATCGGCTCCGGGATCTTCGTGTAGTGATCCAGCGGGTAGCCACGGCCACGACGCTCCAGCGCGATGGCGAGCGGGCCGTTCTGGAGGAAGGCGAAATCCGGTTCGAGGCCGAACTGGGCTTCCTGCTCCACATCGTATTCCGGCTCGAAGAACTCCCACGGGCCGTCCTTCGGATGATTCCCCCGGCCGATCAGGCGGGCGCCGAAGAGCTCGGCATAGACGCGCTCCGGCTTGGAGAGGTCATATACGCCGATGCGGACGAAGGTGACGCCGCCAACCGTGACCGTGTCATGGGTGTGAACATCGTCGGTCGCGAGGATACGCACATCGGCGACGTTGACATCGGGCTCGGTCAGCGTGGCGACGGCGTCCAACGGATCTTCCTCGACGACGGCCACGTTGGATTCGCGCGGAAGCGGCGTCGAGAGTGCCGGATCCTGCCGCGTCGTCCGGTGCTCGCCGATCTTGGGAACGGTGTGCTCCACCCACGGCTGGTCACGCCGGATGGCGGCAACCATCTGCTCGTAGTTCGTCTCGCCGACCGTCAGCCGCTCGCCGGAGTGCAGGGCGATCCGGAGCCGGACGCGGGCCAGCGGCGCGTTGCGGTCGATATCGTTCTTCCACTTGTAGATCGCCTGGATCACGCGAAGTGAGTGCGCGGCGACCGACAGGTCGACGGCAGGCTCGTCGAACCCTATCCCATGCGCGTTGCGAGTCAAGAGAACCTGTGCGTCCGGGACGTGGTTGATGACAACTTCTGCGTCCTCGGCCAGCGACTCCGGCACCTCGAACAAGAACCGGTAGGCCATGTGATGCCTCTCCTGTAACGTGTCCCACCGGCACCGGGGGACTGGTGAACCGGCCATATCGGTCCGGATACGCGTACTTTGCTGCAGGCATTGTACCAAGTGCGAAGCGGGCGTCTGACGGTTCCCGGCCGAATGCGGTAAACTCCGCCGGGCGCCTTTCCTGCCGGCACGTCGCCGGAAGATGTGGTAGCCTCTCCGCTTGTGATGCGAATATGGAACGTACGTTCCATGCATCCCCGTTGCGCGCCATGGCTGGGTAGCGCAACACCCCGTACCGGAACACCGTGGCTGGAGGCCCGGAACGGGAGACATCGCCGCACGAACCGACGCGATGGCGCGTTCGCCCGGTTCCATGAAAAAGGAGCGCCATACCGCTCGTCCCGCCGTACCGGCGAGGACCACCCATCAGCAGGGATCGTCTCATCCGCGCCAGATGGAGACGCATACATCCCGACACCATATTCCTAGAGGGAAGGATCCACACCACAATGTCACAGGTTTCTCGCGGGACCACCACGTCCGCCCGTATGTCTCGCCGTGTCTTCGGCAAGAAGCTCGCTGGCGCGATCGGCGCCGGAGCCATCGCCGCCACCGTCGGCACCGCCGCCACGCACAAGAGCGCGTCCGCCGCGCAGGTGAGCGGTCAGTTCATCGCCGATTACGCGATGCAGTACCTCGGTTACGCCTACGTCTGGGCGGGCAACACCCCGGCCGGGTTCGACTGCTCCGGCTTCACGCAGTGGGTCGTCCTCAACACGGTCGGCATCGACATCGGGCACGGCACCGCCGGGCAGATGAACTACGGCGCGTGGGTCGACTGGGGCGCATGGCAGCCCGGCGACCTCGTCTACTTCGCCGGCACCTACGGCTCGGGCATCTCGCACGCGGGCATCTACATCGGCGACGGCCAGATCATCCACGCGGCGAACGAGTCGACGGGCGTGATCATCTCGAGCCTGTACTCGGACTACTACGCCGGGCACTACTACGGCGCGATCCGGGTCATCTAGACCTCTCCCCGACCGCAGATCCCCACACGACACCGCCCTGCCGGACATGCCGGCAGGGCGGTGTTGTGCTTGTTGCGGGAAACGATCTCCGTACCGCCACACCTTGTGTGTGGCGCCAACCGTGAACGCCACACACAAGGTGTGGCGGTACGGGCGTTAAGCCTTCCCAGACCGGTCCTGATCGCGATAGAGATCCCGAAGCAGCATGATCTCGGCGGCATGGTGGAGGAACTCGCGGTGGATGTGCAGCACCAGCGTCGCCAACGGATGCTCGGCATAAGGCCCCTCGGCCGGTCCGCATGGGCGCAGGAGTCCTTCCTCGCCGAGCGCGCGAACGCCGTCGCGCCATG
>DATGPC010000417.1:0-14674 GCA_035305265.1 Thermomicrobiales bacterium | reverse complement strand
GCGGGTCAGGAGCGGCTGGAAGGGAAGATGGGGTCCGCGTCAGGTTGACGGCTGGATCGATTGGCGCGGACCCGGTCTAGGGGGATGGGATGGTTATCGGTTTCATCTCCCCGATGACCAGATGGTGTCATGTCATGGCTGGTTGCTGGTCATCGGGGCGACTGCCCGGCTTCCGGGATGGATGGTGTCATGAACTGGAAGCCGGCAGACATCCGGCCGCGCCCCTTCTGGACGGAGGGAGGGGGAAATGCGGGACGCGGCGCGGGTGTCAGCAAGAGTTATTCGGCGGACTCCGTGGCCTCCGCGACCTGGGCCGGCTGGTTCCCGGAGGCAACCTTAACCTTGATCTGTCGCGGCTTTTCACTCTCGGCCTTCGGAAGGACGAGTCGGAGCATACCGTTGTCGAACGTCGCCTCGGCACGATTCGCGTCCAAAGCGAACGGCAGGGTCAGCGACCGCTCGAAGGTACCGTGAACCAGTTCCTTCATGTGCCACGACGCGTTCTTGCCCTCTTCGGACTCCCGCACATCGTGGATCTTGCCGGTCAGCGTCACGGTGTTCTTGTCGATGGAGATATTCAGGTCATCCGCGTCCATGCCGGGAACAGCTGCGAGGACGACCACCTCGTTCTCATTGGAGTAGACATCCAGCGGAAGCATGTTGCGCTCGGACGAGCCAACCATGCCCGGAACGAAGCTCTCGTTGAAGAGCCGGTCCATCGCGCTCCGCAGGCTGATCATATCGCCGGCGAGTGTGGACATCGGGAAGCGGGTTGCCATGATATGTACCTCCTCGAACTCAGTCGTGATCATGTTTGTGCGGGCCGTCCCTTGCCAGGGCCAGGGCCCGTATCGGCAGGGGGAGCGCCGTTGCTCAACCCTTTCCGATCTGTCCCAACTATAAACTCTTACACGATCTGTGTCAAGTCTCAGCACACAACTTCGGGCGACGATCGAACAAGGACGAATACACTATCCGTTGGGAAGTTTGCATTTGGGGATAAGAAAGCCCGGCGACCTTCGTCGCCGGGCTGGAGCTCAGGGCCTAAACGACGTCAGCCTCGAGCTCGGGCGCCGTGGTCCCCTCCTCCATCGGGAGGAACTCCGGCGAGCGGTCACGCGAGCGCTTCAGCTCGTAGAGACCGTCTGTTGTCGCCACAACTTCCAGGCCGTCCCAAAGGCGGCCCGCCTCCTCGCCCGTCGGCGGCGGCGTGATCACCGGGCCAAAGAACGCCGAGATGCCACCATCTGGTCGCGGGAAATGAATCACCGGCGTGCCGACATCGTTGCCAACGGCATCCATACCGCGGTGATGGCTCTCCTTGAGTGCCTCGTCAAGCGACGAGTCCTCCGCCTTTTCCGCGAGCGCCGGATCCAGCCCGACAGCCTCGAGCGCCTGCTCGTAGGCGCGATGACTGAAACCGCGCTTCTCGTTGTGGCGCATCGTCGCGAGCTTCAGGTAGAAGTCGCGCAATCCCTTCTTGCCGTACTGCTGCTCGACCGCGGTGAGGACGCGGACCGGACCCCAGCTGTTCTGCATCATCTTGCGGTAGTCGTCCGACAGCCCCTCGCGACCGTCGTTCAGGTAGGCGAGGCTCATCACGTTGAACTGCGCCTCGACATCGCGAACCTTCTCGACTTCCAGCAGCCACTGCGCGGTCATCCACGCGAACGGGCAAACCGGATCAACCCAGATATCAACTTTTGTCGTCATACAGTCCCTCGTATGTCCCTGTTCCGGACCCTTCGTGGCCCCCGCACCGGTGCCAACCGGCTTTTGGGCCTCGACGTGCCATACGCGAATTCGCTGCCAGGATATCCTTTCCCGGCCTTCGCGTGAAGTAACTATCTAATAGTAAGTCATGACACTGACAACCGTCAAGGACCGAACAGTTCGCCGGGCGTTGCTTGACAATGCCGTACGAGGCATGCAAGAGTCGGGAGCACTGACACAACCCAATGAGCCTATTTACGGCACGTCGCGCTCTCCTGTTCGGCGCCGGGGCGCCATGTTCCGGTCATCTCCGGTCGTTCCGGCTTGATAGCCGTTCATGGCTCCTGTTCCGTACGGACGTGTCGATCCGACGTATCGACACGGGAGAGGTGGATTCTCGACAAAGGCCAGGAGGATTTCCCCATGGGTGTATCACGACGACGCTTCACTCAGCTGACGAGCGCATCCGCAGCAGCCGCCTTTTTCACAGCCGCCCCGTCCAGCCATGCCCAGGGAGACCGTCCCGTCCTTCGGCTCGCAGCCAACGCATCCGACGTGCTCAACCTCGATCCACATTTCTCGACCACCTTCCAGGACTGGATCGTCCGGGACATGGTCTTCAACGCCCTGATCCGATACGTTCCAGGTGATGCGTCCCGATTCGAGCCCGACCTCGCGACCGAGATGCCGTCCTCAACCATCAACGATGACGGAACCCAGACCTGGACGTTTACCCTGCGGGATGACGTCGTCGTCCACCCCACCGACGTCACGGACGCATACACGCTCAGCGCCGCCGACGTGGTCTTCTCATTTACGAAAGCCGGCGATCCTGAAAAGTCTGGATGGGCCAGCGACTACGAGCCATGGACAATCGAGGCTGTCGACGACGTCACGGTGACCATCACCCTCCCCGAGCCGCAAACGGAAACCCTCTTCTTCCCGAAGATCTCCAACTATCTCTGCGGGCACATCGTGCCGCAGGAGCCGTACGAAGCCCTCGGCGCCGATGCCTTTGTCATGCATCCCGTCGGAACCGGCCCCTTCCGATTCGAGTCCCACACGCCCCAAAACAACATCATGCTGGCCGCCCACGACGACTACTTTCGCGACCGACCACAATTGGCCGGGGTCGAGATCCGCTTCATTGCCGATGCCACCAGCCGCGAATTGGCCCTCCAGGCGGGCGACGTCGATGTCATCGCCGGCTTGCAGGAGTCGCAATGGGTAGAGAAATGGGACGAGGATCCGTCCATCGAAGTCGACGTCTTCGGTGTCGGGGAAGTATTGGTCCTGAATCTCGACACGCAGCACGATATCCTGAGCGACCCAAGGGTGCGCGAAGCCATTTTCCTTGCCATCAGTCGCGAAGGTCACGCCGCGCTGGCGGGTGAGATGGTGAGCAAGATCGTGTACTCAGTCGCCCCCTATGACGTCGTCCCAGGTGGCCTGAGTCAGGAAGAGGCGGCAGAGGCGGGCGTAGAGTTCCCTCAGGACATTGACCGCGCTCGGGAGCTCCTTGCTGAAGCAGGCTATCCAGACGGCTTTGATCTGGATCTCGTGACTTCAGAGATCCCCGTCTATCGCCAGCACTATGAGATCCTCGCCGAGGAACTCCGCCAAATCGGCATTACGGTCAGTCTCGAGGTCGTTCAGCACCCGGCCATGCACGAGCTGATCCGAGAGGATCGCAACGCGATCGTGTTTTACAGCGTTTTCCGGCCAAGCTCGGACTTTTACCTTTCCCACTTCTTCACCACCGAGAGCGGCGTCGTGAACTTCGCGAACTACAACGTGGACGAGCTTCGCGATGAGGCCCGCGCTGAATCCGACCCGGACCGCCAGATCGAGCTCTGGAAGCAGGCCTGGATCGAGATCCAGGGGAACTGCGCTGCAACCGGTCTGCTCTACAACAACAACGTGTATGCCCGATCGAGCCGGGTGGACTACGGCCACGAGGTCAGGCAATCCATGCACCTTTATCCGAACATCACCGAGCGAACCTCGCTCGACAATGGATGACACCAGAATCCATCCGACCATGCCGTACACCGAGCCCGTACCTTTTTGACGCACCGTCGAAATTGTGCGACAGTATCATTACGTTATGCACACAGAATCCAGGATCCACCCGGGCGCCAGCCGTGGGCTACGTCCCAGCCAACGGGAGTTAACGTGGTCCCTCGGAACGCATGACGCGCGGTGTCCATGGGTCAGGGAGCAAGCCGGCTCGGTGGAGACGTCGAGCACGAGTGACATGTACGTCGGTTGTTCATCTTCATACCCCGCGACGGGGAAGTTCAGGAGAAACCTCATGCCACTTTCACGACGAACGTTTACCCAGCTTGCCGCCCTCGGCGTCGCCGGCTCCACGGCGCTCAAGAGCGTCCTCCTCAGCGCCCAGGAGGATGGACAGGTCCTTCGCCTCGCCATCAACGCGGCCGACATCGGCACCCTGGACCCGCACTTCGCGTCCGGAACGCAGGACCGCGCGATCGTCGACATGGTCTTCAATGGCCTCGTCCGCTTCGTCCCGGGTGACTCCACCCAATTCGAGCCGGATCTCGCCGAAGCGATGCCCGAACCAACCGAGAACGAAGATGGCACCCAGACGTGGTCCTTCACCCTCAAGTCCGGCGTCATGACGCACCCGGTCGAGGGCGCGGATTCCGCCGAGCTGACCGTCGACGACGTCCTCTTCTCCTTCGAGAAGGCCGCCAATCCGGACACCTCCGCCTACGCCGGCGATTACGAAGGTTGGTCCTTCGCGATCGGCGATGACGGCACCTTCCAGGTCACCGTGCCGGAAGCGATCTCCGAGACGCTCTTCCTGCCGAAGGTCGCCAATTACTCCGGTGGATACATCGTGCCGCAGGCCGCCTACGAAGCCCTCGGCGCGGATGCGTTCATCACCAGCCCGGCCGGTACCGGCCCGTTCGCCTTCGAATCGCACACGCCGCAGAACAACGTCATGCTGACCGCGTTCGCCGACTACCATCGCGGCGCGCCGCAGCTCGCCGGCGTCGAAGTCCGCTTCATCGCCGACGCGACCAGCCGTGAGCTTGCCCTGCAGTCGGCCGACGTCCACGTCGCCTCCGGTCTGCCGGAAGCGCAGTGGGTCGACCGCATGAACGGCACCGACGGCGTGGTTGCCGAGGTCTTCGGCGTTGGTGAGGCGATCTTCCTGAATCTCGACGTCGAGCACGAGATCCTGAGCGATCCGCTCGTGCGCGAAGCCATCTTCCTCGCCATCGACCGGGAGGAGCACGTCGCGCTTATGGGAGCGCCCGTCGCCGAACCGATCTACTCCGTCGTGCCGCACATGCTGATGCCGGGTGGACTGACGCAGGAAGAGGCCGCCGAGGCCGGCGTCGAATACCCGATGGACACCGAGCGCGCCATGGAGCTGCTGGCCGAGGCCGGCTACCCGGATGGCTTCGAGCTCGACCTCGTCACCTCCGAGATGGAGGACTACCGGACCAACTACGAGGTCCTTGCCGAGGAGCTGCGGCAGATCGGCATCACGGTGAACCTGGAAGTCGTCCAGCACGCGGCCATGCACGACCTCATCCGTGAGGGCCGCAACGCGATCGTGATCTACGTCGCCTTCCGCCCGACCGCGGATACGTACCTGACCCAGTTCTTCACCACCGATGGCGGAGTGACCAACTTCTCGAACTACACGGTCGACGAGCTGCGGGACCAGGCCCGCGCCGAGCTCGACCCGGACGCCCAGGCGCAGATCTGGAAGGACGCTGCGATCGATATCCAGTCGAACTTCGCCGGCACCGGCCTGATGATCAAGAACCTGGTCTTCGGTCGCCGCGAGGAAGTCGACTACGGCCACGAGCTGACGTCGGTCGCCCAGCTCTACCCGGGCATCAACGAGACCACCTCCATCGGCGGCGGCGAATAACCGTCGGCGACACAGGGGATCAACATCAGGAAACGCGGCGTCCAAATGGACGCCGCGTTTCCTGTCCCGACACTACGATCGCGTTGTCGACCGCTCGGTCACCAGGCGATCCGGCCTGAACGCAGTCATCCGCGCATCCGCTTCCCCGTAGGCGATTTCGCGGGACACGATGCGACCCAACAGCGGCCCGAGTGTTACCGCGCCGTGCGCGACAACAACGTACAGCCCGTCCACACCGGGAACGGGCCCGACAGCCGGCAATCCATCGGCCGGGATCGGTCTCGTCGCCACCTGGATCGACTCGATCCGCGTCGATGAGAGCGCCGGGAGCGAGTTCACCGCACGCTCCATCAGGTCAGCGGTCCATGCAGGGAGCGACGTGGGCGGCCCGCTGGCGTCGATCATCCGGTCGAAATCGTAATGACGCATCATGATGCGCCCGGCACCATCCGGCCGCAGGCTCAACCGCTCGTTGTGATGCACAACCCGGAGCCGGGCGGCCGTCGGCCCGGTGATCGCCACCACGCCATCGACCGGGCTCATCGCCATGTCACGCCCCGCCATTCGCAGCAACTCCGGCGTCCAGCTTCCCGCGCACGACACCACATGGTCTGCAGAAATGCGCTCGCATTGCCCGGTCACGACGCCAGTCACGCGGCCGCGTTCGATCATAAGGGAAGCAACCGTGGTCTGCGGCCTGATCTGCGCCCCGTGCCGCCGTGCCTCAGGGGCCAACGCCCCCACCGCATCCACCGGATGGATGTATCCCTCAGCGGGATACCAGGCGAATTCGTCAACATCGTCCGGCGCCACCAGCTCCGGCTCCAGGGAACGCAGCTCGCGGATCGGCAACATCTCCGCCGGGAATCCCCAGTCGCGCAACGTACGGACCTTCTTACCGAGCCGTTCCGCGCCGGACAGGTCGGCGTCCGCGACCGGAAGCCCGTCGGATCCGAAGGCATCCACCGTTTCGTTCGCGGCAGAGCTCCACTCGATGTGGCCGTCCTTATGCAGCCACGGCGTACTCCCGAGCTCGCGCGCGATCGCGCCATACTCCGCCAGTCCATCGAGCTTCAGGTGGAAATAGGGCTTGTCGTGGATGAAGCTCCCGTTGAGCCAGGCAAAGCTGGCCAGGGTCGCTCCCTGACCGAGGCCACCGGCGTCCAACAGGATGACCTGCATCCCGGCCTGGGCCAAACGCCAGGCGACCGATACCCCCACGATGCCCCCACCGACGACAACAACACGCCCCATCCTGTCCTCCCGAAAAGGCACTGGCCAACCTCCCATAACGGATGAGGCACTCTATCGACGACCATGCCGACTGTCAATGCTCTTTCGCCCGCATTTCGCGGGTGCGAATGTGTTGCATCACCTCGCAACACCTTGCTTGACGGCCCGAAAGTGCCTGTGAGAGACTGAATCCACGTAATAACTCAACCGATGTCCCAGTGTCGCCCGGGCAGGAGCATGGAGCCTGGCCTTGAACGACAGGAGCGATCTGGTTTCTGTCACCTGTCGTCACTCCATCTTCGCTGGCCCGCATAGGCGTGTTCTTTTCTGACTCACATGACGCCGGAGGAAATGGCATGCTGCTCTCACGACGCACGTTCTCGAAGCTCACTGGCGCAACCGCACTTGGCGGACTGCTCTCGTCTTCACCGGCGTTCATCTCCGCCCAGGAAGACGGTCAGGTCCTTCGCATCGTCATGAACGTGTCCGACATTGCGAATATGAACCCGCATTACGCGACGACGACCCAGGATCGGGCGATCGTCGACATGGTGTTCAACAGTCTCATTCGCTTTGTCCCGGGCACATCGGATCAATTCGAGCCCGATATCGCGACCGAGATGCCCACCGCGACCGAGAATGAGGACGGCACCCAGACCTGGACCTTCACCATTCGCGACGACGTGATGATCCATGCCACCGACGGTGTCGACGCCGCAGCCCTGACGGTCGATGATGTCCTCTTCTCCTTCGAGACAGCAGCCAACCCGGATTCCTCCGCCTACGCGGGCGACTATGAGAACTGGACCTTCGCGGTCGGTGACGACGGCACCTTCCAGGTGACCGTACCCGAGCCCATCTCCGAGACGCTCTTCCTGCCGAAGGTGGCGAACTACTCCGGCGGCTATATCGTCCCGCGCGCTCCGTACGAGGCCATCGGGGCGGATGACTTCATTACCAACCCGGTCGGCACCGGCCCGTTCGCCTTCGAATCGCACACGCCGCAGAACAACGTCATGCTGACCGCGCATACGGACTTCTTCCGTGGCACACCGCAGCTTGGTGGCGTCGAGGTCCGCTTCATCGCCGACGCGACCAGCCGCGAGCTGGCGCTGCAATCCGGGGATGTCCAGGTCATCTACGGCCTGCCGGAAGCCCAGTGGGTCGACCGCATGAACCAGATGGACGGGATCCAGGCCGACGTGTTCGGCGTCGGCGAGGTTGCGTGGATCAACCTTGACGTCGAGCACGAGATCCTGAGCGATCCCCTCGTGCGCGAGGCGATCTTCCTCGCCGTCGATCGCGAGAATCACATCGCGCTGAACGGCGAGCCCGTGGCGATGCCCGTCTACTCGGTGGTCCCGCACGACCTTATCCCGGGCGGCCTCACCGAAGAAGAAGCGAACGAGGCTGGAGTGAATCCGGCGCCGGATCTCGACCGCGCCCGGGAGCTGCTGGCCGAGGCTGGCTACCCAGACGGCTTCGAGATGGACCTGGTCTCCTCGGAGCAAACCGGCTATCGGCAAAACTATGAGGTCCTTGCCGAGGAGCTCCGGCAGATCGGCATCACGGTGAACCTGGAAGTCGTCCAGCACGCCGCCATGCACGAGCTGATCCGGCAGGGACGGAACCCAATTGTCATCTACATCGCCTTCCGCCCGACCGCGGACACGTACCTGACCCAGTTCTTCACCACCGATGGCGGGGTGACCAACTTCTCGAAGTTCACTGTTGATGACCTGCGCGACCAGGCTCGCGCCGAGCTCGACCCGGACGCCCAGGCCGAAATCTGGAAGCAGGCCGCGATCGAGATTCAGTCGAACTTCGCGGCGATGGGACTGATGTACCAGAACCTCGTCTACGCGCGATCCGAAGCGGTCGACTACGGGCACGAGCTCAATGCCGTGGTCCAGCTCTACCCGGGCATTGACGAGACGACAACGATCAACGAGTAAACTACCGGCGTTACGCCGACTTCGCGGGAAGACGAGGCGATCCAGCCGACGCTTCCCGCGATCTGTCCTTATTCGGGTCCTTGTGATCAGACCGACGGGAAGGCACGTCGATGCTCAGACATATCCTCAGGCGTCTGCTGCTGGCGATCCCTACGCTGATCGTCGTCGTTACCATCATCTTCTTCGTGGTCCGCGTGATCCCGGGCGATGCGGCACGGGCCGTGCTCGGCGACTACGCGTCCGAAGAAACCATCCAGCAATATCGCGAGCAGATGGGGCTCAACAAACCCCTTTGGCAGCAATACGCGGACTACATGGTCGGTCTCGTCCAGGGCGACCTGGGTGACTCGCTCATCACCCGCCAGCCAGCGTGGGACCAGATCAAGTACGTCCTGCCGCACACGCTGGAGCTCTCGGCCGCGGCGATCGTGATCGCCCTCGCCCTCGGCATCCCGACCGGCGTCATCACCGCCATGAAGCGGAATACCTGGATCGACTACACCGGCCGTGTGGTGTCGCTCGCGGGCCTCTCGGCGCCGGCGTTCTATATCGGTCTCCTGTTGATCTACTTCTTTTCCGCCCGGATGGGATGGTTCCCCGCGATCGACGCGGGCAACTTCTCCGATCCGCTCGACAACCTCCACCACCTCATCCTGCCTGCCATCACGCTCGGTCTGGTGGAGACGGCCTACGTTGCCCGCATGACCCGTTCGGTCATGCTCAACGTCCTGAACGACGACTACATCCGCACGGCCCGCGCGAAGGGCATCGCCGAGCGCAAGGTAATGACCCGGCACGCGCTCCGCGCCGCCATGGTACCCATCGTGTCGCTGGTCGGCATCTTCACGATCAGCCTGATCGGCGGCTCGGTGCTGACCGAAGAAGTGTTTGCCCGGCCCGGTCTCGGGAAACTGCTCGTCGGCGTCACCAAGCAATACGACTACAACATGGTGCAGGCGATCATGATCGTTTACGCCCTGATCATCGTTATCGTGAATATCATCGTGGATCTGATCTACACCTGGGTTGATCCGCGCGTGAGGTACAGCTGATGGCAACTGTGCAGCCAGCAGTCGACACGGCCGGCAAGAACCAGGAACCGATCGGGCCCAAGGTCGTCTCCCAGCGCCAACGCTCCTGGCGAGCGTTCAAGCGCAACAAGCCGGCCCTGTTCGGGGCGGTCCTGATCTTCCTGATCGTGCTGGTCGCGATCTTCGCGCCGCTCATCGCGCCGGATGATCCGCTTACCCAGAGCACCCGGAACCGTCTTCAGGGCCTTGGCGGCGACAACCTGCTCGGGACCGACCCTTACGGACGAGATGTCCTCTCCCGCATCATCTACGGAACGCGCGTTGCCCTTCGCGTCGGCGTGCTCTCCGTTGCCCTCGGCGCGGTGATCGGGACGATCATCGGGGTCAGCGCCGCGTACTTCGGCGGCATCATCGACACGCTCCTGATGCGCCTCGTCGATGTCCTGCTCTCCTTCCCGGATCTCATCACCGGCCTGCTGGTCATGGCGGTCCTGGGCGCTGGCGAGTTCAAGCTGATCATCGCGATCGGCCTCACCGTCGCTCCGAGGTTCGCCCGAATCTCCTACGGGCCCGTGCTCGGGTTGAAGGAGAAGGAATTCGTCGAGGCGGCACGGGCGATCGGCCAGTCGACGCCGAGGATCCTGAACCGGCATATCCTGCCGAACATCGCTGGTGAGCTGGTGGTGCTGGGCAGCCTCTGGACCGCGTCGGCGATTCGACTCGAGGCCAGCCTGAGCTTCATCGGCCTCGGCGTCCCGCCACCCACGCCCACCTGGGGCCAGATGATCCGCGACGGCACGGTCTACCTCGCCGACATGCCGTGGCTCAGCCTCGCGCCAGGCCTCGCGTTGCTTATTACCGTGTTTGCCTTCAACCTCGTCGGCGACGGTCTACGCGACATCCTGGACCCAAGAGCGCAATAAACGAACGATTCATTGCCAAAGAGCCTTCGATGTTGGCATCGAAGGCTCTTTTCATTGGTATTTCCTGGTGTTTCTCGGATTCTCAAAGAATTTGATGATATAATAGAAGCGCAGGGCAACAGGTCTTGCCTCTACAATCTTACTTTTCCCTCATTACATGAAGGCAGGTGGGCCATGGCCAGGAACGTTGGTGGCCGCCGCATCGGCGCCATCCGGGGACGAACCCAGTTCAGGCTGCCAAATGGCCGCTACGCCAAGCGCAATCGCTGGACCGGCGAAATCATGAGCATCAAGGCGGATCTCAACCCGTACAAGAACGTGGTCATTGATCACGACCCGGAACCGCATCTGGTGGCCGAGGCCATGCGGATGCTGGATGAGTCCAGCGCCGACATGCCGGACAACATCACCAGTCTCACACCGCTCCGGCGCGTAGCCTGACGATTGGCAGCAAAGTGACACGAGCGATCCCTCGCTCGAAGCAGGCACCCGGCGGACAGGATATCCTGTCCGCCGGGTGTTCGTTACCCGATGACCGCCGGCACGATAAGGTCCTCGATGATCGGCAGCACCGGTTGCTGCAGGTCAGGGCGATCCACCACTGTCCCGGCGACGCCCGTGACCGCAATCAAATCCAGATCCGGCACCATATAGAGGGTCTGCCCGCCGTAGCCATTGCCGTAGAAGGCATGCATTCCGTACAGGTCTTTCACCCACCACTGGTAGCCGTACGCGCCACCGCCACCGATGTTCACTCCCGAGACGGAACTGGTCCCGCTTGCCTGCGCGGACGTCGACTCCGCCACCAATTCCGGTGACTGGAGCTGCTGCCCGGCCCACTCGCCGTTCTTCAACATCATGTAGCCGATCTTCGCAAGATCAGCCGGCCGCAGGAAAAGGCCGCCAGCGCCACGCGTCTCGCCCTGGTACATGTGGATCCACTCCGGCTGGGGGATGCCCATCGGGTCGAACATTCGCTCCTGCAGGTAATCAGCCATCGTCACACCACTCTGGACCTGCACGATATACGACAGCAGGTTCGAGTTGACGGAGTCATACTCGAACCCCTCGCCCGGCGAAAACGCCATCGGCCGCGCCAGCATCGCGTCGAGGTCGTCCGTCTCGTCGTGACGGCTAAAGTTGATCCGACCATCCCACGCCCAGCCTGACGTCGACGTCAGCAGGTGATAGAGGGTGATGTCCCACACGCGAGGGTCGGCCGAGGCGGGGATGCGATCCGGGATCAGCTCGCCCAACGTCTGGTCCAGGCTCGTCAGCAGCCCCTCGTTGAAGGCAATACCGGTCGCGATCGCCGTCACGCTCTTCGTCACCGACCAGATGTGGAAGGTGTCGTCCGGCGTAAAGCCGTTGTAATGATTGTCGATGATCATGTCGCCGTCATGGATCACGACGAATGACGTCATCAGGGGAGCCGTCTGTGCCTGCCACCCGTCCACCTGCGCGGCGAGGTCTGCGGGGAGGCCGTGCGCTTCCGGCGTGGATACCGGCCAGCTCTCGACCGGCCATGACTCCGTCGAGGCCGCCGGCCCGCCCGTGCCGTCCTGTGCAGCGGCAGACCGGCCCGCCAGTGCAGCGAAGGGCACAAGTGGAGCGTACAGGCGCTTTCGGGTCGAGATACTCATGAGGGAAGAACTCCGTAACGACGCGATCGCCCGGCACGTTGGCGGCTCGCGTCTGGTAATGAAGATCAGGATGTTGGAGTATGGGGAAGCTATCCATCGAACAGATAGCGATCAGGTGAGCCGGGCGTCCGATAACTGTACCGGGTCGCATATTGCGGGCCGTCGACGCCGGAGGCCAGGCGGGCGTCAGGGGCGCACAACCTCTCCGGAGGACGTATCGAGCGACGGCTCGGCCCCGACATCGGCGTCCTGGCCATCCGGATCGACGATCAGCATGCTCGCCGCCCCGAAGATCCCCTCGCCGATCACGATGTCGTGCCCTTTCACCTGCAGGATGCTGAGCAAGGTCGGGCTGAATCCGCGTTGCATCTGGAGCTGGTTTCCAACCCGCCACGGATGAGCCGTTGACGGGAAGGCGGAGCTCACCCAACGGGGCCGATCGATGGCCTCCTGCGCATCGAGCCCGAATTCCACCACACTCAGGAACTGCTGCAGCTGTCCCTGCGGCTGGGTGTCGACGCCCGTGTTCCCGCCGAGGATGTACGGGCGACCGTCACGAAGTGAGAGATACGGACACGAGGTATGGCGCACCTTGTAGCCCGGCGTCAGCTCGTTGACATTCCCCTCTTCGACCGACAGCATCCGCATCCGGTTGTTCATATGGATGCCCGTGCCGTCGATGACGAGGAACTGCGCGCCGAGACTCGTCGTCACGCTGGCCGCATTTCCATACCGATCCACAACCTGGAACGTGGTCGTATGCCCAGGGACATCTCGATGCGCCGCTCCAGCCTCGATCGGCCACTCCATGGCCCGGTTAAGGTCGATTCGCTCCCGCTGCGCCGCCGCATACCCATCCGACAGGAGGACATCCAGCGGGATATCGACGCGCGCCGGGTCACCGATGAACGCGTTGCGGTCCGCGAACGCCAGCTTTACCGCCTCGATCTGCATATGCACGGCGTCGGGGTCATCGATGTCGTAGTCCGCCAAGCCCATCCCCTTCAGGATGTTGAGCCCCAGCAGCATGGTGACGCCCTGGCTGTTCGGAGGGTTTTGGTAGACGGAGATGTTGTCGTGATAGAGGATGGACACGGGCGGGACGATCGCTGCCGAGAACCCTGCGAAATCGTCCAGCGTCAGGTAACCATCGTGCTCGTCCGAGAACGCGACGATCGCCTCCGCGATCGGGCCGCGATAGTAGTAATCACGAGCAGCCTGCACCGCCGCCGTACGGGACTGGGGCAGCGCCCCATCATACGCGGCCACCAGCGCGTCGAATGTCTCCGCAAGGTGAGGATTGACGAGCGTGTCGCCTTCCTCCGGGAGACTCCCGTTCGCGGCGTAGATGCGCTCTGATCCGGGGAACTCGAAGATCTCGTCCTCGAGAATCCCGGCCCAGAAGGAGAGGTCCGCGCTTGCCTCGAACCCGTTCCGCGCCAGATCGATCGCCGGCGCCAGGACCTCGTCCAGGTCGAGACGTCCATAGCGGTCCTGCCACAACATCCAGCCGTCCCACGCGCCCGGCACGTTCGCCTGGTGAATGCCAGACGTATCCGCCCGGGCCCCGTAATCCTCCCGCGTGGCATTCGCGCCAGTCGGGCCCACGCCATCGAGGCTGGTCACCTCACCAGCCGCCGCGTCGAAATAGAGCCCCCACGTCCCGCCGCCGAGCACGCTGGAGAACCACCCTTCGACCACGGTCAGGACCGACGCGATCGCGATCGCCGCGTCCGCCGCCGTGCCTCCGGCCTCCAGCATCGCCATGCCGGCGCTGGTCGCCTCCTCGTAAGCGCTTACCACGGCCCGGACGTGCCCTCCTACGTCCGATTGGGCACGGACGACGCCTTGCGGACGGTAAGCACCGGCGAGGGAGGCCGCCGCGGCCCCACCGAGAATCTGGCGCCTGGTGCGTCTGGCTCCGAGGTAGCGCTTCAGGTCCATATGGAAGCCCCCTGCCGTCTGGCGGTCCTCTCGCGCATTGGTTCAAAACACCATCGAACAGGTCGAGTATAGCGGCCGCGCGAAGAACGGTAACCCTCTTACCCTACGTACGACAGGTGACATCGGATGGATTTTTGTGCTGGGGTGCGCCGTGGAGGCTCTCGGTATGCACCAGCGGGAAGGGCACATCCTCCTGATACCGCAAACGCCACCCAGGGGAGTTCTCCCGGACGGCATTCCCTCGACGCAAGCGCCGCGGTGCTAACGCATCCGCAATCGAGCGAGAGATCTCCGGCTCCAGGGCATCTTCAACGTC
>DATGPC010000416.1:0-6484 GCA_035305265.1 Thermomicrobiales bacterium | reverse complement strand
CACGGCCGCCGCGAGCGGATGTTCGGAATGCCTCTCCGCCCCCGCCGCGAGCCGAATCAGCTCCTCTTCCGGGTACCCGTTCAGCGGGATAACCCGCTCGATCTCCGGCCGCCCTAACGTGAGGGTGCCCGTCTTATCGATCAGCACCACATCGGCCGCCGCCAACTGCTCGATGTACTTGCCGCCCTTGATGAGCAGCCCGTGACCCGCCGCGGCGCCAACGGACGCAAGGATGGCCGCCGGCGTCGCCAGTGCAAAGGCGCAGGAGCAGGCGACCACCAGCACGGCGATCGTCGCCATCAACCCGCCGCCCAACAGGTACGTGGCCAGCGCCACGGTCGCGACGAAGGGCAGGTAGTAGGTAGAGAAGCGATCCGCATAGCGCTGCACCTCGCCGCGGTGCCGCTCGGCATGCTCGACCATCTCGATCACGCGGCCGAAGGTCGTGTCGCGCCCGGCCGCCTCGGCGCGGATGCGCAGCGCCCCCAGCTGCGCGATGGTGGCCGCGTAGGCGCGGCCGCCGGACGACAGGTCGACCGGCATGCTCTCGCCCGTGATGGCGGACTGGTCGACGGTTGCGTGGCCGTCGGTCACGATTCCATCCACCGGTATCTGCTCGCCGGGACGCACGAGGACGACGTCGCCCGGCCGCACCTGGTCGACGGGCAGCACGTGCTCCCCATCCTCCCGAATCACGCGGGCCGTGCGCGGCGCCATGCGGGTGAGCGACCGCACGGAGGAGCGGGCCTGCTCGGTCGTGAAGCGCTCGGCGTAGTCGCCCATGCGCATGAAGAAAACGACGATGACGGCCGTGACCCATTCCCCGGCGGCGAGCGCGGCGAGGGCGCCGACGGCCATGAGCGTGTGCGCGATGACGCGCCGGCGGAGCGCCGCGAGGACGACCTGCTTGAAAACCGGGTAGCCGAGCGCCAGCACGATGAGGATGCCGAGCGGCAGGGGCACGGCATCCATCACCACGTCGAACAGCCCCAGCACCTCGCCCGCGATGACCACGAGCAGCACGGCGCCGAAGATCAGGCCGAAGAGCCCGAGAATACGCTTCGAGAGGTTCTCGCTATCCGCATCCGCCGCCGGTCGAGCCGGTTGCGGCGCGCCATTCGATGTCATCGGCTCGGCGGCCGGCGGCCGGCCGATGCGGTATCCGGCGCGTTCTACGGCCTGACGTAGGCGGGCTTCGTCTGGCGGCGCCTCCGCATAGCGGATGATCGCCTTCTCGCCGCCCAGGAGCACGTCCACGGATTCGACGCCGGGGACGTCCGCGATGGCCTGCTGCACGGTGCGCGCGCAGCCGGCGCAGTCCATCCCCTCGACCGCAAGCTCGATATGTCCGTTTCGATTCTTCATTGCGTGCGTTCAGACGTGGAAAGCCGGGGCGGCCGCGTAGTTTCGGTGGGCCCGTTCGCCGCTGTGGCCCATGCACGCGTGCGGAAGTGACGAACGCATTTCTAATGCAATTCTAATGCACTTCTAATCCTCCGCAAATGTACGGCAGGATCGGGATTCGGAAACTGGGCGCGGACGTTTCATCTCCCGCCAGCCCGGATCCCAGATGGCCATTTCCTCTCACGTTCGGTTTCCCCGAACTGCCACCGAATCTGCATCCTCCACGACAGCTCCTGGCGTTCGCTCCGTAGAATGGCTTCGCGCCTTGAGCGGCCTGCTTGCACTTATCGGCCTTGCGCTAGGACCGATTTCTTCCTCGGCGCAAGAGGTGGAGAAGGATACGTCCCTGGTTGGCGACGATTCGGGAGAGATGCTGCTGATGTCGGGCTCGTACCTTGGTCTTCCGATGGTCGGAGCGCAATCGCCGACCGCCGCATCCCTCGGCAAATTCGGCGACATACCGGTTCGGCTGTACAATGGCCTTCCCGACATTTCAATACCCGTTCACGTGGCCTCGGGTCGGACGCACGAGCTCCCAATCACCCTGCAGTACCACGCATCCGGCATCAAGGTCGAAGAGATCCCGGGATGGGTGGGACAGAACTGGGCGCTCAGTGCCGGCGGCACCGTCACTCGGACGATGCGCGGGCTGCCGGATGAATCGGGACCCGGGTATCTGGGCAAGCGAGCGCAGATCAATACGTTTCTTCAGGAAACGTGGATGGGCATCCCCACTCCCATGAGTACGAGCCACTGGGATCAATTACGCGACTCGGAGGCGAACTTTAGCGATACCCAGCCCGATCTTTTCTTCTTCAACGTCGGTGGGCTCTCTGGAAAATTTTACTTTCACCAGGACCCCGGCGCGGGCGAGCAGATTGTGATGATTCCGCACCAGCCGCTGAAAATCAAACATCAGGTCAGTGGCGGCCACATCACCAGCTGGACGATCTGGGGACCGGATGGAACGCGCTACGTTTTCGGCCGGACCGAAGAATCAAAGGAAACGCGCGATCAGATTACGCTCACGTACAACAGCAGTTGGTACGTGACGGAGATCTATCCGGCCGGTGAGAAGGACAAGATCACGCTCTCGTACGAACCGGGCAGCTTCGCTTCCCACAAGCCGCTTCCTCTTGAAGTCCACCGAGTGCGGATCAACGGCCAATCCTCGATCTTTGGCTGTCCGGAGAACGACGCGGTTTCGTCCCTACCAAATTCGGGTTATACGCCGCAGTACCTTAAGTATATCGATACCGGGAGCGAACGCATCGAGTTTGTGCGCGCGTCCCGCCTCGATGTCGGGAGCGAGGCCAGACTGGACAAGATCCTCGTGCGGAACAGGGACGCGACGGCCGTGCTCAAGGAAATTCGGTTTACGTACGGCTATTACAATTCCGCCAGCCCTACGGCGAAGCGGCTCAGGTTGGATCAGGTCCGCGAATATAACGGCAGCGGCGCTGCCACCAATCCCGGTTACACCTTCACGTATCTGACAACCTACTCTCCGCCGGCATTCGACAGCCACTCGGTTGACCACTGGGGATTTGCGAACGGCAATGGTGGGAGTACGGGCACCCTCATCCCCGGCTTGACATACAATGGCGTTCATTATCCCGGTGCCGGCCGTGAAGCGAACCAGTACTCGACAGCCGGTGTCCTGAAGAAGATCGTTTACCCTACCGGCGGATATACGGAATTTGACTTTGAGCTTAACCAGTACAGTTACGTTCGCAGCACAAGTGTTACCACTACGAGCAAGCCGGCGGGAGGCGTCCGAATCAAAGAGATTCGAAATTATTCGGCGGCAGGAGCAACGCCGGAAATAAAGCGATTTGAGTATTCCTTTTCGAGCGGGCGCTCCAGCGGCGTGCTCGTGACGGAGCCGGTCTACTATAACGTCCGCAGCCAGCACGACATCTGCACCGGCAGCATCCCCGGTCAGCTTACGCGTTGCGGAGCGTACCTCGTGCGGAAGTCTCAGTCGTTTATTGCACTTGGATCCACCTCCGGCGGTCACGTCGGATATGCGGAGGTGTCCGTCCACACGGAGGGGACGGCGAGCGCGAACCGCGAGGTCCATCGCTTCACGACCCCGTCAGGACCGAGCGGACAGCTCGTCTGGCCTCAGTTACCGCCGCCCGACGAATCGTGGGCGCACGGCCAGGAGCGGGAGGTTGTGGTCTACAGTGCCTCGGGGGAGAGAGTGCACCGGACTGAATATCAGTATGCATCGACGAACGTATCCACTGCCAAGACGCAGGGCTACATCGTTTCCCAGGAAGGCCAGACGAACACACAGACCACCTACTGCGCCACGAATTACGTCATGACGCCGTTCTTCCGCCACCATGTGGCCTGGAAGCGCATGACGAGCGAGCGCAACGTCTTCTACGACGAGGCAACGGGCGATTCGATGGTTGTGCTAAAGACGTATACGCACGATTCGATCAATCAACAGCCCAACGGAATCGTCGAGACCGATGCCGACGGAAAGCAGCGCACCACCGAGGTGATGCACGCATTCCGGCAGTATCCGGGAATGGAGGCGCTGAACATGCTGATTCAGCCATATCGCAGGACGGTTCGAGAGGGCGGAGCATCCGGCACGGTCCAGAGTCGGACGTGGACGCTCTGGGCCAATTCATGGTCCTCTGTGAGGGCGCTGAATACGTCGGGTACGATGGTGAACACGTGGATGCCTCACGAAGATTGGACCTGGCTCGGTAGCGGATCAGTACCCACGACGCCCGGCACGGCGAACTCGATCCGTTCGGTTACACGGAACACGTATGACGGATATGGACGCGTCACGAAGCAGACGGATGCGCGTGGGGCGGCCACGGAGTTCTTCTTCGGCACGAATGCCGCCAAATTCTCGAATGCGGAGGCTACGTCGGGCTTCCGAAACGCCTTCCTCACCGGAGTGCGAACAACCGCCGGCTCCAAGACTCTGCAGGCCGAGATCGCCCGTTTCAGCACTGGTGTGAAATGGGGTCTCGTATCCCAAGTGAAGGATCACGGGGGGACAGTCAGGAACTTCAATTACGACAGCCACCGGCGGCTGAATCAAGTCACTAATGGTGGGTCGCAAACGCTGTGGCAGTACGACTATGCTTTTACGAATGGCGACCCGATCGCGAGTCCGAACTACGTGCGCTCGACGCAATGGCTCGACGGGACCGGCAAAGTGATTTCGACCGAGTATGTAGACGGCCTCGGTCGTCCCCGCATCAGCGAGACCCAGGACGACGCTCGGTACGTGGTGTCGCTCACGGAGTATGATGCAAGGGGCCGGCCTGCGAAGAGCTGGCTTCCGTACGTCAGCACCGTCCAGGCCGCCTATTCAACGTCAGACGCGGTGAGCTATTATGACGGCTCAACATCCACCGATGCAAAGAATTTTGACCGCTGCGGCGGCGCGGGTTCGACGCCGTATCTTGAGACAACGTACCGGTCCGATCCCCTGAACAGGGTAGCATCGATGGAGGCGCCGTATTGCGGGTCCGTGACCGCCGCCACGCTGCGGAGTTACGGCGTCGAGAGCAATGCCATGGTTGAGCTTTCAACCGACGAGGAAGGGCATGAGACGAAGGTCGAGACGGACGGCTGGGGAAGGCGAATTCGCAGTACCGGCGGGTTCGGCACCGCAGTGGCCGCGACCACGACGTTCACGTATGACGTCAGTGACCGGCTCACCCAGGTGGCCGACCCGAGAAACCTGCTCACCATGTACGCCTACGATGGACTCGGGCGCCTGACCTCCCGAACGAATGCGGATGCCGGCCTGCAGAAGTTCAAGTACAACGATGCCGGCGACGTCCGCTATCGGCAGGATGCGCGGCAGAGCGGTCTCGACAGGGTCAGTTTCCTTCGCTACGATGGATTCGGCCGTGTGACGCGCATCGGCGAGGCGCCGCTTGGCGCCGTAACGTGGGCCGCGCTAGACGGCAACACGACGCAATCTTTTGAAAACTCCGCGAGCAACTGGCTGACCGTGCACCACTACGATGGAAAGCCCCCGACCGGCAGCTTTCCGTGGAACATCTCCGCTTTCGCGGCGGCCATCACCTCCGCGACGATGTCCAATCTGAACGGCCGCCTCACGGCGACCGCGCACAAGTCCGGTGGCGTGTGGCAGCTGACGCTCTACAGCTACTTCTCCGATGGAACGGTCCAGAAAAAGTACATCGTCACCAACGGAGCCTCCAGTCTAACAGTGACGCATACGTACGTGAGGAATCGGCAGGGTGAGGCGACGCGCGTCCACACGGCCGTAGGGGGGCAGTCCTGGTATCAGTGGTACGATTACGACGCCCGAGGCCTGCTCTGGCGGGTCTACAGCTCGACGGCGGCGACGAAGCCTGGCTCGCCCGATGTGACGTACTCGTACACGGCCTCCGGGCAGGTGCGCGAGGAGGCCTTCCTGGGCGGCTCCACGATTCCGCGTACGTACACGATCCGAGATTGGCTTGCCTCGATCGACGACGTCTCGTCTCCGAGCCGCTCCTTCGCCGCAAAATACACCTACCGCAAGGACGGGAATCTCAGCATCGCTGAGTATAATCAGACCAGCAGCCCCGCGTCCTACAAGCGTTACCGCCATATGGTGTCGAACGATGCGCTGCACCGCATGACGGGTGCTTACCTGAGAGTGTGGACAGGTAACGGTTACTTCTTCGTGTCGGACCACAGGGAAGGCAATATCCACTACGACGCGAGCGGCAATATTACGGCTCTCAAGCGCTGGGGTGAGGGCACGCTGATGGACGATCTCACCTTCAGCTACACCTCCGGCACGAACAGGCTCTTCACGCTCAGCGACGCCGCCGGGGCGCAGGCCTCCTGGGACGCTTCGACGACGTACTACGCGCACGATCCGAGCGGTAATCTGACCTACCGGGAAGATTTCGGCCGCTCGTACATCGACTACCTGACGTACGACGAGCGCAATCAGCTCATCGAGTTCGAGCGGATCGGGAGCGGCGGTTTCACGACACGCTACCGCTACAGCGCGGACGGCCAACGCTACTGGAAGAAGGTCGGCACGAGCGCGGCGGACTACTACGTGCTCGACGGG
>DATGPC010000415.1:0-9967 GCA_035305265.1 Thermomicrobiales bacterium | reverse complement strand
GCCGACCATCTCACCAACAACACCAGCCTTGTCCTCGCCTTCGAGCTGCCCGCGGCGCGGCGGGCCGACCGGAAGGTGCTGCTGTTTGTCGGGGATGCCCAGGTCGGCAATTGGCTGTCATGGGATGACATCGAGCGGTGGAAACCGGTGGGCGAGGCGAAGGGGCGAGCCCGGCAGGCGGACATGAACGATCTGCTGTCCCGGGTAGTGTTCTACAAGGTGGGCCACCACGGATCGCACAACGCAACGCTGAAGGAACGGGGCGTGGAGCGCATGCCGGAAGGCGGGTTCACGGCCTTTGTCCCGGTGAGCGTGGCGGTCGCGCGGGAGGTCAAGGGCTGGGAGCAAATGCCGCTCGACGAGCTCCTGGACGTGCTGTCGCGGCGAACAGGCGGGCGCGTGATCCTGGCGGATGGCACCTTCTGGAAGCCGACGAAAGAGGCGTCCCGGAAGGTCCGTTCAGGGGAACGCCGTTCGGAGCCCGGATTGATCGTTTCGGAGGAGCGGCTTCCGGAAAAGCGCCGAAAGGGGCGTGGCGACGATAAGGGTGAGCTGCTGGAGGATGAAGTCCCGCTCTGGGTCCAGATCTCCGTTCCGTTTTGACCGGTCAATGGCCGGAAAGGACGCAGCATGGACACGTCAATGAACCCTGGCGAACCGTTGCATGATTTGCTCGATCCACAGGTACCGGGGCAACAGGCAGGCGAAGCGGCAGCAGTTGAAGACGGCATCGGCTTGTGCCTCTCGGGTGGTGGCTCCCGGGCGATGCTGTTCCATCTCGGGTCACTGTGGCGCCTCAACGAGACAGGGTATTTGCACCAGCTGAAGCGGGTCTCCAGCGTGTCCGGCGGCTCGATTACGGCGGGCATGCTCGGGAAGGCATGGACGGAGTTGTCCTTCGAGAACGGCGTCGCAACGAATTTCGATACGAAGGTGGTGTCGCCGATCCGCTCCCTGGCCGGGAAAACGCTCGATGTGAAATCCGTGCTCGGTGGCGTATTCGGGAGGGGAAGCGCGAGCGACCGCGTTGCCGACGCGTACCGCGAGACGCTTTTCGGCGACGCGACCCTTCAGGCACTTCCGAAAGCGGGCGAGGGGCCGCGTTTCGTGATCACGGCGGCAAACCTGCAATCCGGCGCGCTCTGGCGGTTCTCGCAGCCGTATGCCGGAGACTGGAAGGTCGGGCTGATCGAGAACCCGACGATCTCCCTGGCAACGGCGGTCGCCGCGTCATCGGCATTCCCGCCGGTCCTGTCACCGACGATCCTCGAGCTGGATGAAGGCGACTACATGCCGGGGTCGGGCGACGGCCTCCAGTACGCGCCGTTCACCACCAAGGTCATCCTGAGCGACGGTGGCGTCTACGACAATCTCGGTCTGGAGCCGGTGTTGAAGCGCTATCGCACGGTGCTCGTCAGCGACGCGGGCGGGGCGCTGGAACCGGAGAAGAGTCCACCGAAGGACTGGTTCCGCCACACTGTCAAGGTGCTGAATGTCATTGACGGGCAGGTGCGGAACCTCCGGAAGCGGCAGGTGATCGGGTCGTATCTCCTGCCGGAGAGCGACAGCCAGCATCGCGAGGGCGCGTACTGGAGCGTGCGGTCGGATATCACCCACTTCAAGGGACTGACCGATCCGCTACCGTGCCCTTTCGAGAAGACTTTCAAGCTGGCGAAGACGCCGACCCGGCTGGCGAATCTTTCCTCGCGTGATCAGGAGCGGCTGATCAACTGGGGCTACGCCGCCTGCGATGCCGGGTTGCGGACGCATGTTGACCGGTCGCTCCCTGCTCCGGGAGGCTTCCCGTATCCCGGAGCGGGCGTGGAGTAGGGGCGCTGCGCCGCCGCTTCGTATCCGCCTGACGATCAAGGTGATCATGATCACACTCTTTCGTCCCCGCGCTCTTGCGGTCCCGAATTTTTGTCGGTGCGTCCCGCACGGATGAGGCGGGGTGCGTGGGTGACCACGCCGTTCTACTCTTTATACGCATCGGGAGCCGAAAAGTGCGCCAGGTCGGAGAGTTACTGCCCTGAAGAACGCAACGTACCGCCGGAGGAGAGGAGCCGGCGGTACGGTTGTCGTGGTCGTGTCGGGCCCGATGGCCCGAGTCACCAGAGCATGATCGCGGTTTCGTCCCGTCGGTCCGCGTAGTAGAGCCGGAGTCGGACGACGTACTCCCTTCCCTTGCGAAGCCGATAGGTGATGCGGGCGTTGCGATCGTAGCCGCTGTCGTCGTCGCCCTTAAGGTAGCGGAGCTGCTCGCCGACCCGCTCGAACAGGACCATGACGGTGTCCGAGAGGCCGAACGTCCCGATGGTGTAGAGGCGGGTGGCGGCGGGACGGATCCGGAAGTTGCGTTGCTCGCCGGGGCCGATCTCGAGCCGCACGGACTCGACCGGATGGAGCAACGGGTCGTCCTGCTCGTTCATTGGCGGGTAGAACGTCTTCACCCACGTAACATCCCGCTCGGAAAGACCGCCTGGCGGGTTGATGCCTGACCGGTATTGCGCCGGTTCGAGGATCAACCCGGGGCCAAAGGGGTAATGCATGACGGAGTCCGGGTCCCAGGTCGAGCCCTGGACCGTGTCCGGAGCGATCTTGCGGATGATGTTGTGGTACGTCGTTTCGCGGGGCCATGAGTTCGGCGGTTTTGCGAGGGCGGCGTAGACTGCCTCCTCGTCCCAGACGATGCCGGCGTTCGGGTTCTGGTGCTCGTGCGGGAACCCGAGGGTGTGACCGATCTCGTGGATGGCCGTGTCGATCTCTTGCGGATGGCGGGTCAGATCCCATCCGAAATTCATCGTACGGTGATCGCGACCGATCCCGAGGTCGATGATGTCGCGGCCGATGTAGGACCATGCGCCATCGCCCCGCATGAACCCGATGCGGATCTCCGCCTCGTCCCGGGTCGACACCTCGTCGAACTCCAGTCCGATCCCGAGGTCTTTCCAGGTCTGGAACGCCCGGCGCACGACATCTTTTTCTGCCTCGTTCGTGGTCCAGGTGCGCCACTCACACGTCCGTTGGTGAATACGACGTACTCACCGTCGGTCTCTCGATCGAAGAAGTAATAGTGGAGCCGGGTGCCGTTGACCCACTTCTTCTCGTGGGTGGCAAGGAGCTCGAGGCGATGGCCGCTGACGGTGGGTGGATAGACACGCTCCTGAACGACCGGGAGCGAGCAATAGGCGGGGCCTTCGCTCGCCCCGGCGTCCATTGGGCCCGCTGCGTACTCAGCGGTGCCCGGGTCCCGTTCGTCGAAGGTGCTCATCGTGGATCACCCTTTCACGAGGGATCGGCATGATGTTGAGAGGATTCGTCGCGTCGCTGTGCGCCGGTTGCTCCGCGGTATCGGTGCTCAGGAGGCCATTGCTGTCCCGTTCAAGGGTGACGCGAGGTCCAGGTCATCCACGCCGCGATGGGTCAGTGCCAGCGACAGGATTCTGTGCGAGGTGCATCGATACGTCGTTGCGCGTCGCCGGACAAGGATTCGACGCCAGTCAGGACACGCGCGGCTCAGGCGATCCCTGGACGGTGCTGCTGACGCTATCGCTACCGGACTGGAGGGGTCCCGTGTCGTCGTGCATTGCCTCCCCCGTTACCCCAAACGAGCGGGGATTGTTTGCAAACAGGAAGGTTGTTGACCCGGGAACATTGAACGGAGAACACAGCCATCATATCGGGGAAGATCACAAACCTCAAGATGCATATGACCCGATCACGAAACTACCCCGCCGGGTCGTGCATTGTGCACATCATGCGATGCATACTTGCTGCAACCCCTTGCGTCATCGCCACGAACGGGTTGACCGCAGGGGCAATGTGCCTTCTTATACCTCCAATGTCGCTTAGGTTCTTGAAAGGATCGCGGAACAATCATGGCTCATGTGACCATCATCGGTGGTGGTGTGATCGGACTCGCAACGGCCCTGGAGTTGCGTCGTCGCGGCGCCGAGGTGCTCGTGCTCGATAGCCGGGCGCCGGGAACGGCGGCGTCGGCGGTTAACGCCGGTTGGGTGTCGCCGTCGCTGGCGGGACCGGTGCCGGCACCCGGGCTCGTCCAGACGTCGTTGAAGTGGATGCTGAATCCGGAAAGCCCGCTTTACATTCGGCCGCGCCTCGACCCCGGCTTCCTGAAATGGCTGTACCGGTTCTGGCGGTCGTGCAACCCGGCGAAGTATGAGGCGGGTCTCGAGGCAACGGCGATGCTCGGCCAGGACACCATGAAGATCATGGATGACTGGGTTGCCTACGGCGTCGAGTTCGAGATGCATACCTACGGCCTGCGTTTCGCCTACCGGAACCTGAACGAGATGGAGGCGGACCTGAAGGCCTTCCAGAAGGTGACGCCGTACGGCTACGAGCAGCCGACACCGTACTACGGTGACGATGTCCGCGAGCAGGAGCCGGTGCTCGGTGAGGAGATCAAGGGCACGTACCTGGTGAAGGAAGAGCGCACGGTCCAGCCGTTCGACCTGGCGACCGGCCTGATCCGGAAGCTGGAAGAAGATGGCGTGACCATCAAGGCGGGGTCGCCGGTGGTTGACATCGATGTGGCTGGCGGCAAGATTGTCGCCGTCCGCACGCCAACCGAGCGCTTCCTGACCGACCAGGTTCTGATCGCGGCCGGTGCATGGACGCGGAGCATCGGCAAGATGGTCGGCGCCAATATCCCGATCGAAGCGGGCAAGGGCTATGGACTCGACTTCCGGCCCGCGCCGGTCGCCCCGAGGAGCTCGATCTACATGCACGAGGATCGCGTCGCGGTCTCGCCGTTCGACACCGGCCTGCGCCTCTCGGGCACGATGGAGCTTTCCGGCATCACGGAGCGGTTCACCGAGCGCCGGATCAACGCCATTCACAAGGCCGGCAAGAAGCTCCTCAACGGTTGGCCGCAGGATAGCGAGCCGGTGCACGTCTGGACGGGAATGCGTCCGATGGCGCCTGACGGACTGCCGGTCCTCGGACGGGTGCGTGGTCTCAGCAACACCACCGTGGCGTCTGGTCACGCGATGCTGGGCGTAACCCTCGCGGCCGTCACCGGCGTGCAGATGGCCGAGCTGATCCTGACCGGGAACATGCCAGAGGTGCTCAAGCCGTTCAGTCCGGACCGGTTCCGCGGCATCCTGTAACGCCGACGCGAATCTGCTTCACGCGAACGACTCCCCCGGATCAGGATTGACCGGGGGAGTCGTTGTTGTCCTGAACGTCGAGATGGATCCCGGCCCGGACGAGGTATTTCGGACGGTACATGTCATAGAGCGTGATGATCAGGGTGATCAAGAGCAGGAAGAAGAGGGTTGTCTGGGCTGACATTCGTGTCAGCTCCATCGGGATGATCCACAGGAAGGTGATGGTCAGCCCGATGTTGAGGACCGCCATGCTGATGAACTGGCGAAGGGCGCTTCCCCATCCCCGGCCGCGTCGCGCGATCCATTCCGATATCGCCGTATTGGATGTGACGAGCACCGTCACACCGATCGCCATCGCCAGCGGCGTCGTTTCGACGTTGGGAAGCATCTGGGAGAAGATGATGCTGACCAGTGAGACCAGCGCGATCTTCTCGAACAGCTCGTGATCGATGAACCGGCCGCTGGCCATCCATCGGACGCCTTCCTCGTACATCGAATCCCTGGGCGCCACCCCGGCGTCGAGGGTGAACGTCGTGTCCGCCGGCGGCAGGCGGTGCACCATCGCCCAGCGGAGCCCGACAACCAGCACCAGGATCAAGACCGCGAGGAGCACGATCAGGATCGGATGATCGAGCAGGAAGTCCGTGGCGTCCTTTTGGGCGACGTGGATCCAGTATTCCTGCGGCAGCTTGATAAATAGCCAGATGAACGCGATGGACCCGTAGATGAGGCCACGATGCAGCCGCTCCGGGTCCCAGCGCAGCGCGACGACCTGATAGAAGATGAAGAAGTACTCGAAGGTGTTCGGGAATACGAGGAGGAGGGGCCGGACGCCGCTGAGCTCGAACAGCATGGCGCCAACGAGGCGGAAGTACAGCAGGAAACGGGCGGCGTGGACCGCTTCAAGATTCGACCAATTCCGCATCGTCGAGAGGTAGGCGATGGTCAGGTAATAGACGTCGAGCGCCTTGTCGTAGCTCTGGTAGTTGGTCAGGTCGAGATTCGTGAACCCCGAGAAGATGCCCTGGTCCAGTCCGTCGAGGATCAGCGAGGCCAGCACGCCGGGCAGCGGAAAGCGCGGGATCGCCAGCGGCACGACCAGGCGGAGGGTCATCACTATGAGGAAGATTGCGGTGTCAGGAGACATCGATCATGGGGTCTTCCTTGCGGCGGTCGACGGCGTGTTCCCACGCAGTATGCCGAAGTTGACCCTGTCCTGCACTTCTTGCAAGCCCGAACGTATCGTCTCCGGGGCACCGTGGCACAATAGAAGCAGGAAACAATTGACGCAGCTATTCGCGTGTGCCGGCAACCGACGTTGGGGCTCACCGTCGGATCGGCAACATCGCAGGAAGGACAAAGCAATGGACGACCAGAACAGGAACCAGGAAGAAACCCGGGACATCAGCCGGATCGAAGAGCTGTTGAACCAGGAGACCTACACCGTGGCGGAAGCCGCCGAGGTGCTCAACATGGCGCAGCGTCGCATCCTGTCAGCGGTGTATGGCGGCGAGCTGAAGGCGACGATGGCCGGGCACGACATCGTCTCCATCTCGCGCTCGGAGCTCGTCGCGTGGTTGCGGCGGCAGGAGCTGTAGCCCGGCCCGGATGGCAGATTCATGTGCCGGCTGGATGACCTGAATCACAACGACGCCCTGGCCGGTTGGCCAGGGCGTCGTTGTTTCTTGTGATGTCTGTTCCGGTTACACCCGCGCAGTGTAGGAACCGGTTCCGGTCGTCACCTTGTCGTTCTGCGCCGGGCGGCTTCCGCGATTCCACGGGGTGCCGAGGGTCGGGAGCAGCCAGCGGTCGAGACCGAAGTGGCCGGCGACCTTCCAGCCGAGGATGATGAAGACGGTCAGCGCGAACATCCAGGGGTTGGCGCTCACGGTTCCGGCGAGCATGAAGGACATGTTCATGAGTGTGCCGAAGAAGGCGGCAATACCGACAAGTCCGCCGAGAAGGAGACCGATACCGATCAGGGTCTCGCCCCAGGCCACCATCGGGCCGAACCAGGACGTCCAATTGTTGTCGACCATGAACTTGAGGAAGTCACCGTACCAGCCGAAGACCGCCTTGGTCGCGCCCGTTTCCGGGTTCGGGGTGTAGGCGCCCATGAGGAAGCCCTTCATGGAGGAGCCGCGCTCGACGAATTCTCCATCAACCGTGCCGCTCTTCGCCCAGCCGATGTCCTGCGTCTTGTGCCAGCCAGCCTGCAGCCAGTGAATGCCGAGGACGAATCGGAGCGGGAGCCACGCTACCGAGAGCCACGTGTTGCCCTGGAGGGCCTTCCACCATGCCGGATCGCTGACCTGACCGTCGGTCATTTCGTTGTGGTCCGGCTCGACGTCAATGTGCCGGTCGCCGAGCTGCGCTGCCTGGAGGAGGCCGAGCACCGGGATAAGGATCAGGCCAAGCCAGTTCAGCCAGGTTCCCCCGCCTTCACCAGTCCAGTCGTTGCCGCCGAAGGGATCCGCGAAGAATGGTGTTTCCTGAACCGCGTTGAGCAACAGGATGTAGGCGAGCGTTGCGATGACGGTGAGTGCAACGATCTTGTTTCTGGTAATGGTCATCAGAAGCCTCCCTTGACTTCCCTGGATCAGGGCCCCGTTGCCCCGCTCCGTCATGTTCCCCGAGCGTGTGACCCTTGGTTACAGGCTCATTGCGGGTTGGTTTCCCCGCACCCGAATAGTGCCAAAAATCACATACCAAAGCTGTCTCACGGCCCAGCGGAGGCGTGTCAATTTCGTAACAGTTCGCCCTTCTCCGTTGTGCGATTCGCGTCGCTTTCCGAAAACCCGCCCAAGACGTTCCATCCACCTACCCTGAAGGGTGGCACAGCCATTGCATACGTCGTTGGTGGACCCAATGCGTCTTATCGCGGTGCCTCATACGCCGCGCGAAATCTAGAGGTTGGCATGAGCAGTCGCGATCCACTTTATGACCCGAACATTCGGCCGGAAGGAAGCACCCTCGAAGAGCAGATCGAGGAAAAGGTGAACGATGCGTCCTCCAGCGAAGGCGGAAGCAGGGCCGAGGACCTGTTGAAGGAGGGCAGCGACCGTCTCAAGCAGTCTGGCGTGCCCGTCGACGACATGCGGGAGCGCGGCCAGCAGGCCGCCAACCAGGCCAGGCAGAAGGGCGAAGAAGCGCTCGACCAGGCCCGCACGAAGGCGTCGGAGTTCGGAGATCAAGCCCACCACAAGGCGGACGAGGGCCTCGACAAGGCTTCCAGCGGCCTTCACACCGCCGCGGAGAAGCTCCGCGAGCAGGGCGGGCAGCAGGAAGGCCAGGTCGGCGAGCTTGCCTCGACCGCGGCCGAGAAACTCGATTCCGCAAGCGGCTATCTCCGTGAGCGAGATACCGACCAGCTGGTGAACGAGCTCGAGGAATTGGTGCGCCGCAAGCCTGTCGAATCGCTGCTCGTCGCCGCCGGCGTCGGTCTGCTGCTGTCGCGTCTCTTCAAGTAGACGCGGCTGACGGAGAGGCAATCAGCGATGGAACCGAACAGGGACAACCCAAATCGCGGCACGCGGCCGCCGGGACGCGGCACGTCGCCGGGATCTCCGATCGATGACGCAAGAGAGACGATCAAGAGCACCGCTGACAGCGTCGGTACGACCATCGGCAGCATTATCGAGGATCTCCAGGGGATCGTCCGGGGCGAGGTTCAGCTGGCGAAGACGGAGCTGAAGGAAGAGGCCGGGCAGATGGGGCGTGGCGCCGGCATGGTCGGCGCGGGCGTCTTCTTCGGGCTGGTCGGCTTTATCTTCCTGATGCTCGCCGTGACCTATCTCCTCTCGGAATGGATGGAGATGTGGATTGCCGCAGGCATCGTCGCAGTTGTGTTGTTAGTGATCGCGGCGATCGTTGCGATGAGCGGCAAGAACCAGATCTCGGACGCCAGCCTGAAGCCGGACCAGGCAATCGACTCACTCAAGGAGGACAAGGAATGGGCAAGTCGTCAGATGAACTCCGTCAAGAGATAGACATGCATCGCGCCGATGCCGAGCGAAAGATCAACAATCTCCAGGGTCAGATCCAGGGAACCGCGGATGACCTGAAATCGCAGGCCCAAGGCACGGTCGAGGACCTCCGGCACCAGGTGGAGGGCACGGCGAACGATGTCCGCGACCAGGTGCAGGGCACGGTCGAGGACACGATCCAGACCGTGAAAGAGAACGTCGATTTCGAGAAGTTCGTCCAGGAGCGACCGCTTGTGTCGTTGGGCGCCGCGTTGATCGGCGGCTTCGTGCTCGGCGGGATCCTAGATGGCTCCTCCGGTGGCGGAGGGTCATCGCATAGCTCGACGTCGAGTGGATCCGGATCGTACAGCGGTTCGTCCGGAGCGTCTCACTCCGGGATCAGCGACTCCATCCGGAATATTTACAAGAGCTCCGGGCTGGAAGACACCGTGAACAATGCGGCGGCCGCCATGATGGGCAGCATGACCGAGCAGTTGAAGCAGACGATGGACCGGAACATGCCGGGATTTGCTGACAAGATGGACTCGGCGAAGCGCACCGAAGGATCGGTGATGGACAAGAGCCGCGAAGTCCAGCCCTGACCTGTCGCACTTCAGTGAGTCACAAACGGGAGCGGCCAGCGGCCGCTCCCGTTTTGTTGTCGGTTTCGTGAGACGCAAACACCCCGGCCGGAATATCCCGGCCGGGGTGTTTGCTTGGCGGCTTCGTCGTTTGCCGATCAGGAAACCGGCGTGGCTTGCGGCGTCGCATCGAGGTCCGAGACAGCGGTGTCGAACACGTACACCTGCGCCTCCGTCTGACCGTCGTTGTCATTGAGGATCGCGACGCCGACGACGGTTGAGCCTTCGA
>DATGPC010000414.1:0-3943 GCA_035305265.1 Thermomicrobiales bacterium | reverse complement strand
GACATGGTCGTGGCGCTCGGTGCGCTTGTCGAAGCGGCTCGCCTGGTCGGCAAAGGTCAGCTCCTGGATCAGGCCATGCTCCGCGAGCAGGTGAAGCGTCCGGTAGACAGTGCCGTAGGCGATCGAGGGGTACCGCTTCTTCACGCTCTCAAAGATCTCGCCCGCGGTGAGGTGCCCTTCGGCATTCTCCACGACGTCGAGGATGATCGCGCGTTGCGCGGTATTGCGATAGGTTCCCTTCGTTTCGCTGGACACGATGTCTCCGATTCTGCTTCCATCTCCTGCGTCCGACCTGAGCCGGAACGAGCGCAAACCCCATAGTTGAGAATGAGTCTCGTTACCGACAACGAAAGTATAGCACCTGAGTCGGGAATGGTTCACCTTCCCGGCGCCCCTCCCGGACCCATATCCGATTATATCACTCGGATATGGAATGGTGGCGTGTGTTGGACCGCCTCGGGAACGCATAATTACGGGCAATGACCATCGATTAACCAAAGGGGATGCAAACTCGTGAACGACGCCTCTGCCTTCTGTCTCTCGAACAAGGTCCTCAAGGGTGACATCATTGCCGAGAATGATTTCAGCTACCTCGTACCGTCGCTGGATCCTGTGCTTCAGCACTCCATGATGATCATTCCCCGCAGACATGTGTCGTCGGTCTTCAACATATCACCGGAGGAATGGGCATCGGCCTACCGTCTCCTGCGACTGGCAAAGACGTTCCTGGATGAAGCAGAGCCCGATGGCTACAACGTGGGTTGGAACGTGGGACGGGTCGGGGGACAGACCGTCGACCATGTACACATGCACGTCATAGCCAGATTCGCCGATGAACCTCTTGCTGGCAAAGGAATTCGCCACGCGTTGAAACAGCCCGATAACGCGCGTCCGGACAATTAGTGCGCGCCGTAGCCCGCCTCCTGCGGGAACCGACAGCATCGAAACAGCCCAGGTTAACAGTTCCATCGGGGACAGAACATCATCGGACATCGCGCCGTTCGTTATGCTTCCCCCTGTGACGCGACGACCCGTAAAATCACCAACCTCGAACGGGACCCGGAGAGCATTCATGGCGCAGCAAGCAGAACCGATCGCCACCGAGGCCGGCACGGATGACGCGGTCACGAACCGTTTTCTCCCGGTCGACCGGTGGATGCTCCTGATCCTCACCCTGTTCGCGATTCCGCTCGCGATTGCCGTCTGGAACGACGCGGCCCTGACATGGGATGGCGCCTACTACCTTTTCCGGACGCTGGACACCGGCCAGCCTTTCATCGCGCATGACCGCCTCATCGACGCCCCACTCCACTGGCCGATCCTCTGGGCGAACCGCCTGACCGACTCGATCCCAGTCCTTCGCGCGGTCTTCGGCGTTCTCCATGTCATCACGCCCCTCCTCTCCCTGGCGCTGTCGTGGTGGGTCGTCCGGAGGGTGGCTCCCGCGCTCATCATCTGGCCAATCGTCGGCATCGGCCTCGCGACACTCCCCGGGCAGATCAACTTCATCAGCGAAGGCATCAAGGCACACCAGCTGATCTGGCCCGTGCTGCTCGCGGTCCTGATCGGCCTTCCCGGGAGGACGATCCCCATGGCGGGGTTGGTCTCCTTGGTGATCATGTACCTGCATCCGGCGGCGGTGCCGATCTTCGCGGCCGTCGCCGGGGCCGCGCTCGCCATCGCCTACTTGCGGCCCACAGATCGCGAGCGCCTCACCCCGTTTGCCGTCAGCCTGCTGATCGCCGCGCTGCTTCGCTACGGGATGATCGGTGGCGGCTACCAGACGGGCGAGATGAACATCGAGACGATGAAGCGGCAGTGGCTGAACTCCGCGATGGGCCTGCCGGGCATCGCACTTGCCCTGACGTTCCTCACCGCGCTCACGCTCCTGGGCGCATCACGCCTCCGGACAATTCCACTCGTGGCCCGCCTCGTTCCTCCCGCGATCGTCGCCGTCGCGGGCGGTGCGTTGACTATTTGGGCCATGGATTCATCGCTCTGGTGGGATGCCCTGGAGTTCCGCGGTCCGACCAACATCGTGTCACTTGGCATCGCCGGATTCGCCTTCGCCGACGCAGCACTGGCGCACCTCACCCGCACGCCGACGCTCTCATCCCTGCCCCGGATTCGCCAGAACGCCGGCCAGGCCATCGCCGTCGCGTTCGCGGTCGTGCTCTCGATCCAGTCCATCGGCTACGGCAACGTGATCGACGACATGAACGACGCGATCGCCGCATCGCCCGAGCAGTGCATCCCGCTCGGCACGCTTCCGGACATGCCGGAGTCGCCGCTCAACCTCTGGTCAACACCATCGCTCTCCTTGCTCTACCAGGGATGGACGCCGGAGAAGGTTGTCCTCATGGACGGTGAATGCGAACGCGCGATGCAGACCGGCGCGCTTTCAATCGGCGGCCCCGGGACGTCCTACGACAGCACGCGCATCGATCTCGTCCCGCTGCAGTGGCAGCTTGGCGGCGCGGGCGCATGCTGGTGGGATGAGCCGGACGGCTGGCACATCGCCGAGGTCACGGAGATCGGCCGCCGCCGATGGAGCGATGGGACCGGAACGATTCGCCTCTTCGTCGGCGGGCCGACCACCGTCGCCTTCACCGGTGAGCTGATCAGCTTCACGCAGGACAACACCGTCGACATCATCGTCAACGGCAAGCGCGTCGAGTCGGTCATTTTCGGCGCGGGCCAGGAACGATCGCTGGACGGCATTTCGCTCGATCTCCAGGCAGGCGAAAACGTCATCGAGCTCGTCAGCGCTAACGACGCCGGCCGCGCGCCGGGCGATCCGCGAGACCTCGCCTTCTCGCTCCTGAACGTCGAACCGGTCCTCGGCAGCGACCAGCCATGCACATATCGACCGTAGTCATCAATCTGCTGGACAGCTCATTTCGCGCCGCACGGCGCCGATACCGGTTTGCCATGCGTAGGCGAACGCGAAGAAGGTCCCGGTAAGTTTGAGCATCTCCTCGGCGACCTCGACCGTGGTCGGCATCCACGCCGTATCGGGCAGCACACCGGGGAAGAGGAAGAGGCCAACATCGATAGCGACGCTCAGACCAAAGAACACCAGGACAAGAGCGAGGAGGACGAACGCGGTCTGCCGGACCGTTCGCCAGAAGCGTCCAAGCCAGACGATCCAGGCGACCGCGTAGGCGGCAAACACGATAGCCTCGAACCGCGATCGCGCGCCTGGCTCATCGCCGCGCCCCAGGAGCTCGGCGATCGCCAGTCCTGCCCATTCATGGAACATGAAAAGGTCGTCGATGCCGAGCCACCCAATGAGGGCGCCGAATGTCAGCAAAAACAGGGCGGACGGGAACGCCGCTGGTCGATTCCGAAGCAGTTGGGCGGCGAAAACGCAGATGGCGCCGCCAGCGAGCAATGCGAAGGCGCTTGCGAACGTGTAGAGTCCGCTGTAGCCGGGAAGGTGCCCCTTGTCGGCGGGGTCGCTGATGATCAGGGTGACGTCGACATGAGTGGTGAAATGAATCGTCAGAATCACCGCGCCCATGATCCCCACGAGCGCCAACGTCCCGATCAGCCACGGCGTCACCGGCCGAATGTGTGTGAGAACCCCGCGTGTAACGCCGTCGCCTCTGACCTCGCCCAAATCCGCCCCATTCCCCTCTGTGTTTCCCAACCCTCAGCACCGGAATGGTAATCGCCCATTGAGAAGGAGGGCAAAGAAGTGGGCGGCGATGGTACATGGGCCGGCAGTGGCACGGTCATCGATACCGAGCTCTGAAGAATCCGGGATGAAAGTGCCTGCTTACGCGGATAAAGACCGAGAATCTCCCCGCAGCAGGTGCTCCCTCGCGACCGTGATCGCGTACCCGGCGAGCAAGACGATGCCGCCGAGCTTCGTCAGCTCTTCCACGACCACAACGGTCGTGATCCGTGCCTCGCTCGCCTCGACCCAGTCGGACACCAG
>DATGPC010000413.1:0-11559 GCA_035305265.1 Thermomicrobiales bacterium | reverse complement strand
CGGAGAGCTCGGCGCCAATCTCTCGCGCGATCTGCTCCTGCTCCTCGGCGAGCGGGTTCTCACCATCGTGCTGGTGATCATGCTGATGGTCGTGCTCGTGCTCGTGGTCATGGTCGTGATGATGGTGCGACATGGTCTATGGTCCTCCTGGGCTGTGTTGCGTGGAAACGTACATGCGGTACAACAATGCTGTGGGGAATATGACAGAAAACGAGGCGCAGTCGCAATGAACAGGCGATCTTGCCCCGGATGACTGCCTGGTGATCGAGAATGAAGACCGAGGTGGGTTTGCGAACGCCTCGCAGGTCGCCGCGTGAGGCGCCGGCGTTTTATCCTCTTCACGATGCCGGGACGTCACCCGGGCACAACGGTGTCCGGTTTTTATCTTGGAGACCCTGTGTGACCGAAACCTCAATGGAGCACGCGGACGTGCGACTCCCAGAATCCGACGTCACGACGGGTGACGATGCGTCGCGTCCAGCGTGGAGGCGATGGCTTCCCGCGATGACCGTCCAGAACGTGCTCTGGGTGGTTCTCATCCTGGCGGCAGTCGTTTCCCGATTCTGGGACCTCGATTACCGCACGCTGCATCACGACGAATCGCTCCATACCTATTATTCATGGGGCTTCTTTAACGGCAGCATCCCCTACGTGCACAACCCGTTGATGCATGGACCGTTCCTGTTCCACGCGAACGCGCTGGTCTATGCAATCTTCGGGGTTTCGGACGCCACTTCCCGGTTCATCCCGGCCCTGTTCGGCGTGCTGCTGGTCTGGCTGCCCTGGCTTCTTCGCGGCCGGCGCTTCCTGGGGCCGTGGGGCGCCATGGCGACGAGCTTCATGTTGCTCATCTCGCCATCGTTCCTCTATTACACCCGGTATATCCGCCACGACCCCTACACAGCCGCCGGCGCGTTACTGCTCGCCATCTGCGTGTTTCGGTACCTGGAACGACCGGGTCGTCGCTGGATTATCCTCGCGTTCGCGTCGTTGGCGTTCCTGCTCACCAATCACGAGATCGTCTTTGCCATCGTGCTCGCGATGGTGATGGTGCTCTGGATCTCGCTCCTGTTCACGCACCTGCGTTGGCTGATCCCCGTGCATATCGCGACGGGTGTCCTCGCCGCGGTCGTCTACCTGATGTTCGGCGACCAGGAGCTGCCTGAGATTCCCTGGCAGAATCCGACGCGAGAAAACACCAACCAGTTCTACGCCGACCTGTTCTCTCATCCGCTTGTCCTGGGCATGATCGTCGTCGGGGTGATGTTCCTCGTGGGATGCGCGGTCATGATCTGGTACCAGGCCGGCCAATCCGATCATGACGGATCGCTCAACGATCGGCTCTTTGGCGACGCGCGCCCGAACTCGGTTGCGTATGGCGTCCACCATGCCCTGCGCGACCCGCTGGGGCTGGGGATCGGCGTTGTTCTCGCGCTGACGATCTTCCTGACGTTGTTCACCACCTTCTTCACGAACCCGCGAGGGTTCGCCACGGCGACTTTCGCGCCGAACGGCACCCTGCTCTACTGGCTCGGGCAGCATGATGTCCAACGCGGCCAGCAGCCGTGGTTCTATTTCATTACCGAAGGCTTCCAGTACGAGTGGCTCGGCATCTTCTTCGCGACCGCCGGGCTCGTCCTGATCGCGGTGCGCTCGATACGCGGACTGCTCGGCGGTGACGCCGGGCCGAACCCGCTGTTCAACGTCTTCAATGCCTGGTGGTTCGTGTTCATGTTCCTCGTGCTCTCGTGGGCCGGAGAAAAGATGCCGTGGCTGATCATGCATTTCGCGCTGCCGGGATTCCTCGTTGCCGGTGCGCTGGTCAACGAGCTGGCAGAAGGCGCAGTGGCGTGGCTCCGGACCCAGCGGGAGCGGCGTCCGGTGGTCAAGCGGTATGGCATGGCCGGATTGATGGCTGCCCTGGTCGCGCTGGCGGCGTCGTGGTTCTTCCTCGCGTCGAGGATGAGCCACGGGCAGTGGAGCGAGGTCTCGGAAGGCGTCTTCCAGCGAACGCTGTCCCAGGCAGTCCTCAACGACTGGTGGTATCTCGCGATCCCGCCCGTCGCCGGATTGGTGATTATCGCGCTGGCGATCTGGCTCATCGGGCCGCGACGTGCCGCCTACACGACGATTGCGGCGGCGTTCGTCATCTTCAGCCTGTTCCAGGTTCACCAGAGCTTCCGGATGGTCTACCTCGATGGCGATATCGCGGTCGACACCTTGATTTACAACACGACCTCTCCCGACGTGAAGGAGGTCACCGAAGACCTGCGCCAACTCTCGATGAACCTCCACGGCGACGACAGCATCAGTATCCAGTTCGATGGCTGCGTCCAATGGCCCTTCAACTGGTACCTGCGTGACTTCCCGAACCGGTCGCTCAACAGTGCGGTACCGGTCGACCCGGCATCCGGACCGGAGGTCATCATCGGCCACCCGTGGGATGTCTCGTGCGGTCTCCCGCACGATATGAACGGGTATACCGAGCAGACCTACGTGCTGCGATGGCACGAGCCGGAGCAGGAGGTCTACCGTGAGTTCGCGATCGCGCCGGAGATTCCTGCCGGCCGGTCGGCCTGGATGTCGCCCACGGATCCCCACGGCCCGGTCGACGTCGTGCGTTCCATCTGGAGTAGCCTGCGCCAGGCGACCACGCCTGAGGGGCAGCAGCGGCTCGTCCGTCTCGTGCTTTTCCGGGAGATGCCGTCCGGGCTGACCTCCTATCCATTCAAGGTCTACGTCCGGAACGACATCCTTCCCGCCTACAATGACGTGCGCTATGGCGAGGACTGACGTGGCCCGAGGAGTTGTCGTGGAATCAAACGAAATGAGTCGGGCTGACGTGGATCACCATGCGGGAGTTGAGGTCACTGCTCGCCTGAACGATGAGGTGCTGGACCAGCCCGTCCGCAACCCGTTCACCGGCTACTCGCTGTGCGTCGCGGTCATCCTGCTCCTGGCATTCCTACTGCGGATCCTGCGACTCGATGCCTACCTGCTCGGCCCGGTCGAGGGCCGCTGGGCTGGCGATAGCTGGGCCATCTTCACCGGATCGCCGGTGCCGGGGCCTGAAGCTTCGCCGGATGTCTCGCCGCTGTTCCAGGTGCTCAACGCCGCGTCGTTCTTCCTGTTCGGTGACACGGATGCCACCGCCCGTATCGCTCCCGCGTTGATGGGATTCGGCATCGTCGTGCTCGTCTTCGCATTCCGGCCGTTCGTCTCCCGTTCGCATCTTGCTGCGATGGCGCTGCTCGCCGCCGTCTCCCCTACCCTGGTCTTCGCGTCGCGGACCGTGCACCCGGCGATCGCCGTCGCATTCTTCACGCTCCTGACACTGGTCGCGCTGCTTCGGGCCGGCGTGGCGGGTACCACCGTCTCGCGCGCCGGATGGTCGCTTGGGGTGGGACTCGGCCTCGCCGGAATGCTCGCGTCCGGCGTTGATGGCGTGACGGCATTGTTGTCCCTCGCAATCGGCATCTTCGCTGCGGCCGTCAGCGATTCGTCGACGGATGGGAGCCAGTCAGGATCTGTTCGGGCTGGCCTGCGAGCGGTCTCAACGCATCGATCGAGCGTGGCGCTGCTCGTCCTCGGCTTTGTGCTCGCGACTCTCGTCCTGTTCTCGCGCGTCCTCACCGATTTCACCGCCCTGTCCGGCATCGTGACGACATTTGGCAACTGGGGCCGGCTGATGATGTCTCGGGCAAGCTCCATCCCGTCGTCATTCTTTTTCTGGGCGCTGCTGCTGTACGAGATCCTCGCCATTGTCTTCGCCATCATGGCGATCGTGGTGACACGTCGGGATACCTCCCCCGCTCGCCGGCAGCAGCTCAGTCCGGTCATGTTCGGTGCCTGGTTCTTTGCATCGTTGCTGCTCCATAGCCTGGCATCGGGCCGGGAAGTTGACCACGCGGTGCTCGTCGCCCTGCCGTTGGTGCTCCTGGCCGGGTTGGGCCTCGGTGATGTGCTGGCGCGGATCGACGCCAGCGGGTTCTGGCATAGCCGCCTGTGGGGGCTACCAGTGATGCTGACCGGCGTGCTCCTCGGCCTGGCCGTGACCGTCATCGTGGTCGGTCGGGCGATGGATCGCGATATCGACTCGACGGCGGCCTTCCCGACCTGGCTGGCCGTGCTGATGGCCCTCACCGTCATCCTGGTGACGGCGGGTGCGGTCGGCGCGCTGCTCAACCGCGTCGATGATGGGGCGAACCCGGTACGTGTTGTCGATCCGGTCCTGATCATGGTCGCGGTCGCGCTCGGCCTGTTCACGATGATCACGACGGCCGGGCTGGCGTATGAGCGGGCGGACGACGGCACGGAGATGCTGGCCCGGAATGTTCCATCCGAGGACGGTGCCGTCCTGATCAATCGCATCAACCAGGTGTCGCGCGACCTCAGCGTGGAGAACCGGACGAATATCGACCCGACGGGACGCTATGGGCTGCGGATCTCGGTCAGCCCGGATGTCGCGTGGCCGTTCGCCTGGTACTTCCGAGACTATCCCTTCATGCGCGTCCTGCCGCCTGCCGGCTGGAACGAGAACCTCGATGTCGCGATCGCGACGACCGCGGAGGGCATGGAGACGTACGGCCTGACGCCGCAAGAGAGCAGCTGGGTCATCCGCTCACCGCGTTCCTACTCCGACCTCGACGCCGGGGACATATTCGGCCGGATCCTGCAGCCGGACACCTGGGGCGATGCCCTGCGCTATCTGGTGAGCCGCGAGGTCGAGACGCCGCAGGAGCCGCAGAGGCTGACCGTCGGCTATTCCAACCGGGTTGGCAATCAGCTCAACCCGAACTTCGGTCCGTTCGACCTCTTCACGGGCGAGTCGCCCGGCGTCGGGAACGGGTTGGGGCAGCTGAACCAGCCCGCGGGCATCGGCGTGTCGCCCGACGGCTCGACCATCTACGTCCTGAACGCCGGGAACCAGCGGATCGACCGGTTCCAGCGTGACGGCACGTTCATCGGGGTGTGGGACGGCGCCGTTGACCCGGTCTTCGCGCTATCGTGGAACGTCAACCAGGGCGGGACGGGGCTGACGGTCGGAGAAGACGGGCTCATCTACATCGCCGATACGTGGAACCATGTCGTCATCGTCGCGGACGAAAGCGGGACGGTTGTCCGCCAGCTTGGCCAGCGTGGTGTGCTCACCGATACCACCGATGCCGGATTGCCGTCAGACTCCCCCGGGCTCTTCTTCGGGCCTCGTGGAGTGGCCGTCACCGAGGAGCGCATCTTCGTGACGGATACCGGCAACGAACGGGTCCAGGTGTTCAGCCGGGACGGCACGTTCATCACCGCCTTCGGCGGCTTCGGTACGGGACAGGGACAACTGATCGAACCGACGGGGATCGTGATCGGTCCGGATGGGAACGTCTGGGTAGCAGACTCCGGGAACGCCCGGATCCAGGTGTTCACGATCGAGGGCGAGTTCGTCGAAGAGATTCCGGTGTCGTCCTGGCAAGGCCAGATGGGCGTTGATCGGTTGAACGCCCTTGCCGTGGGGCCGGACGGTGTCGTCTACTTGACCTCCCCGCTGGCGAGCGCGGTCGAAGCATGGGACGGGGAACAGATGGTGACGGTCACGAACGTTCCGCCGGTCCGTGCCGGAGGGATCACCGTCGCGCCGGACGGGAACCTGCTTGTGACCGATGTGAATGGGGCGGTCGTCCATGATGTGACGCCGCAGCTGCCTGAGGGATTCGGCCCGGATCCCGGACCGGCGGCGCCGGAAGGAACACCGACCGCGAGCCCGATCGCGACGCCCGCAAACGGGTGATCTTCGAAATCTTCACCAATAACAAGCAGCCCCGGCCACCAATAGGCCGGGGCTGCTTGTTGCTCGCGTACACGGCTATCCGAAGGGAATCAGTTCCGTCTCGATGTCGCCCAGGACACTGATGTCGAGCAGGCGCTCGATGGCGTCGACGATGGCATTGATCATCTGGCTGGCGTGCGGAGCAGAGGTGCTCAGGACGACGAGCCCCAACGTCCCGGTGCGCATGTCGTCGAGATCCTCGATCTCCGCGATGGCGCAATTGAACTTGTTGCGGGTCCGCTCCACAACGCGCTTCATCTCTCCCCGCTTCTCCTTCAGGGAGAAGGTGTCCTCGAAATAGAGCGTCAGGCGGGCCTTCCCGATGGTGGCGCTCATGAGACCTGGAGCGAAACGTCGCCCGTTTCCGGGTCGCGGGTCCACGTCAACGTCCGGCCCAACGTCGAGGCGAGGTGTTCACCGATCATGAACACGGCGTTCGCCTGCTCGTCGCCGGCACCCAGGGCTTCTGCCATCTCGAGGTCGGGAAGATCCGCAACGAGGGCGGTGGCCGGGGTTCCCGACAGATCCGCTTCGATCACGTTCGCGCCGAACGATCGGTAGTTGGTGAGCAACGCGTCGAGCAGCTCGGCCGGCTCCCATTGCCGCTCGGTGTCCCACGACCGCGCGAACACGCCGGCCACGCCCTTTGCCCACTCGCTCACGTCGACCTGCATCGCCTCGAGTGAGGAGACGGATGCCATCAGCAACGCCTGGGCATTGAACTGGCTCTGCTCGAGCAGCTCCTCGTCGGTGTAAGCGTCATGGCCATGCTCGATTTCCGAGAACGTCTCCTTGCTCGAGAGAGTCTGGTCATCCATTCCAGGTGTCCTTCCGTCGCGACACGGTCATTCGAGGACGATGAGTTCCCGTGTCGCGTTGTTGAGGCGCTTCCCGCCATCGTCGGTGCAGAGGACTGTATCCTCGATGCGCACGCCAAACCGGCCTTCAAGATAGATGCCCGGCTCGTCGCTGAACGTCATACCCGCCGCGAGCGGGAGCTCGTTCCCTTCGACGAGATAGGGCTCCTCGTGTACTTCCAGGCCAAGGCCGTGGCCGACACGATGCAAGAAGTATGGCCCGTAACCAGCCTCGGTGATGACCGAGCGTGCGGCGCGGTCGATCTCCTGAAGGGGAACGCCTGGGCGGACGGCGTCGAACGCGGCCTGGTTGGCACGGAGCACGGCGTCGTAGACCGTTCGATATTCCTCCCCTGGCTCGCCGATATGGGCGCAACGCGTCACGTCCGAGAGATAGCCATTCACTTTGCCGCCCCAGTCGAAGACGATTGCGTCGCCCTGCTGGATGATGCGGTCGTTGCCTCCGTGATGCGGTGATGCCGAGTTCGGCCCGCTACCGATAATGCCATTCGGGTTCGAGAGCCCCTTTGCCGCGGAGATATCCAGCAGGCGCTGGAGTGCCTGTAGCTCCGTCAGCCCGGCGATCGGGCCCGAGGTGATGAACTCTTCCCACGCTTCATCCGTCAGACGTGCCGCCTCGGACAGCGCCTCGATCTCGAACGCGTCCTTGATCATGCGGAGGTCGCGAAGGAGCGGCGTCCCCTCCACCCAGCGCGCGCCCTGGATTCGCGCCTGGAGACGGAGCAGGAAGGCGCTCCAGAGCTGATTGCCGACGGCGAGTGTCGTGCCCTCGCGCGGGTTGATGGCCTTGCTGGCGACGGTGGTCGGGTCGTCGTGGTCGGACCACGGCAGCGTCTCCACCAGCGAGGACGCGGCGCTGACAAGCGGCGCCTCGAGCGCAGGAACGATCAGGGACGGTTCGCCTTCGGACGGCACGACCAGCAGTGTCAGGCGCTCGCTGAGGTGGCCCTCGATGCCGATCAGCCACGCCATGTCGGCCGAGGGACCTACGAGAAGGGCGCCGACGCCGTTCTCCTTCAGGACGTCCTGTGTGCGGGTGATGCGATTCGTGAAGATTGACGGGTCGATGTGGGACATGGTGGCTCCTCTGATGATGCAGGCGCTGCCGGTGCAGACATGATGATTCAGGTTATCGCAGAGGACTGCGAATACGTCGAGTAGCTGGATGCACGGTGGCCGGTCACGACGTACACTGGACGCGCACGGCAGTGGCGCCGTTGTAGCCGATGATGGCGTGCACAATCCCCAAGCAAAGGTGTCCTGTCCTCATATGTCCGAGCCGTTGACTCACCCTGACGCTTCCCCATTCCGTATTGCCGTCGACATGGACGGGGTCTTGACCGGATCTCCGGTCCCCCTGGCGCATGCGTCGAACGAGCATTTCGGCCTCGACTTGCCCGATATCGCGTTTGTCGATTCGTCGGGCCTGAATGTGCCGATGCATGTTCGCGAGTGGGTCTATGGACCGGATGGGCCGGCATTCCAGATGGATCCTGCTCCCGGCGCGCAAGAGTTCTTCCGCGACCTCGTGGACCTGGCCGGCGCGGACAACGTCATCATCGTCACCGCGCGCCCGGAGTCGTCCGCAGAGATGACCCTGCGTTGGTTGCGCAAGCATGGCTTCCATCATTCACAGGTGATCTTCGCCGACGACAAGATCGCGATCGCGAAGCGGCAAGGCTGCCGGTTCGCCGTCGAGGACAGCATTCGTCACGCCCGGAACTATGCATCCGGCGGCGTGACCTGCTACCTGATCAATCGCGAGCCGGACGAAGAAGATCGGGACAATGCTTTCATCGTCCCGGTAACGACGTTCGATGACATCGTCGCGTTGCTCGCGGCCGAACGCCGCGCGCCGGCGACCTCGAGCGTGGTGTCGTCGCTGCCACCACTTGATGGCGAGGACGCACAGCCCTCCGGGCTGAAGATCGTCGTGTCGGACAACATCCATGCGGTGGCGCGCGAGCATCTTGCCGCGGTGGGCACCATCGTGGATGTCGACGGCACCGACCTGCCGGCGCTACTTGCCGAGCTGCGAGACGCCGATGCGCTGGTAGTCCGGAGCGAGACGCAGGTGACTGCCGAAGTGCTCGCCGCGGGACCGAAACTGAAGGTCGTCGCGCGGGCCGGTGTGGGCGTCGACAACATCGATGTCGACGCCGCGACACGCGCCGGGGTGATCGTCCTCAATGCGCCGGGCGCGAACGCCGTTTCGGCCGGTGAGCACGCCATCGCGCTCATGCTGGCGGTGACGCGTCAGTTGCCGTTCGCGAACCGGACGACGCATGCCGGCGAATGGCGGCGCAAGCAAATCAAGCCGGTCGATATCCGTGGGCGGACGGTCGGTATCGTTGGCCTCGGTCGTGTCGGAACGGTTGTAGCCAAGCGCATGAAGGCGTTCGAGGCGCACGTCATCGCCTACGACCCCTACCTGCCCGCAGCGCGGTTCAACGATGTCGGCGTGGAATCGGTGTCACTCGATGACATCTGGACTCGCAGCGACATCGTGACGTTCCATTGCCCGGCGACGGACGAGAATCATCACATGCTGAACGCGGAGACGCTGGCGCGGATGAAGCGGGGCGCGATCGTGATCAATGCCGGGCGTGGTGAGCTGGTGGATGCCGATGCCCTGGCGGATGCACTTCGCTCGGGCCAGATTGCCGCTGCAGGCGTCGATGTGTACCCGGTCGAGCCCTGCCTCGAAAGTCCGCTTTTCGGGCTGGAGAACGTCGTCCTGACGCCTCACACGGGTGGTTCCAGCGAGGAGGCCCTCCTCGCCGTCGGTCGGGTGATCGGGTCCACGACCGTTGCGGCACTGCGTGGCGAGGCGGTCGCGAATGCGGTGAACCTCCCGGCGGCATCGCTGGAGGCGCCGGCGCTGCGGTTGCTCACGTCTGTGGCCGGAGCCGCGGGTAAGCTCCTATCCGTGCTGATGCCGGATCACGCCAGCAGCGTCACCGTCGAGGCGCGCGGGATGGTTTCCAACGACATCACGGAGCACGTGGCGAACGCGGCATTGGCGGAGTCGCTCCAGCAATGGCTGGGACGCCGCGTGACGCCGGTCAACGCCCGCCTGATCGCGTCCGAGATCGGGATCGACGTGATGACGGCGGCGGACGATGGGGACGAGCGCTCGATCCCGCAATTCCGGTTCGAGGTGCGGGGCGACACGACGCACTCGGTCGTCGTGAGCTGGGATCGCGATATCGCCGGCATCGTGGAAGTCGACCGGTTCTCGCTGTCGCAGCCGCTTTCCGGCTACGTCCTCATCACCCACCACCAGGACCGTCCGGGCATCATCGGGAAGCTGTCGACGACGCTCGCCAAATACAACATCAACATCGCCGGCATGCAGGTAAGCCGTGAGGTGCCACGCGGCGAGGCGATGATGGTCACCAACGTCGACGAGCCGATCCCGGACGAGGCGCTGGCCGAAATTCGAGCAATCGAGGGACTCGAGAACGTGGTGATCGTTTCCCTGCCAGAAGTCGTCCAGCTGCAGCCGGATCCCGTCCATATGGTGGCGTCGATCACCGCACCGGCCTATCGCGGGAAGTAGTCATCCGACAACAAGGGAAAGAGCCCCGAAGCGATCCGCTTCGGGGCTCTTTCCCTTGTCTGCATATCACCCCGGAAGGGATGCTACCGCTCGACCGCGGCCGTCACCTGTTCGTCGACCTTTGCGGTTGGCGGAGCGGGTGCCTCTCCCTCGATGCGGAGATCCGGGAGCCAGCCGAGCCACTTCGGGAGCCACCAGTTGCGGTCGCCCACGATGGTCATCAGCGCCGGGACGAGGACGGAGCGGATCACCGTGGCGTCGATCAGGACGGCGATGGCGAGGCCGAACCCGAGCTGCTGGAGTGCGAGCATCGAGCCTTGGGAGAAAGCACCGAAGATGACCACCATGATCGCCGCTGCCCCGGTGATGATCCGGCCCGTGGTGCGGAGGCCAACCGCGACGCTCTCCGCGTTGTTGCGCGAGATGTCGTAGTGCTCGCGGATGCGGCTGAGCAGGAAGACGTGGTAGTCCATGCTGAGTCCGAAGAGGATGCAGAACAGGAGGATGGGTGCCCACGACTCGATGACGGGGCTCGCGTTGTAGCCCAGGAGGTCGCGCATGAACCCCTTGGAGAAGACGAGGACGATCACGCCCCATGTCGCGCCGACGGAGAGCAGGTTGTAGATGATCGCCTGCAGCGGCACGACGAGGGAGCGGAACGCGAGTGTCAACAGGATGAAGCTCATCGCCAGGACGAAGCCGAACACGATCGGCGTGGCGCTGGAGAGCAAGTCGAGCATGTCGGCCTCCCCCGCGCTCTGGCCGGTCACGTAGGTTTCGACGCCATCGACCTGACCGATCGTGGCGGGAAGGACCTCCTCGCGGAGCTCATGGACAACGTCATAGGCGCGCGGCGTGGACCCGGAGAACGACAGTGTTCCTTCGATCACGCCGATGTTCGCTTCCTCATCCCACTGGACGCCGGTGACGAGCGTGAAATCGTCGCTCTCCTGCAGCTGTGAGGTAAACGCATCCACCGCAGCGTCCAGCTCCTCGGTCCGCTCGCCTTCGATCACGATCTCCATCGGCGAGAGGACGCCGGCGCTGAAGTTCTCTTCGAGTGCCGCATATGTGTCCGAGATCTCGCCCGGAGGGAGCTGCGCGCTGCCGGTGAACCCGGTCTTCATGTCGAGAGCCGGGATCGCGAGCGTCAGGAGCAAGGCGATGGCGGCGATGAGGGAGACCCAGGGACGCGCGACCACGATGCGGGTGATTCGGCCCCAGAAGCCGTGGTAGGTGTCTACCTGGGCCGAGGCGGCGCCGGATTGGTAGTTCCTGCGCGGCCAGTTGATGCGATCGCC
>DATGPC010000412.1:0-4064 GCA_035305265.1 Thermomicrobiales bacterium | reverse complement strand
ACGCGATCGCTCTGGTCGACGGGGACGTAGAGCTTCTCGCCCTTCTGGAACTCCAGCTGCAGGTATTCGCGCTCGATACCGCCGGACTCACGGCGAACGAGCCCGACGAACTTCGAGATACCGTGATCGACGTGGACAACGTGCTCGCCCGGTTGCAGGCTCGCCGCGAAGGCGCGTCCCTCGCTGGCAGTGCGCTTGCTCGTCCGGCGGGGTTGCTTCCGGAACCCGAAGATCTCGAAATCGGTCCAGACCGCGCTCTTGCCCCGGTTCCAGCTCCAACCAGCGACAAGATCCGAAGGCACGATCTCGACGGTACCGGCTGGAAGTGGCTCGACGGTCTCCGATGCGCGGTCCGTCGTGCGAGGGAAGACATTGTTCTCACGCAGGATGTCGGTGAGGCGTTCGACCTGGTCGGTCGCGATCGAGATGCGCCACCCTCGCTGCAGCCGCTGCCGAAGATCGGCAACCATGTCCAGCGCCCTGCCGCCAAACACGGGCGGGTCGGAGAGGACTTCGAGGGAAAGGACGTTTTCCTCGCTTCCGGCCTCGCCCCCAAGGTTGAGCGTCCGGAACGTCCGGAGCTCGTCCATGACCGCGGAGGCTTGCTTGTAGGGCTTCGCCAAACCGGATGGAAGCTCGCCGCTCTCGATGAACGTCCGCTCCAGCTCCTCCGCCTTCCGCTCCAGTTGCTCGGCGGCAAGGGCGACGCTGGCCGGTTCGTCGACCACGACTGTCGTGCCGGCCGGCATGTAGTTCAGGAGCGTCGAACAGCCCGGGATCAGGTGCCCGCCGAACAGGTCTAGCGACATCGGCACGACGCCCTGACGTGCCTGGTCGACCAGTCGGGTCCACTCGTCATGAACCTCGGGCCGCAAGGTGCTATCGTCAAGTGCCGCGAGCTCGTCCGCGATGTCTGGCAGGCGCCAGGTAGGCAGCTCCAGCGGTGGCAGGAGGCGGATACGCTTGAGTTTTTGCGTCGATCGCTGCGTGTGGAGGCTGAAATGGCGGATCGACTCCACCTCGTCGCCGAAGAAGTCGATCCGGACGGGCTCCTCGAAACCGGGTGGAAATACGTCCACGATGCCGCCGCGCCGGGCGAGCGTTCCCGGTTCCTGCACCATCGGGTTGACCTGGTACCCGACCGATGTCGCCCAATGAACGACGTCGTCGATGCGGATCTCCGTCCCGATCCGGATGTCCAGTGAGTGGTCCTTTAGCTCGCTCGGGCCCATCAGGAGCTGCATGAGGGCGCTGACGGGAGCGACGAGCACCCAGGGGCCATCCTGCTTCACCATCATATTGGCGAGGATGCGCGTCCGTTGGACGCTCGCCTCGATATCGACCGGCAACTGCTCGTAGGGGATGGCGTCGGGCGATTGCCATCGCTCGAGCGTGACGTCCGGCGGCAGGTATTCGGACAGTGCCCCGTGAAGCTGGTCTGCCCGGTCACGGCGCGAGGTGAGCACGAGGACGCGGCCGCCCAGCTGTGTCGCGCTCGCAGCGGCAATGACGGCCCGCGTGGCTTCTGGCATGTCGACCATGGTCGCGTTGTCGCCACGCGCGAGGCGCTGCAGCGCCTGTTTCAGGGACGTCGTGTTCCTGATGGAGTCGAGATGATGGGAGAGATTCAAGAACCGCTGGTCCTTCCATTCGCATGGCGCCGTTCACGAGCGCACGCGGAAAGCCGGCGCGGGCGATTCGCCCGGCCGTTTACTTCAACGGTCTCTATTGTACAGGAGGCTCACAGGACCATACGGCGAAGGCCGGCATCGATCGATGCCGGCCTTCGTGCCCTGATTGATACGCAAAGTCGAGCTACGGCGCCGGGTGTTCGACCTGATCGATCTGCGCGCGCTGCAGCTTTCCGCTGTAGTCCACGTAGATTGCCTGCCATTCGGTGTAGAAGTCGAGAGCGGCGGTGCCGGCCTCGCGGTGACCGTTTCCGGTCGCCTTCGTGCCGCCGAACGGGAGGTGGATCTCCGCGCCGGTGGTGCCCGCGTTCACGTACAGGATGCCGGTGTAGATGTCCTGCATCGCGCGGAAGGCATTATTGACGTTCTGCGTGAAGATTGCGGCGGACAGGCCGTACTGGACGCCATTGACGACCTCTATCGCCTCATCGAGCGAATCCACCGGGATGATCGAAACGACCGGGCCGAAAATCTCCTCCTGGGCGATCCGCATGCGTGGGGACACGTCGTTGAAGATGGTCGGCTCGTGGAAGTGGCCGCTCTCGAGGCCCTCGACCGTCACAGCCTTGCCGCCGTAAACGAGATCCGCGCCCTCATCCTTGCCGATCTTGACGTACTTCTTCACAGTCTCCAGCTGGCCTTCGCTGACGAGCGGGCCGACCGTCACACCGTCCTGGAGCCCGTCGCCGAGCTTGAGCTTTTTCGCGCCCTCGACCAGGCGCTCGGCGAGCTCGCGCTGGACCGCGCGGTGAACGACAACGCGGCTGGTCGCCGTGCAGCGCTGGCCGGTGGTACCGAACGCTCCCCAGAGGATGCTCTCGGCGGCGAGCTCGAGGTTCGCGTCCTCATCGACGATGACGGCGTTTTTGCCGCCCATCTCGAGCGTGAGGCGTTTGTTGTGCTCGGCCGCGGCCAGGGACACCGCCTTGCCGGTTTCGGTCGATCCGGTGAAGGAGATCACCGGGACGGCCGGGTGGTTCAGGAGGGGATCACCCACCTCACTGCCGCTACCGAGAACGATGTTCACGACACCATCCGGAAGACCCGCTTCCATGAGGATCTCGACGAGGTTGATGGTGGACTTCGGCACGAACGAGGCGGGCTTGATGACCACGGTATTGCCCGCGATGAGCGCGGGCATCATCTTCCACGAGGGGATCGCCATCGGGAAGTTCCACGGTGTGATCATGCCGACGACGCCGAGGGGCTTGCGCACGGACATCTGGAACTTGTTCCGCATCTCTGACGGCGTGGTCTCGCCGAACATGCGGCGCCCTTCGCCGGCCATGTAGTACGTCATGTCGATGGCTTCCTGCACATCGCCACGCGTCTCGTCGATGACCTTGCCCATCTCTTCGGTCATCTGGCGGGCCAGGTCATCCTTGCGCTGCTCGAGGATTTGCGCCGCGCGGTAGAGGATCTCGCCACGCTTCGGGGCAGGGTAGAGGCGCCACGACTTGAACGCCTTCGCAGCCGCTGCAACTGCCTCGTCCACGTCCTTCGCATCGCTGCTTGTGTAGGTGCCGACCACTTCGCCGGTCGCCGGGTTGCGGCGCTCGAACGTCTTGCCGGTGTGGGATTCTTTCCACTCGCCGTTGATCAGGTTTTTGTACAGGTCCGCCATCAATGAACGTCCTCTTCACGAATTTCTGCCAATGAACGCTATGGGGGAGTCTAGCAAAGAAGCCGGCAGACAGGAGGGAAAAGCGAAAGCGCTGCCGGATAACCAGCAGCGCTTTTCCTATCGGCTCCCCGACCTGGATTCGAACCAGGAACCTACCGGTTAACAGCCGGGCGCTCTACCGTTGAGCTATCGGGGATCATGCGTTTTTCGCCGCCCGTCTGGGGCAACGAGCAGAGTGTACCACAACCATCGGGGAAATCAAGTCGTATTTCCAAGACACTTTCGGGCCTCCAGCGGCTCCGTTTCCCACACTACAATGGGATCTGGTGAGGGCGGTCAAGCGGCGCTGGAAAGGCAGGTGAGGACGTGTGGGATCCGCGATCATATGAGGACACCGACTACGGGTTGGAGGCCGGCGAGTCGTTCGAGCCAGAAGACGCCTGGGACGTCGAGACAGGCGTGTCCACCGACGGGCCGCATGTGATGACCCTGCTTGGGCCGATTGACCCGATCGAGCTTGGCGTGTGTCTCCACCATGTCCATCTCCTGTGCGACCCTGTTGCGGTTTCGAAAGACGATCCTGATTATCGTCTCGATGACGAGGCGAGGGCCGAGGACGAGATCGAGACGTTCGTCACGATGAACGGTCGCTCGCTGGTCGAGTGTTCCACCCGCGATTACGGTCGAAACATCGAGGGACTGGTCAACATCGCGGGCTGGGTTCCGGTCCATTTGCTCGCTGTTACCGG
>DATGPC010000411.1:0-14083 GCA_035305265.1 Thermomicrobiales bacterium | reverse complement strand
TCGAACTCCGCGTTGTAGGCGACGACGCGTTCGGCGAGCTGCATCAGCGAATTGACGCGGAGCGCGTCGAACTCGCCGTCGTTGAAACGGTTGTAGCGATCGATCAAGGCGGCGCCCATGCCGATCCTCCGGGCGCCAACGACGTCCGAGAGGGGCTGGTCGCCAATGTGGATCGCGTTGCGCGGCTCCACGCCGAGCGGCTCGAGCGCGGCGAAATAGGTTCGCTTGTCCGGCTTCTCCCAGCCAACCAGCGCGGACGTGATGATGATATCCATCTGCTCCGCGAACCCCATCTGCAGGCAGAAACGGGTCACGTCTGCGTCGGCGTTCGAGATGACAGCTCGCTTGACGTGATGCCGGCGGAGATACTCCATGACATCGGAGACCTCCTTGAACGCCCGGTACTGCCAGCCGCCATGGTTCTGGGTTTCGTCCACAAAGCGTTGCTGGACCTTCGTCACCGTCTCCTCGTCGGTCGGCAGGTCAAGGGCTACGAGGTAGGCCCTGACCTGCGCCCGACGAAACTCCGCGATCTCCTCTTCCGTGCGGTCGCGGATCGGATGACGGCCGTTCTCGATGGTGTAGAAGTTCTCGGCTTCGCGGTCGGCGCCGATGACCTGCTCGAGCGAAACGTCGAATCCGGACAGCTCCAGCGCGCGGCAGAAGCGCTCCCAACGAGGAGGCACCGCTTCCACAAGCGTGTCGTAGAGGTCGAACGTCACCAGCTCGACCGGTCCGTCGATCATGTCGGATATCTGCATATCGGCCCTCCGCCTCGCCGCGACTACCCCTCGCGGAACTTCGGCAGGATGTCCTTCGCGATCTTGCGGACCTGGTCCTGCTCTTCCTTCGTGATCGGCATGTCGAAGAGGAACTGGCTCACACCCGCGGCGCTCTGCTCACGGATAACCTCTTCGAGATTCGGGTCGAGCAACCCGCTAGCGCCATACCCCTGCGACTGGACGATCTCGTTGAAGTCGCGTCCGACCTCGTCACAGGCCCGCTTCAGCTCCTCGACCCGCGGCTGGCGTTCGGCAAGTGTTCGTCCACCGCCGTCCCAGATATCGGCATACTTCGCGACAACGCGCAGGTTCTTCTTGCCCTTCGCCCCGATCAGGATCGGCATATCACCGACCGGCTTCGGAGAGAACGGCGCGTTGTCGATGGTGTAGAACTCGCCATCGAAGGAGAAGCGCTCGTTCGCGTTGAAAAGGCCGGTAATCACCGTCATCGCCTCGTCGAACATGCGGATGCGAGGACCGGGGGCGGGAAGCTCCCACCCGTACCAGCGATGCTCGTTCTCGTTCCAGCCCGCGCCGATGCCGAGGATCGCCCGGCCATTGCTGACGTGGTCAATGGTGACGATCTCCTTGGCGAGGATCGCCGGGTGACGATGCGTATTGCCATAGACCAGGACGCCGATGTCGACGCGTTCGGTCTCACGCGCGAGGGCGGCAAGCAACGTCGACGCCTCGAGGCATGGGCCGGCTTCGTCACCGTAGAGACCGGTGAAATGGTCGAAGAGGTACATCTGGTCGAAGCCAAGCTCCTCGCCCAGCAGCCACTGGTCGCGGACCTGGTCCCATGTCAGCTGATGCTGCCCGGTAACGAGGCCGAATTTGATCGGTTGGTTGTTCAGACTCATTCAGGTTCCTTTGCTTATGACACCACGACCGGCCGATCGAGCCGGAAGGTTGAGAGATCCATCGCAGGTTTCTGGCCCACCGCCAGGTCGGCGGCGAGGCGGCCGGAATACGGGCCGAGCTGTAGCCCGGACGGGCCATGACCGGTCGAGACCACGAGGTTGTCGATGCCCGGTACCGGGCCGATGAACGGGATGCCATCGTCGGCGAAGGGGCGGAGCCCGACCCGCACCTCGGCAAGCGAGCCGTCGGCGATTCCCGGAGCGATCTTCAATGCGGTGTCCAGCACATGCTTGACGCCGCCCGGCGTGACGCGCGTGTCATATCCGGATCCGGTCTCACGGGTCGCACCGGCAACCACGCGGTCCGGGGCGAAGGAGAGGATGTACTGGTTCCCGAACCACCCGAGAATGGGCCAGCGGGTCGTCTCCTGCCCCGGCATGCGCACATGGATGATCTGCCCCTTCTGCGGGGCCATGGCCAGCTGGAGCCCGGCTAATTCGAGAATGGCGTTCGTCCATGATCCGGCCGCGAGAACGACGGCATCGGCGGCGATGCGGGAGCCATCCACGACCACGCCCGTCACCTTCCCACCTTCGATCACCAGCGACGCATCGCCATTGATGAACCGCGCGCCATGCTTCGTGGCCGACTTCGTCATCGCCTCCCGCAGCATCGCGCCATCGATCCGTGCCGCATCCGGAATCCACATCGCGGCGGGGACGTCCCGCAATGCGGGGAACAGCGAGCGGGCCGCGGGGCCATTGATGAGCTCGATGGCCCCGAGATTCGGCATCCCGGCGTCCCGGCGTTCCTCGAACCGCGCTTTCAGCGGCCCGAGCTCCTCAACCTCCTCGTCGGACTGGGCCAGGAAGAGCTTGCCGCATACGGCGTAGCCGGTCTCCCCCGACCCATCCTCTTTCAGGCTCTCGATCAGCTCCGGGTACCAGGAAACCGCGGGCTTCGCGAGCTCGTAGAAGGCCGGAACATCCCTCAGGCTCGTGCCGGGCGCCACGATGCCGGCACCGGCGGACGTCGCACGTCCGGTATCCCTCCTGTCAACAAGCACCGTTTTCACGCCCTGGCGGGCAAGGTGTCGAGCGGCGCTTGCACCGACGATCCCACCGCCGATCACGACGGTCGATCCTGTCGTCATGCGCATATCTCCTTGTCAATACTTGACCAGAACAAGCGGTCACGCTACGTTTCTCGCAATCATCACATACCAATGTCGAGCGGCCGGCAAGTCTTTCCATGGTGTCAGGTGTCGGATTCGCGCCCAGGAACGCGGCGCCAATGGATACGGCAACCGGTCCGTGTGTATATCGTTTACGGAGCCCCGGTGATGGATCATTGAGGAGATATGGTCGATGTTCCCTTGCTCCGCGCGGCAACCCAAGCGCATACCACGACGCCCCTGGTCAACGATCGGCGTAATCTGCCCATGAACGCGCCTGATTCACCTTCGCGCATCCCACGGCAGGATGACCAGTGAACACGAATTGGTCCATCAGGAACCGTTTTCTGGTGTACGGGCTCCTGTGCCTGCTGCCGATCGCTGTGCTCGTCGCCTATCTCCTGCAGGAGATCGACGAACGCAGTAGCCAGGAGCTCATCAGCGGCGAGGCCAATGTGGTCTCCCTGGTCAGCTCGTCGGTAAACACCTATATCGGCAGCCAGTTCAGGGCGCTCGACACGATCTCCAACCTCCCCGCCCTCGTCCAGGATTCCCCAGAGGACATCAACGCGATTCTCGGCCAGGCGCGCACCTTCCGCGCTGACCAGGCCGGACTCTTCGTCGTGAACGCCGACGGCGCGCTGATGGGATCCTCGGGCACCGACTTCGAGCTGGTCCGCCCTCATATCGAGAGCCAGATCACCTCGACATTGACGACCGGCCAGCGGAGCGTGTCCTCTCGGATCGATCTCGACCTCGACGAGCCCACCAGCGTCATCGTGCTGCTCGTCCCGATCACGACCCTCGCGGAGACGGACTCCGCGGCGCCGAGCCCGACCTCAACACCGACCTCCGATACGAACGACGACGCCTCTCAGCCGCAGCCCACGCAGGCGCCGACCCCGGGAGGGACGCCCGGCACGCGACCGGCCGGCACCACGCTCGGCGTCGTTGGCACGGTCATCAACATCGACAACCTCAACCAGTACGTCATCCCGTCGACGCGTCCGCGTACCGAGATCATGATCGTCAGCGACGACCAGATCATCACCGCGACTGGCGATCTCATCGAGCGCGAAAACGAAGTCATAGAGAACCTCCACGCGGCAACGAGAGACCTGCCGGATTCTTCGACGGATGTCTTCACGATCCAGGGATTGAACGGAACCGAGCGGATCGCGACCTACGCGCCGTTGCAGCTGGAGAGCGCCGAGTGGGCGGTCCTGGTGACGAACCCCGTGCCGCAATCGGAGCTGCAGGCGTCGTGGATCCGGCTCGCGGTCATCCTCGGCGTCACGGCTATCGCCATCCTCGCGCCCGCGTTCGTTTTCGGCGAGTTGACATCCCGCTCGCTCGACGAGGTCGTCGACAACGCCCAGGACCTTGCCGACGGGAACTTCAGCAAATCGATCACTCCGCGCGGAAGCGGCGAGGTGCTGGCGCTTGGCAACGCACTCTCGAAGCTGCAGTCGCGCCTCGAACATCGCCTGACGAGTGACGAACAGCGCCAGTCGGAGCGCCAGCGACAGACGGAGCAAATGCGCGAGCTGTTGCGCCGCGACCTCCGGATGCAGGAAGACGAACGCCGTCACATCGCGAGCGAGATCCACGACGCGGTGTCGCCGCTGATCACGGGTGCGCTGTACCAGGCCCGCGCGCTGCTCATGACGAACGGCGGGGCGACGAAGGAGTCGATCGCCGAGACGCTCGACGGCGTCAACAAGCTGCTCGAGCGGGCGTCCGAGGAGCTGCACGAGATCATCTTCGACCTCCGTCCGCCCGACCTCGACGACATCGGCGTGGTGGCCGCGATCGAAGCGTTCGTATCGACAATCCAGCGCACGGGCCTGGAGACCCGACTGGAGGTCGTGAACGATCCGCCGCCGCTGACGCCGGAAGTCCGGCTCGGCATCTACCGCATCGTGCAGGAAGCGCTGCACAACGTTCTCCGGCATGCCGGAGCGGACGAGGCGGTGGTCCGCCTGGAGTACGCGGAGAACGTGCTCCGGGTGACCATTCGCGACAACGGCACCGGGTTCGACCCGGAAAAGGCTCGGCGCCCAACGTCGCTCGGATTGCTCAGCATGCGCGAGCGCGCTGCGGCAATCGACGCCAGCCTCGAGATCCTGAGCCGGCCCGGCGGAGGCACGGCGATCATCCTCGAGCGAAAGGAAACGGGGAGTATCATGTCAGATGAACTTCTCGACGACCTGCTGCGGCAGCGTACCGAAGCGCAGCGGGTGGCCGAGGAGAGCGCATCGTCCGACACGACACCAACCGACGACACGAGCGGCACTCCGGAAGCGGAGGCCCGTCGTCACTAGCCCAGAGGACGCCCCGTGATCTCCGTATTACTTGTCGACGACCATCCAGTTGTCATCGAAGGACTCCGCAAACTGCTCGAGGTCGCCGGTGATATCGACGTCACCGGCGCGGCCAACGACGCATCGACCGCGCTCAAGCAGGCCCAAATGCTGAAGCCGGACGTCATCCTGCTCGACCTGCGCATGCCCGGCGCGACCGGGATCCAGACCACGCGCCGGTTGCGAGAGCAGGAGTACCCGGGTGCGATCATCGTCCTGACGTCGTACGGCGACCAGGCGTACGTCACGCAGGCGCTCGAGGCGGGAGCTGACGGCTACCTGCTGAAGAGCACGCCGTCGGACGAGCTGATCCAGTCGATTCGCGCCGCCTCGCGCGGGCGTCGCCAGCTCAGCCCTGAGCTGTTGGACGGCGTGCTGGAGGAATTTGGCGGACTGGCCCGCGAGAAGACCGTCCGCGATTCCGACCTCTCGCAGGATGACCGCGAGATCCTGCGGCGCGCGAGCCAGGGCGCGACGAACCGCGAGATCGGCATCGCGATGGACCGGAGCGAGATCGCGATCAAGAAGCGACTCCAGTCGATCTTCCAGAAGCTGGGCGCGGTCGACCGCGCGCACGCCGTCGCTGAGGCGATCCGCCGCGGGCTGATCTAGCGCCGGCCATCCGATATCTCAGTACCGCCGGACCTTGTGTCCGGCGCCGTGACACCGCGGACGCCGGACACAAGGTCCGGCGGTACAGGGTTAATCCTCCTATCAGGTAGCATTGGCAACGGCGGCGCTGCCGCCCTGCAAATCGACCTCCGGCGTAGCCCGCCGATCACGCGGCATGGCGATGCGTCCCCGTGCCGTGCAGGACATGCCCGTGGACTGGTTCGACGTCACATTACGCTGGTACCTCGTCACCCTCTTCGTCACGATCGCCCTGTTGCCGGTCGCGCTCGTCATCTTCCGGCGCGTGCCCGGCGAGGGCGCCAGCTTCGCGCGGCCCGTTTCGGCGCTGGTGTTCATGTGGCCCGTCTGGTTCCTCTCCAGCATCAGCGGCGGTGCGATCCCGTACTCCGCCATAACGCTCTGGACCAGCACGGTGGTGATCGGCGCTGCAGGCTGGGCCTACGTTTGGCGACGGGGACTCTTCACGCGGGACACGCTGCGGCACCTGCTCGTGTCGGAGATCGCCTACCTCGCCGTCTTCGCGGCGTTCCTCGTCTTCCGTGGATTCGGGCCGGACGCCAACTGGCAGGAGAAACCCTCCGACCTGATGATGCTGTCGTCGGTGATAGCATCCAGCAGCATGCCGCCACACGATGCATGGCTCGCGGGCGAATCGATCAACTACTACTACCTGGGGTACGCGATCTGGGGCGGGTTCGGCAACATGGCCGGCGCGACGCCTGGAGAGGTGTTCAACCTGGCGCTGATCAGCACTTTCGCGATGACCTTCGTCGCGGCGTCCGGGGTTGTGGCCGGGGTCCTTGGCCGGTTCCACTCGGATCGTCTGGCGATCGTCGGCGGCGGGATCGCGTCGGTGCTGGTCCTGATCATGGGGAATCCGTGGGCGACGCAGCAATACCTCGGGAACCGCGATTTCGAGGAGCGCGCCTACTTCTTCGACGGTATCGGCTGGAAGGCATCGCGCACGATCATCGACGACCCGGCAATCGGTACGAACCCAATTACCGAGTTCCCCGCGTTCAGCTTCATCCTCGGGGACCTGCATCCGCATGTCATGGCACTGCCATTCACGGTGCTCGCCCTCGGGCTCGCGTGGATGCTGCTCACGGTGGGACGCCTGCGTGAGGGGCAATCGCTCCTCCAGCGCGACTGGTTCCGCTTCGCCATAGCCGGCGGACTGATCGGGTCACTCTACGCGATGAACTCGTGGGACTTCCCGACCTATCTCGTCATTGCCCTGATGGCGCTGGGGCTCGGCACCGTTGGCGCCAGCTTGCGGGAACGGCTCCTCGCCGCCGGTATCGTCGTCCTGTCGGCGCTGGTCGCATGGCTGCCGTTCTACCTGCATTTCGAAGCCCCGGCGTTAGTGGCGGATTCCGCGTTCTCGGAATGGATTTCAGGCGTCCCGGTCATCGGCGGCGTGCTCGGTTCTGTCGCGGCCTATACGGGCGAGCGGACCTCGCCGCAGGAGTACTTCGGCATCTTCGGGTTCATGTACCTGATCCTCGTCGCACTGATCCTGACGGAGACATGGCGGCGCCGGGAGGACAACCTGATCGCGATCGCCGAATCGCGCGGCGGCACGTGGGAACCGGACCCGTTGTCCCGGAACGCGGCGCTGGTCACCGCGATTCTCTGCTTCTTCGGGGCGATCATCGTACCGGTGCCGCTGCTGGTGATCTGCGGGCTGCCAGTGATCATGACGTGGCTGTTGCTGGAACGGGATGGGCGACTGACCCCGGCGAACGTCTCGCTGGTGCTCTTCTCATTGGCGTTGATCCTGACGCTGGTGCCGGAATTCTTCTACCTGAGCGACGTGTACGGCGGCAGCCGAATGAACACCGTGTTCAAGGTCTCGTACCAGGTCTGGCTGCTCATGGCCATCGCGAGCGCCCTCGCCGCCGCCAGCATCTGGCGGGCCTTTCACCGGAATGCGGTCTCGAAGGTCGCCCTTCCGGTGGCACTCGCCGGCATCATGGTCGCCGGGTTCGTTTACCCGGTGGTCGCCGGCCAGCAATGGCTGAACTGGCGCGCCCCTGATCGCGAATGGGACGGCGTCGACGGCCTCGCCTACCTGAACCAGGACGCGGGCGGGCTGTATTCCGGCGAATACGCGGCGATCGAGTGGTTGTTGGAGAACGCGGACGAAGACGACGTGCTCCTGACGGCCGGTGGCGGCGAATGGTGGAGCGAGGTCGGACGGCCGTCCGGCGGAAGCGGCGTGCCGACGATCATCGGCTGGTCCGGGCACGAGAACCAGTGGCGACTGGGACATGAAGGCTGGACCGAGGAACGCCAGCAGCGCGTCAACGACATCCTCGCGCTGTATGACGGCACGCCACCGGAGCCGGAGATCCTCGATCGTTACGGCGTGACGCTGATCTACATCGGCCCCACCGAGACCAACGGCATCGGGCAGGAGACCCGACCGGGCGATGCGGCACCGGGACCGTTCCCGGCGGCGAGCGACCCGACGTACCCCGGCGAGGGCTGGACAGAGGTCTTCAACGAAGACGGCAGCCGCATCTACCGCCGGGACGGATCCTGACCATTTCTCCGGAGAGCCATCGCGGGTCCGAAACCGGATCCGGGTCCCGAAAATCCGCGCCGTCAGGGGCAAACCACTTGCACGAAATGCCCGAAACAACGCACACTGACGTGACGTATCGTGGGGCAAAGAGGCTCTACCGTTTCCCCAATCCCCGTTGATGAGGACCCTTTTCCGAATGCGCCGACACCGTTCGCCACGACGACGTGCTCACTGGGACTATCGTCGCAGGATCGCTGCGGTCATCGTCGTCCTCATCTTCCTCGCGCCGTTCGTGGCGGTCGGCTGGTACGCGCGGAACGTCACCAACGCGATCGGTGATGCGCAATCGGTATCGGTTGTCCAGCTCCCGACGCGGGACGACACGTTGCAGCAGATGCCCGATAGCGAACCGGGTGGAACGCCGGTGGTCGGTCCCCGGGCGACACCGGTCCAGTCATCGGAGCCGAGCGGCGAACCGGCCCCGACCGCGACCGACACGGATAGTCCGTCGTCGTTCGATATCACCGTTGGACTGATCCGGGCGGGAACGAACAGCGAAGATATCAGCCCGCAACAGGTATGGCCCGACAAGCGGTTCATCAACATCCTGGTGCTGGGCGTCGATTCCCGGGGAGACGGGGGCGACCAGAACGCGGACGTCATCATCCTCGCGCGGCTCGACCTGGAGCAACACACGCTCCGCTCGATCAGCCTGCCGCGCGACCTCGAGGTCGAGATACCCGGACACGGCCCCGGCAAGATCAACGGATCATACGGCATAGGGTTGGAGGAAGACCCGGACAATCGCGTCGCGGGCGTCGCGAAGGTGCGCGATACGGTCGAATACAACTTCGGCGTGATGATCGACGAGTATGTGCTCATCGACTTCGAGGGCTTCACGGAGGTCGTCGACGCCATTGGCGGGATCGACATCACGGTGCCGGAAAAGATCGTCGACGAGGCCTACCCGACCGAGGACTACGGCACGCGCCTGCTCGTGATCGAGGCGGGGCGCCAGCATATGGACGGTGAGACCGCCCTCTCCTACGCTCGCACGCGACACCAGGACAGCGATGACCAGCGCCGGGAGCGGCAGATGCTCGTGATCCAGGCCCTGCTCCAACAGGGGCAGAAACTCGGCTCACTGACGCGGGTGGCTGACCTGATCACGGCGCTCAGCGGCGCGGCGTTGACGAGCTTCCAGTTCGACGAGCAACTCGCGCTGGCGGCGATGGCGCTGCGGATCGAGGAAGGCCAGATTCAGATGGTCAACCTCGAACAGCCGATCATCCAACCGGGAACGTCGGCCGATGGCGCCTGGATCTACACTGGCGATATCAACGAGATCCGGAACTACATCGAATCGGCGCTGGCGGGTGAGATCGAAGGATCGGCCGTTCCGGGCCTGTAGCCCTCGTCGAACATCAGCTGGCCGGTCGTCCCGGCGCGAACCGTCTCGACGCGGGGGAACACGCTGCGGGCGTTTTCAATCCACGCCTGCGGGTCTTCCATTCCGGCGCCGAAGTGGGTGAGCCAGAGGGCGCCAGCGTTGGCATCACGCGCAAGCGTCGCGGCCTCGCGGAACGTCATGTGGCCGGAGCGGAGCGCCTTGTCGGCGTCCGCATCGTCGCCGTGCGTTCCCTCGCAGATCAGCAGATCGACATCGCGCGCCAGTTCGCGCAGGTCGTCCGTGGGCCGGGTGTCCGTCACCATGGCGAAGGAGATGCCTCGTCTCGGCTCGCCCAGCACCTCTGCCGGCGTCACCTGCTGCCCATTGACCTCGACCGTTTCTCCCCGCTGGAGGGCACTCCACATGGTCCGGGGCACGCCAAGGGCGGTCGCCCGGTCGGGCTGGAAGGGCGCCTGGCGCGTGACGTCGAAGCGGTAGCCCAATACCGGGATCCTGTGCTCGCCCCACGCGACGCGCCCTCGCAGGCCGGACGGCAGCTCGAAGGACTCACCGCCACCAAGCTCATGGATCACCATGTCATAGGGCAGATGCGGCGCGATGACCCGCAGTCCCCGGATGATCTCGATAGTGCCTGGCGGGCCGTAGATATGCATCGGCTCGGTGCGACCGGCGTTGGCGACGGTGTGGAAGAGGCCGGGGAGCCCGGCGACATGGTCGGCGTGGTGATGGGTGAGGAAGATCGCGTCCAGTCGACGGAATCCCCAGTGAAAGCGACGCCAACTCATCTGGGTTCCTTCACCGCAATCGACGAGATAGAGCACCCCCTTGAAGCGGAAGAGCAGGCTGGAGAGATAGCGGTCCGCCAACGGCACCATCGCCCCGTTGCCGAGCATCAGCAAATCGATCATTCGGTGATGTCCCTCCCCTGCCTCTTGTGTTTTGCCGTCGGCATCCCTAGAATCCGTTTTGAGCAATGCGCTTGGCCGCGGTGCCTCAACCGCCGCCCTTGTCGTCAGACGACGCTGGAACAGGAGCTTGAATGAACACCCACCTGATCCTTGCGCGTCGCGGTGTCACGCCCAGTGACGCCGGGATGGATCGCGCGAGCTAGGCTCTTCGCGAGCCCTGAACGCCCATGATCCCGTAACCATCGCACGATGGTTGCGTTCCTGACGACGTCTCCACGGCCCACGAGCCGATAACCTCACCGGGACGACACCGAATCCGACACGCGCGCCCAGTCGCGCGCCAGATGCCGTTATGCATGCTGCATTCCGGCGTCCGGGCCCTGCTTGTCTCGCACTCCGTCCATGAGAGGAACCTGCATGCGTACCCTGCCCATTGTCAATGGCTCCGCCGGCATTGCCCGCGGAGAAATGAACCCGAACCTGACCATCCACCCCAACGCGCGTCTACGACGCAGAGGGTTCACCATTGCCACGAGTACATATCGACTGGGACACGAACGGAGCGGATTACCCGGAGATTGAGTTCGACCAACCACGCCGTTCCCGGAGACGGAGCGTCGAGGAACCAACGAGGAAGCGAACGCGACTGACGCGGCCTCCCCGCACGGAGGCCGACCAGGCGTTCAAATGCGGTCATTGCAAGCAGTTCATCGGCGCCCCGCTGACCGGCGGGAAGCACCGCAACCATTGCCCGAACTGCCTGTGGTCGCGACACGTCGATCACACACGCCCCGGCGACCGCAGGAGCGATTGCCACGCATTGATGGAGCCATCAGGCATCCTGAGCCGGCGGAATGGCGAGCAGGTGATCATTCACCGCTGCCTCGGCTGCGGGAAGGAAGACCCGAACCGCATCGCGGCGGACGACAATCCGCTGCTCCTGATGCGCCTGAAGCCGGTTCCGGCGCCAGGCCTCGAGCCGGTGACGATCGAGCCGGACACCTCCGAAGAGCAACCAGCGTAAACACAGGGGCCCGGTCCATATACGGACCGGGCTCCTTCATGGCTATGCCGGATCGAACTTGCCGGCCTTCTTGAAGACCCGAACGATCCCCTTCGCGGCGAGCCAGGTGGGCATCGCGTACTGCATCGCCGCATAAGCCCGATCGACATCGCCGCCCTCGTTCTCGAAAGCACCTCGCAGCTCGAGCGTCAGCGCCTCGGCGAGCGCCGATTCGTCGTCGGGGGATTGCAGGACCCGGTCCGCGATCTCCATGCATTCCCGAATCGCCGGCATCAGCCCGTCAAGGTGCGGGACGGCATCGTCGAAGATGCCCATATGAGTCAGCGCCAGCCGCTCCGGCTCCAGCGCCTTCATCCGATCGATGGACTCCTTCCAGAGGTCAATATCGATCTCCGGCGGGGAGAGGGTCGGAACGAGGATGCTGGAGCCGCCAATCCGGGCGCCCGCGGCGTCACCCGTGAACAGGATGCCGCGCTGCTCGTCAAAGAAGGAGACGTGCGTGCCGCTGTGGCCCGGGGTGGCGACGACGCGCAGGGTGGTGCCGGCAACGCGCAGGCGGTCACCGTCGCGGAAGGTGTCGACGCGGCTGGCGTCGGCGTCGACCGTCTCACCCCAGAGCGGCAACATCTCATCGCCGTAGATGCGGGTCGCGCTGTTCCAGAGCCGGTCGACGGAGATGAGGAATGGCGCGGCATCTTCCTGCACCGAGAGCCGCAAATGGGGATAGTCGCGCAGGAGTACGCCTGCCGCACCGGCATGATCGAGGTGGATATGGGTCACGATGAGGCGCGAGATGTTCGCCATCTTGTAGCCTGCCTGCCGGACCATGTGTTCCAGGTTTTCGCGCGTGCTGGCGGGTCCTGTCTCGATAAGGACGGCCTCACCATCACCTTCGAGCAGCCACGCGCCGATGACACGCGGTGTTGCCTGGAACGACAGATCGAGGAGCGTCACCCCGTCCGCGACACGAACCGGCGCGGGCGATCCAGCCTGCAGTCGTTCACCCATTCCACTTCCCCTCCCGGACGGCGTCCACGCCGCACGCGTGCCGGATCACGCCTTGTCTCTTCGACCCTGAACTCACTACCATGTTGTTGCACACTACGCGCGTCCTCGCAATGATGCCCTGGCATCGCGGACCAGCATCGCGTATCCGCGAGGGATGATGCACGTCTCCGGCCACCGCGCCGGAAAGCCAACGGATGGAGCCTGATGGATAGCAGTGGGAACGAACGCGACCTGATCAGCGTCGCGGAGGCGGCGAGGACACTTTCGCGCTCGACGGAGCAGGTCCGCCGGTACCTTCGCGAGGGACGCCTTCCGGGACGCCGGATGGGTGGACAATGGTTCATCGAGCGCGCCGCCGTGGAGTCGTTCTGCACGACGAATACCGCGGAGGACCGCTTCATCAAGAAGCTGCGGCCGGCGTCACGGGTCCGCCCGCTGGACGATGTGATCGGGATCGGCGAGGGACCGGGCTCGGACATCAGCACGGGCAAGCACAATTACCGCCTGTCGAGCTTGCGCCGCCGCTAGCCTCGTCGCCGAGCCTCGCACACGGCAAGGAACCATCGTTACACCCGTCAGCCGCGTTTCATCTCCACAGGACAGGGCATGACCGACACAGCTACATCCCGACAAGACCCGAGCGCGATCCGCGACGAGATCGTGCTCATCGACTCATCCGCGATCGTCGCGCTGGTGGACCGGAACGACCGGACGCACGGCGCCGCGGTCGACGCCTACCGCAGCCTCGTCGACGGCGGATTCCGACTCTTCACCACGAACTTCATCATCGCGGAGACGATCAGCCTCCTGACCGAAGGACCAGGTCCGGATATCGCTCGGCAGTGGTTGCGAGATCACCGCCTGACGGTCTACCACGCGGACGAGGAGGACGAGCAGCGAGCGAGGGCGCTGGTGGTGGCATCCCGCAGCCCGCGCGGGCTGTCCTACACCGACGCGGTGAGCATGGTGGTGATGCAGCGACTCGGGATCAGCAACGCGTTCTCGGTCGACCCCGATTTCCTCGCGGAGACGAACTAGCACGCGGAGGGCTTCGTCATGGGAGCAGCATCGACACCGGCTCGCATCTGCCCGGAATGCGGCTCGCGGAATAGCGGGCTAAGCCTGTTCTGCTCCGAATGCGGCGAGAGCCTCACGAATGCGTCGCTCGCCGACTCCGCGAACCAGACCACCTCGACATTCCAGCCGGTCCAAAACATGCCGCCAGACGATGCCGAGATGACGCAGGCGATCCCGATCCAGCCTTCCATGACCACCGTGCCCCACGCGGCGCATGTGTCGACGTGGGAGTCGCGCCGGCCAGTCGAGAGCCGCCGGGGGCTCGTGCTTGGCTGGATCGCAGGCGTCCTCATCCTGCTGGTGATCGCG
>DATGPC010000410.1:0-4147 GCA_035305265.1 Thermomicrobiales bacterium | reverse complement strand
CCCAGCGGCTTGGCGGCGCGTGTTCAAGACCTCCCGTACGACGATCCAGTTCGGGGGTGGTGACCGCCCGGACTGTCTGTAGGCGAAGAGGGATTGCCCGCTGGATCGCTTCGCGTCGGGTCCTCCGGCCGGGCCCGTGGGGCGAGAAGCGGATGTGGATCTTTGCTCCGTTCAGAATGACGGGGCTCTTTTTAGGCAATGCGGATATGACGTTGGCCACTATTCGCCCCGATCGTTCTTGCGGGCGTGTGAGGCGATCTCGTCGATGATGTGCGGGTTCTCGAGGGCGGTGGCGTCGCCGGCGGGGAGGCCGAGGTAGGCGGCGCGGATGAGGCGGCGCATGACCTTGCCGTTCCGGGTCTTGGGTAGTTCGCTGATGAGGTGGACGCGCTCGGGGCGCATCGAGCCGCCGAGATGCTGGCCGACGGTCTGGCGAATGTCCTGGAGTAGGGACTCATCGACCTGAATGCCCGGCCGGACGACGACGAAGAGATGGAGCGTTTCGCCCTTGAGATCGTGCGGCACACCGATGGCGGCCGATTCCTGGACGGCCGGGTGGGCGCAGGCGGCGGACTCGACTTCGGCAGGGCCGATGCGCTTGCCGGCGACCTTCAGGACATCGTCGGAGCGGCCGCGAATGTGCCAGAAGCCGTCGTTATCGATCTCCGTCCAGTCTCCATGAACCCAGGTGTCCGGGAAGCGTGACCAGTAGGTGTCCAGGTAGCGTTCCGGGTCGTTCCAGAAGCCGCGCGTCATGCCGACCCAGGGCTGGCGGACGACGAGCTCCCCGACCGCGCCTCGCAACGGCTGGCCGTTATCGTCGACGACATCGGCGTCCATGCCGGGTACGGGGCCGGAGAAGCCGCATTCGCGGACCGGCTCGGCGGTAGTGCAGCCAAGGATGCCGCCGCCGGTTTCCGTCCCTCCGGAGTAGTTGATGATGGGGCATCGCTCTCCGCCGACTTCGCGGTAGAGCCATCGCCATGCCTCTGAGTCCCACGGTTCGCCGGTGGAGCCGAGCACGCGTAATGGCGAGAGGTCGTGCTGGCGGACCGGGTCAGGGCCGTGCGACCTGAGGGCGCGGACTGCGGTGGGTGCGATGCCGAGGACGGTGACGCGGTGGTCCTCGACGAGCTGCCAGAGGCGATCCGGGGCCGGGTAGTCCGGCGTTCCCTCGTAGATGACCAGAGTAGAGCCGAGCATGAGGGCGCCGGCGATCATCCAGGGCCCCATCATCCAGCCGAGGTCGGTGAGCCAGAAGAGGCGGTCGTCTGGGTGAAGATCGAAACAGTAGGCGAGGTCGTGCGCGGCCTTGATCGGGAACCCGGCATGGACGTGGACGGTGCCTTTGGGGCGTCCGGTGGTGCCAGAGGTGTAGATGACCATGTATGGATCGTTGGCGGCGGTCGGCAGGGTGTCGAACCGGGCGTCGTGGCCGGTTACAACATCGTGCCACCAGTGGTCCCGGTTGCGGTTCCAGGAGACGTCCGTTCCCGTTCGCTCGTAGACGATGCAGGTCTTCACGGATGGCGCTCGCCGCAGGGCGGCGTCGGCGATGGCCTTGAGCGGGATCTGCTTGCCACGACGGGGGAAGGCATCGGCTGTGATGATCGCGACGGCGCTACAGTCGTTCAGGCGAGAGGCGACGGCATCCTCGCCGAACCCGGAAAAGAGCGGGATGTAGACCGCACCGATCTTGCCGCAGGCGAGGACCGCGATCACCGTCTCCGGGATCATCGGCAGAAAGATGCCGACACGGTCGCCGGGCGCTACACCAAGGGCGACGAGGCCATGGGAGAGCCGGTCGGCCTCTTCCCGCAGCTCACGCCACGTGAATGAGCGGGAATGGCCGTCTTCGTCCTCCCAGACCATGGCTTCCTCAGCGGCATGCGGTCCGTCGGCATGACGATCCAGCGCATTCGTGACGTAGTTGAAGCCGCCACCGACGAACCATTCGGGCCACGGTTTCCCGCGCGAGAGATCGAGGGGCGCGTTGTAAGGTCGGTGCCACTGGAGATCGAGATCCCTGACAACGGTGTCCCAGTACCGGCCGACGTCGCTGGCCGCCCAGGCGCGAAGCTCGTTGGGCGTGTCGTTGCCGGTCGCGCGGCAGAGCTGGATGAGCCTGCTGCGTTCCAGGTGATGCGGCTCCGGTTGCCAAACGACGACATCGCGCTGATCGACCGCGGCAGCGTGATCCCGCATCCGGTCAGCTCCTTTCATCCTGCACGGGTGCCGTTGCCGGTACATGCTCCACGACCTGGCGAAGATGCCAGTCCTGCGCGTAGAGGTTGAAGTAGACGTGCTGGCGAGGGTGCTCGTTGATGACATCCATGTTGAGGGTGACGCCAAGACCGGGGCCTTCCGGCAAGGCGAAGTACCCGTCGACGACCTCGGGGTTGCCCGGCGCCGCGTCTTTCACCCACGCCTCGGAGAAGTCGTTGAAGTGCTCCTGGATCTTGAAGTTCGGGGTCGAGGCCGCGAAGTGGAGCGCGGCCGCGGTGGAGACAGGGCCGCCGACGTTGTGTGGAGCGACAAGGACGTAGTACGCGTCCGCCCAGGCCGCGAGCTTCTTCGTCTCGAGCAAGCCGCCAAAGTGGCTGATATCGGGCTGGATGATGTCGGCCGCCTGGCGCTCGAACAGCTCGCGGAACTCGTAGCGGGTGTGGATCCGCTCGCCCGTGGCGACCGGAATGGAGATCGAGCGGGAGGCTTTCTCCAGCGCGGCGAGGTTCTCGGGCGGGACCGGTTCCTCGACCCAGGACGGCTTGAACGGTTCGAGGTCCCGGGCGATCTCGATGGCCGTCGCGGGATTGAATCGACCGTGCATCTCGATGAGGATCTCGACGTCCGGGCCGACGGCATCGCGTACCGCTTCGACGAGCTCGATGGAGCGTGCCTTTTCGGCGCGTTCCATCTCGTAGAACCCGGCGCCGAAAGGGTCGAACTTGAGCGCCCGGTATCCCTTCTGGAGCGCCCGTTTCGCGGCAGCATGGAACTCCTGCGGCGTGCGCTCGACGGTGTACCAGCCGTTGGCGTAGGCCTTGATGCGGTCGCGCACGGCGCCGCCGAGGAGCTTGTAGACGGGCTTGCCGAGCGATTTGCCGACGATATCCCAGCAGGCCATCTCGATCGTGGCAATGGCCGACATGGCGATTTCACCGGCGCGGGCGTAGTCCTCGATGTACATGCGCCTAACGAGGGCCTCGATGTCCGACGGGTCATGGCCGATGACGTGGTTGGGGACGGCCTCGGAGAGGTACCCAAGGAGCGCGTCGGTGTGGTTGATCATCCGCACCTCGCCGACCCCTTCGAGCCCGTCGTCGGTGAGGACGCGAACAAAGGTGAGGTTGCGCCAGGCGGTGCTCATCACATGGGTCTGGACATCGACGATCTTCATGTTCCCTCCAAGACGGTTCGGCGGAGCTTGCTGTGTCGAAGGCATTGACCGGACTGGGTGTCAGATATGGTGTTGCTGTGTAGGGGCATCATACGCCGGTTTTCGGGAATGCGGAAACAGTCAAGACCTGGAGGGAATGACGTGGTGGGTGTGACCGGGTTGCGGATGGAGCTGTTCGTTCAGGATATGGATGTCTCGATCGATTTCTACTGCCGGGTCCTGGGGTTCGAGCTTCTCAGAAGAGAGGAGGGGTACGCGAGCCTCCGCTCAGGAGGCGTCGTGCTGGGCCTTGGACCGATCGCGAAGTTGCCAGTGTCTGACGGGTATTTCACCCAACGTCGGCTGGCGGGAGACAGGGGCGCGGGCGTGGAGATCGTGCTGGAGGTCGATGACATCGACGCGATGGAGGAGCGTGTCCGGGCGGCGGGGCATCCCATTTCGGAGCCGCTGGAGGACCGCCCGTGGGGTTTGCGGGACTTCAGGATTGTCGATCCTGACGGGTACTACCTGAGGCTGACGACCGCCTGACGTTTGCGGCGTGCGTCGACCCGTGTCACACCGGGTGGTCGCTCCCAGTCTTATGGGTGTCGGGGTCGAATATGGTCCCCGAATGCATGTTGACGCAGGAGCGATCGAGTCATGAGCGATGCCATACAGCGGGCGCCGGCGCCACCGGCAATGCCGCCACGGTGGGTCTTCCGGGCTTTCAACCCTTTGGCGACCTTTCTTCTCCGCCTCGGTGTCCCG
>DATGPC010000409.1:0-4125 GCA_035305265.1 Thermomicrobiales bacterium | reverse complement strand
ACCCGGTGGGTGAATGCGGAATGCCGGGCCCAACGGCGGGCGGCATCTCCCGATTCGCTGTCATATCTGTCCACAGTATAGGGCCAGTTTCAATCCGTGGCAAGAATCTTGCTATATTTCGCGATTTTTCTCACGAAGGGGAAAGACGAGGGACGAGGGGATTCGGTATCATTGATGCACGTTACGTGCCTCCTTCTTTCATTCCGGCACAGCGGCGCACCCTTTCTGGAGGAACTCCACCCGGATGATCCGGCCCCTGCGCATCGGGCGCATACTCGGCGTCGATGTCAACGTCCATCCAACATTCGCGCTTGTGTTCGTCTTTGCCTTCATCTACTGGGGCACGGGTGAGCACGGCGGAATCGTGCCGTTCCTGCTGGGGCTGGCGCTGGTCCTCCTCGTGTTCCTCTCCGTTCTCGTGCACGAGCTCGGGCACTGCATCATGGCCCGGGAAGTCGGTATCCAGGTGCTCGATATCACCCTTTGGCCGTTCAGCGGCGTGGCGCGGATCGAGCAGATGCCGGCGACGCCACGAAACGAGCTGCTGATCGCGCTAGCCGGACCGGGGATGAACCTCGCGATCTTCATGCTGCTCCTTCCCGTGTTGCTCCTGATCGGCGTGATCGGCGGGCCGGAGTCCTGGTTCGCGGCGGGGGACCGGTTCCGGCGTCTCGACGTCCCGTCGATGTTCGCCGCGATCGGGGTGCTGAACCTCGGGTTGATGGTGTTCAACCTGCTGCCAGCGTTTCCCCTGGACGGCGGACGGGTGCTTCGCGCGGCGATGACCCCGAAGCTCGGGCGGCGCGACGCAACGTCGATCGCGACACGGCTCGGGATTGCAGTCGCGGTCGTGTTCGTCCTGCTGGGTATCTGGCAGCGCGACCTGCTCCTGCCAATCTTCGGACTGTTCATTATCTTCGCGGCGCGGGCTGAATCCCGGATGGTCCGGATCGAGACGCAGATGCGGAATCTCCGCGTTGGGCAGTACGCGCTCTGGGACATGGGAGGCATTTCCCCGCATGACCCGCTCACGTTCGCGTTGCGTGGTGGTCCGCGCGATATGGTAGTGACAAGCAGGGGGAGGGTCGTGGGCATGCTCTGGCGCTCCCAACTCCTCGATGGCCTGCAGGGTGGTGTTGCCGGTCGCGTGGTTGCCGATGTCATGGATCGCTCGGTCTACGTCGCGGACGTCGACGATTCGGTGTACGACGTGCAGCAGAAGATGAATGCGATGCAGCGGTGGGCCGTTCCCGTGACGGAAGACGGCATGTACCGGGGGATTTTCACGGCCGAGCGGTTCGTCGGTCTCTATCGCCAGATGGCACCCGGTTTGCAGGAACGGGAGTGGACACTGAGCGAGGAGTGGCGTGACGCCATATCCGCCAATTTCCGGCGAAAACGCCGGCGCTGAGGGGGTGCTTCCTTGACAATTGGTCGCCAGCGGCTACAGTAACTACAGGGAAGAAAGCATCCCGACAGGAGTGCCCATCAATGAAGGTGTCGACAAGGGGAGAATATGGGATGCGCGCGATGGTCGCGTTGGCGCATCGCTATGGTGATGGCCCAATGTCGATTGCCGAAATCGCACGGGAGTCCAACATCCCGCCCGCCTACCTGGAACAACTGATCGCCCCGCTTCGGCGTGCAGAGCTCGTCAAGAGCCGACGTGGCGCGCGCGGTGGCTACCTCCTTTCCCGCTCTCCGGAAGAGATCCGCGTCGGTGACGTGTATCGCGTCATGGAAGGCCCCGTCGCGCCCATGGAGTGCGTCTCGGAAGACCAGGCCGACCAGACCTGCCCCCTGATCGACGGATGCGAGACCCGGCCGGTGTGGCTGAAGGTCCGTGACTCGATCGTCGATGCGCTGGATTCCACCACGCTGGCCGACCTGATGACCAAGCCAAGGTCAGGTGCAGAGCCGCGCGACGCCAAGTACGTCGAGGTCCAGTAGGTCTCTCTATCCCCGCACACATGACACAAGGACCACCGTTCGATGTCGTACGGCCACGAATCGATCTATCTTGACCACGCCGCGACAACGCCCACCGATCCGGCGGTTGTGCAGGCGATGCTGCCGTATTTCACCCAGCAGTTCGGGAACCCGTCCAGCATCTACCGCGTCGGGCAGGATGCGCGCGCGGCGCTCGATCGCGCCCGTTCGCAGGTTGCCGGGGTCCTGGGTTGCCGCCCGTCGGAGATCATCTTCACGAGTGGAGCGACGGAGAGCAACGGTCTCGCGCTGAAAGGTGTCGCGTGGTCGGCGCGGTTCCGCAACCCTGACGGGCCTGCTCCTCACATCATCATCAGCGCCGTCGAGCACCATGCGGTCCTGCACGCGGCGGACGCGTTGGAGAAGATGGGGTTTCGGGTGACGCGGGTACCGGTGGACCAGGAGGGGCGGGTGGATCCCTCGGACGTCGAGAGCTCCATCGAGTCGGACACATGCCTCATCTCCATCATGTACGCCAACAACGAGATCGGCACGATCCAGCCGGTTGCGGAGATTGGGGCCATTGCTCGGGCGAGGGGAATTTCCTTCCACACCGATGCGGTCCAGGCGGCCGGAGTTCTGCCGCTGAAGGTCAATGACCTGAACGTCGATATGTTGTCGCTCTCGGCGCACAAGTTCTACGGGCCGAAGGGCGTCGGGATTTTCTATCTCCGCAAGGGCACGCAGATCGAGTTCCAGCAGAACGGCGGTGGTCAGGAGTCAGGCCGGCGAGGCGGGACCGAGAACGTTCCGCTCATCGTTGGCATGGCCGAGGCGCTCGTGCGGGCGGACAGGTCGCGCGATGCGTACAACGCGTTCTGCGCGGAGCTTCGAGACGCGCTTTGGGCTCGCATGCAGGAGCGAATCCCCAACGTTCGTTTGAACGGTCCCGAGCCGGGCGCTGCCCGATTGCCCAACAACCTGAACATCACCATCGACGGTGTCCAGGGCGAGACGGTGCTGCTGAGCCTCGATATGCAGGGTGTTTCGGCCTCGGCCGGGAGCGCATGCACCACGGGGAACTCCGAGCCGAGTCACGTACTGCTCGCCTGTGGCTTGTCCGAAGAGGATGCCCGTGCGAGTCTGCGCCTCACGGTTGGCCGCGGGAACTCTATGGCCGAGATCGACCAGGCCGTCGACGTTTTCCAGGAGACTGTTGAGCGCGTTCGAGCCCTTGCCGGCAGTCTCGCCTAAGTCGAACTTCACCTTCATCATTTGAATCGATGACGTCGTTCCTGCCCCGGCACTCACTTTGTCAGGATCCACTCGCCTCCGGCATGGCGGCAAGGATCGATGCGACGGGCTGGGCGAAGAGTTCTGCGTTCTCGTTGCCTTCCAGGTTCCAGCAGTCGCTCAGGACCGTCTGGACCATCGCCCATTGCCACAAGCGGCGCCGCTCGATTCCCAGGAAGTCCGAGAACCAGTCGAGCCGGTGATCGGTGAGCTCGGCGAGGTTCGGATTCCGGTGGACGCCGGGCGGATTGATCATCCATTGACCGATGTCGTAGCCGCGTTCGCCGACCAGACCCTTGGGGTCGATAATCGTCCAGCCGTGCTCGGCGTCCAGGAGGATGTTGTCATGGTGCAGGTCGCCGTGGACCGTGACCTGTTCTCGTTGTGACGCGAGCAACTCGTCGGCCTGGACAATGGCCAGCTCGACGTTCCTGGCTTCGAGGCGCCCGCTTCCATCTGGATGACGATCGCGATAGGCATATAGGGACCGGAACCACCGGTCGAGGTGAATCGCCTTCAGGCTGTCGTCGGGAATTTCCCAGTAATCCCGCATCAAACCTGCGGCGATCTCCGCAGCGTCTCGCTCGGCCAGCCGACCGGATTCAACATGTGACCTGAGCGTGTCGCCGGGCAGGATCCGTCGCTGGATCATGATCGAGAAGGTTGGATCGGCATGCAGGAGATTGACGACGCGTGGCGATGCGTGCATTCGTAGCGCGTCGATCTCCGCCGTGATCTCTTCGTGCGGTGGGGACGTCTTGATCACCACTGGACCGTCGTGCCTCGAGGTCCCGAAGAGCACCAGGTTCATCGAGTGGTTGGGAAACTCGCGTGCCAGGGTAATGCCGAGCCCTGCCAGCACGTCCGCAAGCCTGTCAGGCAGGTGGTGGACCCATTCCAGCC
>DATGPC010000408.1:0-6392 GCA_035305265.1 Thermomicrobiales bacterium | reverse complement strand
ATCGACCAGGACAACCTCGAGTACTACATCGACCAGGCTCGCAACGCCTCCGGCGACACCTCCGCCTCCATCACCGACCCGATCCTGGCCCACACTCGCCGCGACTGACGCCGACCGCGAAATACGTCCTCCCGCACCCCGGAGGGGCGGACCCCGTGTCCGCCCGCCTCGCACCAAAGGTCCCTCGTCATCCCGAGCGGAGCAAGGGCTCGCTGCCGCTTCTCGCCCTGCGGGCTCGGCCGGAGGACCCAACGCGAAGCGTCTCGGCATACATGCCCCCACACCGTGCTCCAATGCTCCTTCCCGTACGGGACGACTTGCGGCGGCTGCACACCCCTGGACCCGCACGCGTGCGCCGCAATGTCGTCCCCTGCCGCCGCAACAGCCGACCCCGCGCTTGCCGGATGGGTTCCCCGAGCCGCCGTCAACAATTCAAGGCTGCCAGGTTCCCCTATACATGGCCAACCTGGCAGCCTTGGACTTCCGCCCCACACGCCAAGACGCCAGGTTTCCCTTCTATTCGAAAACCTGGCGCCTTGACGTCTTGACCTCTCCGAGCCTCAATAAACCAAGTTGCTCAGGTTTCCCTCTACCCCCAACAACTTGGTTAACTTGAAAAGTTGACCCCTAAACCCCGGGAAACCAAAAGAGCATGATCATGATCACCTTGCGCCGCCCTCAGTCATCCCCGCGCGACAGCACCGCCCCGATCCCGACGATCGCGCCGCCAATGACGGCCATCTTCGCCGCCGGATGCGTCTGGAGCCATGTATACGGGCTGAACGCTGACGCCTGGTCGCTGAAATCCCCCTCGACCCGGTCGTCGTTCGACGGCTCGTAGAGGTTGCCGGTGACATTCCCGGTCGCCGTATCGTCCGTCTCCTGGGCGGGGATACCTGCCCGCGACAGCATCCGACCCATCAGGCCGGGCGCAAGCATCTGGGTCAACGCCATCATCCTCGCTGCCCCGCCGGCGTACAGGTCACGTACCGGATGCTCCGCCGCGTACAGCACGCATTCCGCGACGACCGACGGCTGGTAGATCGGCGGCGGGCCCTGAGGCTTCACCGTCAGCTTGTTCATCGCGTTCGTGAAGAAGGGCGTATTGATCGATCCGGGTTTGATCGTCGTCACCGAGATAGGCGCTCCGTCTGCCATCAGCTCGCGGCGGAGGCCGTCCATCAACCCCTCGATCGCGTGCTTCGTCGCGGCATAGTGGCTATGGAGCGGGATGGCGACATTGCTCTCGACCGAGGCGATGGAGATCAGCGCGCCGCGCCCCTCACGGCGGAGGTGTGGCAGCGCGGCGCGCGCCCCGTGCACGTATCCCATGACGTTGACGTCGAAGATCTGCCGAAGGTCCTCCAGCGATGTGTCCTCGAAGGAGGCGTATCCGGCGACGGCGCACACGTTCACCCACGTATCGATGCGGCCATAGGCCTCGACGGCGATCTCCGCGACGCGTTCGACCTGCGCGAAGTCCGTCGCATCGCAGATCACCGCGGTCGCCTCCCCACCGGCGTCCTTGATCTCGCGGACGAGCGAGTCGAGGCCCGGGCCGCTTCGCGCGGCCACAACGACCTTCGCCCCTCGCGAGGCGAGCTGACGGGCGCTTTCCCTCCCGATGCCGCTGGACGCGCCAAGGACGACGACAACCTGATCCTGAATGGGCTTGAGCTGCATGGGATCCCTCCTGCGGTATGGCCGGTCCCAACGGGAGGCTGCCGGCCGTATCAGGTGCGAACACCCTTGCAGGAGAGGTGCCATCTCGAAGGCGAATCAGGCCGGAGTGAACCGCCCGATCGCGGCCACCAGCTCATCCACCATCTTCGGTCCGCCATGCCCCTCATCGTCCACCACGATCAGCTCGCTGCCTGGCCACGCCTTGTGCAGCTCCCACGCCGTGCGCAGCGGCGAGCTGACGTCCATCCGGCCGTGGATCAGTACGCCGGGAATGTGCGAGATGCGGTCCATGGAGTCCAGGATCTCGGTCGGACCGAGGAAGGCGCCGTGCTTCCAGTAGTGGATGACCAGCGTCGCGAAGATCCGCATGGAATCCAGGTCGACGTTGTCCCGCATCGGGCCGGCGTTCGGGTCGAGGGAGATGTGCGTGTCCTCCCATCGGCACCAGTTCCGGACAGCCTCGTCGCGGACCGCCGGGTCCGGATCGGTGACGCGCTCGTAGTAGGCGTCGATGATGCGCTGGCCGGGTGTAGCGCCGGAAGCTGCGGCAAACGCGTCCCACTCGCGCGGGAAAATGTTGCCCATCGCCTCCGTGATCCACTCCACCTCGCGCGGAGTGGTGTTCGTCACCGCAAAGAGCACAATCTCGCTCACCCGGTCAGGATGCGCCTGCGCATAGGCGAGGGCGAGCGTCGTCCCCCACGAGACGCCGGTCACGAGCCATTGCTCGATGCCGAGGTGGTCGCGGAGCGCTTCCATGTCGGCGATCAGCGCCTGGGTGGTGTTCGTGGAGAGGTTCTCGTGTGTCGCCAGAGGTTGGCTCCGGCCACAGCCGCGCTGCTCGAATCCGACGATCAGGAACTTCTCCGGGTCGAATCGCCGCCGGTAGCCGGTCATGATGCCACTGCCCGGCCCTCCGTGGACATGAAGCGCTGGCTTGCCGTCCGGATTGCCGGACGCTTCCCAGTAGATCTCGTTGCCGTCGCCAACCGGAAGCAGACCTGTCGCAAATGGTTCGATCGGAGGGAACATGACGCCTTCTCCTCTGGTCACGTCAGGGACAGGAAAGGGAGGTCACTGTGACCTCCCTCATCCATGCAGTCGGATTGCATATCGTAGCGCGTAGGCGCGTCGATGCCTACCGCTCGATTTCCACGGGCGTGATCCAGTCGCTGTGATCGGACGTCTTGCCACGGAAGATGGCGAACAGCGTGTCGTACAGCTGCTTCGCGACCGCCCCCTGCGTGCCGTTTCCGATGGTGCGGCCATCGATCTGCTCGATCCAGGCCACCTGCACGCCGGTGCCGCAGAAGAAGGCCTCGTCTGCGATATAGAGCTCGGTGCGGTCGATACCGCGCTGCTCAACCGGGATGCCCAGCTCGCCGGCCAGCTCGATGATCGTGCGGCGGGTGATGCCTTCGAGGATGTCGCTCGTCACCGGTGGCGTGATGAGCGTTCCGTCCCGGACGATGAAGAGGTTCGCCGCGCTGCCTTCGGCGACCTTGCCGTCGGCGTTCAGCATGATCGCGTCGTCGCAGCCATAGGCCATCGCCTGGTCCTTGGCGAACGCCGAACCGATGTAGGAGCCGGTGAACTTGCCGCGGCTCGGGATCATGTTGTCGGCCGACCGCGTCCACGAGGAGACGATCGCGGTCTGGCCACGCGTCGTGTCGAGGTAATCGCCCATCGGCAGCATGTAGATGGCCAGCTCGTCATCCAGACCCTGCAGCTTCGGCGACAGCGAAACGGTGGACTTGTAAACGAACGGGCGGAAATAGGTGTCCGTGGTGGGCGCGTTCTTCTTCGTCAGCTCGACGACGACCTCGGCGAGGGAGTCCGGCGTGAACGGCAGGTCCATCCGCAGCAGCTTCGCAGACCGGAGCAGGCGAGCGGTGTGCTCCTTCAGGCGCACGATGTTGATGGTCTTCCCGTCCTCGGAGATGTAGCCACGGATGCCGCCGAAGGCCCCGGTGCCGTATTGCAGGGCGTGGGTGCCGATACTGATCTTCGCCTTCGAAAACGGGACGATCTTCCCTTCGAAGAAGGCGTAATCCATCGTGACATCGAAATTGGCCATGGGGTCGAACTCTCCAACATCCAGAATACGGTCGTGCCGTAGAAACACAAAGAAGTGCCCGGCGCCTGGCGTCGGGCCGGAAGCGAAGTGGCATTGCGACCTGCGGCGCGGGTTCGACCGTCAGTATCGCACAGGGATTCAGTTCATGGACGCTTCGCCAACGGGGATTGGCTCGCGTCTGCTCTTCAGGTGACGGCTCCAGGCGAAGACAATCGCGACGCTGGCGATCGAGGCGATGACCCCGAGGCCCTGCCCGGTCCGTAGGTTGATCTCGTCGAGCACCACGCCGACGATCATCGATCCGACGGCCGCGCCGGTCGCCAGCGCCGACCCGACCCATGAGAATGCCTCGGTGAGCTTGCCCTTCGGCGCCAACCCTTCGACCACGCTGTTCGTCGCGATCATGCACGGGGAGATCGCCAGCCCGGTCACCAGGACGGCCAGCGTCATGTGCCAGACCTCGTTGGAGAGGAACATCGGGATGGTGCCGGCGGTGAACCAGAGCAGCGAGAGCTTCAGCCGCTTGTCGACGCTGATGCGCCAATTGATCGCGCCGTAGATGACCGCGCCGATCAGCGATCCGAGCGCGAACGTCGCCGCCATGATGCTTGCCGACGCTGGCTGGTCATTGGCGTCGGCAAAGGCGACCAGCACGATCTCGACCGAGCCGAAGACCAGCCCCAGGAAGATCAGTGCGATCGCGATGACTTGCATGCCCCGGATGCCCATCACGGACGGCCCCGCGGTCTCGACGTGGCGAGGCACCGTGGTCACGGTGTCCGGCGCCTTCTGCGTAATGAGCATGAGTGATGCGGCGACCGTGAACGCCAGCGAGACCAGGAGCGCGATCTCCGCGCCCGGCCCGACGGCGATCGGGACGACGACCAGCGGGCCGATGATGAAGCACAGCTCGTCCGCCATCGCCTCCAGCGCGTAGGCCTTGTCGAGTCGCTTGCCCGGACCCAGCGTTGCGACCCAGCGCGCGCGGCTGAGCGAGCCGAACGGCACCGCCGTGCCGCCGATGATCGCCGCGCCAAGGATGAGGAGGCTCCAGTGGGCGTTGGCGACGGCGGCGATGACGAGCAGGACCATGCCGACTGCATGTCCCAACGCTGTCCAGGTCAGGATCGCCCGATCACCGTAGCGGTCGGAGAGGCGGCCGAGCTGGGGTGAGGCGAACGCCGACACCAGGGTTTGGGCGGCGCCAACGACACCGGCCAAACCGTAAGAGCCGGTTGTTTGCTGGATAAGCAGGACGACGCCCAGCGCGCGCATGGCGAGGGGAACGCGCCCCAGGAAGGTCGCGAGAAAGAAGACGATGGTCGTCGACGATTCGAACAGGCTCAGGTAACCGGACCTGGTCGGAGGAGCCGAGGTGGACATCCAGAATGCATCCATTGGGGTTGAGGGCACGAATCGGCCGGGCAATCGCCGGCACATGCATACGTTACCCGAAACGGAGTCAGGGCGCACCGGGAAACGGGGGTCGATCTGCGCCTGTATGCCGGACTGTGGTATTGATACGGTCGGCAAGGGCGCCTCAACCAACCTCCTCCTTCGTCTCCTCGGGTAACCACAACATGATCGAGATTACCAACCTCCGCAAGGTCTACCAGGCCGGGCGTCATGAGATCGTCGCGCTGGACGATGTGTCCCTGCACGTCGGCGCGGGTGAGATCTACGGTGTCATCGGTGAAAGCGGCGCTGGCAAGAGCACGCTCATCCGCTGCGTCAACGCGCTCGAGCGGCCGACCTCCGGCACCATCGTCGTTGACGGGCAGGACATCACCCGGCTCCCGAAACCCGCCCTGCGCCGGGCCCGGCAGAATATGGGCATGATCTTCCAGGGATTCAATCTGCTTAGCGCCCGCACCGCCGCGCAGAACGTCGCGCTGCCCCTCGAGATCATGGGGATGTCGCGGGCGCAGCGGCGGGATCGCGTGATGGAGATGCTGCGGCTGGTCGGTCTGGAGGATCGGGCGAATGCCTTCCCGGCGCGCCTCTCCGGTGGCCAGAAGCAACGCGTCGGCATCGCCCGGGCGCTTGCCGGCTCACCTCATGTGCTGCTGTCGGACGAGTCCACGTCGGCGCTCGATCCGGGAACCACCTCGACCATCCTCGACCTGCTGAAGTCGGTGAACCGCCAGCTGAACGTGACCATCCTCCTGATCACCCACGAGATGGAGGTGGTGAAGCGTATCTGTGACCAGGTCGCCGTGCTGGAGGGCGGTCGCATCGTCGAGCAGGGCCGGGTGAGCAAGTTGGCCGCAAATCCCACATCGCGCATCGCACACTCCTTCTTCCCCCAGTTCACGAACGAGACGCGCGCGTCGGGCTCGACGCGTATCGTCGTGCCGGTCGGGGCCGACGCAGACCTGACGCGGATCCTCGTCGCGCTGGAGGATTGGTACGACGTGCGGACGAACGTGGTCGGCGGCAGCCTGGAGCACGTCGGAGACAAGCGGCAAGGCCAGTTCACGCTGGATCTCGCTAATGGTCGGACGGCAGAAGCCATCAAGTGGCTGCAGGCGTCGCATCCGGGAGCGCAGGTGCTGTGATGGGAGGATTGACCGATCGCCAGTGGATGCTCCTGCAGGAAGCGACCTGGGAGACGCTCTATATGGTCGGCGTG
>DATGPC010000407.1:0-3277 GCA_035305265.1 Thermomicrobiales bacterium | reverse complement strand
TGCCGGTTACATCTTATAAGGTGGCATCAGAGTTCAAAATCACAATTCGGTTGTCGGAGTGTCGCGAAGGGTACACGCTCTTCACGTGAAAGGCGCGTCGATCATGGCCCGTGACTCCCTGCGAATGGACCGCCGGTCGTTGATGAAGGCAACAGCCGGGACCCTATCCATACCGTACTTGAGCGTATCCGCATCACGTTCCGCCGCCCAAGAGGCATCCGCTTCTCCCGTGGAGGCCAACCCGGATATTTCTGGGACCATCGAGGTCGGCATGGTCGGCAATCCCCAGATGGTCGCCCTGCAGGAGCTCGTCGTAGCAGGCGAATTCGCCAAGGCCTACCCGAACATCACCGTCAACCTCACCGTGCTACCCGAGAACGAGATCCGCCAGACGATCTCTCGCGATGTTTCTGCCCAGGCAGGGCAGTTCGACGTCTTCACCGTGGGTCCATTCGAGGTGCCGCTTTGGGCTGCGCAGGGATGGCTCCAGGAGGTCGGTCAGGCTGTTGCCGACGACGACGCTTACGACCTGGACGATATCTTCCCGAGCATGACTGCCGGCCTTTCGTACGAGGACGGGCTCTACGCGCTGCCGTTCTACGGCGAGAGCGCGATGATGTTCTACCGAAAGGACCTCTTCGAAGAGGCTGGCCTGACGATGCCTGAGCGGCCCACCTGGGACGAGATCAGGGAGTTCGCCGCAGCGCTTCACCAGCCTGACGATGTGTACGGCCTGTGCCTCCGCGGTCTCCCTGGTTGGGGAGAGATGGGGGCTCCGTTGACGACGATCATCAATACCTTCGGCGGGCGGTGGTTCGACGAGGACTGGAACGCGGCGCTCACGGAAGACGATTCCGCGGAGGCGATCCGCTTCTACATCGAGACGTTGCAGGAGTACGGACCTCCGGGCGTCGAGCAGAACGGTTTCACCGAAACCGAAACGCTCTTCGTTCAGGGCAAATGCGCGCAGTGGTTCGACGCTACGTCGGCCGCCGAGTTGCTCTCCTCACCGCAGGAGAACCCTGACTTTGCCGACCAGGTTGGCTTCGCATACGGACCCTCGAAGAAGCTCGACACCGGTAACTGGCTCTGGAGTTGGAACTTTGCGATGGCGGCCAACTCGGACCAGCAAGAGGCGTCCCTCGCATTCATGAAGTGGGCGACATCCACCCAGTATCAGGAGCTGATCGTCGCGCATGATGGCGGCTGGGGACGCGCCCCAACGGGTGCCCGGGCGTCGACGTACTCGAATCCTGACTACCTGGAATTCGCCGGGGATTTTGCGGAGATCGTCCGTAACTCGATCGATGAGGCAAATCCGAACGAGCCGACGGAGGAGCCGGTGCCGTATACCGGCGGCCAGTTCGTTCGCATCCCCGAGTTTACGCAACTCGGCGACGACGCGACCCAGCAATTCGCCGCCGCACTGGTCGGCGATCAATCAATTGACGATGCGATCCAGGCCGCGAATGACCTCGCGAACCAGGTCGCCCTCGAGGGTGGATACCAGTAGCAGCGCCTTGAGCATTCGTAGAACTGAGTGGGAATGACGATGGAGGCCGGGTTGTTCGGCCTCCATCTCCTTCAAGACGGTCGGGAAGGCGTCTCGCGACGCTCCTGACCGGTGCGGGAGGAAATATATGGCCGTTGCCGATCAGCGGCTGGCAGAGAGCACAGAACAGCCCGGGGGATCTCGACTGCGGAGAGTCGTGCGGGGCCAACCGATCGGCCGGTTGCTCGTCTTGCCTGCGCTTCTCTACGTGATCGTTGTGACCCAGGCGCCCTTTCTCCTGACCGTCTGGTACAGCCTGCAGCGTTGGAACCTGCTCCGCCCCGAGCGTCGGGGCTTTGTCTGGTTCGACAACTTCAGGTTGCTGCTGACCCGTGACGCCGCGTTTCGCGAGGCATTGGTTAACACCGTCGTCTTCGTTGTCGCGGCCGTCCTCTTGTCGCTATTGCTCGGTCTCTTTTACGCGGAGTTGGTGAACCACCGATTCCCGGGACGTGCCATCGTCCGGACGATGCTTATCACGCCGTTCCTTGTCATGCCGGTTGCGGCCGGTTTGACGTGGAAGAACATGATGCTCAATCCGAACTTCGGCGTAGTGAATTGGGCTCTCCGGACAGCGACGCCCGGCAACGTCTCCCCGAACTGGCTCGGGCATTTCCCCGAAATCTCGATCATCGGTGTGCTGGTATGGCGGTGGGCGCCATTCATGATGCTGATCCTGCTCGCCGGAATGCAGTCGATTAACGAAGAGGTCCGCGAGGCGGTCCGCGTCGACGGGGCCAACGCGTGGCAGGAGTTCCGCGACATCACGCTTCCCCATCTCTACCGGTTCCTGCAGCTCGGCGGCCTGCTCGGGACCGTGTTCATCGTCCAGGAGATCGATCCGATCTACATGATGACCAAGGGAGGACCGGGCAACGCCACCACGACGCTGCCGTACCTGGTGTTCCGACGGGCGATCGAAGGGCTGAACGTCGGGTTAGGCGCGGCACTCGGTGTCATCGTCGTGCTGTTGTCGATTGTGGTGATCACAATCTTGCTGCGCTTCGTCGATCGACTTCTCCAGGGGCTTTGAGATATGGCAACGGGACAGATTCCAGCGCAACATCCACGAGGTCTACGTCGACGAGCCCGGAGCAGGGAAGACGCCCATCCGCTTGTTGCCGTCGTCGCCTGGATCGTCGCGCTGATTGCCTTCTTCCCGGTGCTGTACATGGTTCTCACCGGGTTCAAGACCGAAACCGACGCTGTCGACCTGCCGCCAAGGTTGTTCTTCCAACCGACGCTCGAGAACTATGCCGAAATCTTCCGGATCAACTTCTGGCCGTTCTTCCAGAACTCGATCATCGCCGCGCTGGTCTCGACCGCATTCGTCATGGTGCTCGGGGTGCCGACTGCGTACGCGATTGTCTTCCATCCACCGAAGCGATCGAAAGACATCCTCTTTTTCTTCATCTCGACGAAGTTCCTGCCCCCTGCAGGCGTCATCGTTCCGCTGTACATCATCTTCCGCGACGCCAGCTTGTTGGGAACGGTCCATGGACTGATCATTCTCTACACCGCGATGAACCTGCCGCTGGCGATCTGGATGATGCGGTCCTTTTTCGAGGAAGTGCCACAGGAGATCATCGATGCGGCTCGTCTCGATGGTGCAGGACTGCTCAGGGAGATGTCCCAGATCGTCCTTCCAATGGTTGTGCCGGGCTTGGTGGCGACGGTATTCCTCTCGATCATCTTCGCGTGGAACGAGTTTTTCTTTGCGGTCAG
>DATGPC010000406.1:0-5249 GCA_035305265.1 Thermomicrobiales bacterium | reverse complement strand
CGCGCTCGCGACGAGGATCGCCGGCTGCCCGAAGACCTCCGCCAGCGCCGACACCAGCAGGGTCGAGAACGGCATAACCCCGTTGAACGCCAGCATGTTCAGGCTCATCACGCGGCCGCGAAGCTCGTCCGGCGCCGTCTGCTGCAGACGGGTCGACAGTTGGGAGTTCCCGCTCGAGAACGCATACCCCGCGACCATCACGCCAGGAACCGCCATCCAGACGTTCTGCGAGATGCCAAGCCACCCCATACCGATGCAGAGCCCGAACAACGCGATCACCATCCGGCGCGCGGCCGCGCTTTCGAGGCGGCTCCCGCGGAGCAGTACGAGAGCACCCGTGAGCGAGCCGATACCTAGGGCGGAGAGCATCCACCCGACCCAGCCTTCGCTGCCGCCCAGCACATCTGTCGTGTAGAGCGCGAGAAGGACCAGCAGGTTGGGGGAGACGAAGAACGAGATCAACCCCTGCAGCAAGATGAGGCCCATCGTCCCTTCCTCGCTCCGGACATATCGCAGGCCGTCCTTCAGCGCGGAGATCCCGGAATTGGACATCGCCGCCCGCTGGCGCGGTTTCATGATTCGTTTCAGGCCGATCAACGTTCCGATCGGCGCGATGAGCGTGATGATGTTGACGATGAACGCGCCCGCGAGCCCGATCACGCTGATCACCGACGCCGCGATCGCCGGCCCGACGATGCGCGTCGAGTTGAACGACGCCGAGTTCAGCGCGATCGCCTGTGGCAGGTCCTTCTTGGGGACCAGCTCGGAGACATACGCCTGCGCGGCGGGCAGCTCGAAGGAGTTGATGACACCGGCCAGCGCCGCCAGCGCGAGGATGTGCCAGTACTCGATCCGGTCCGTCCCGATCAGGAACGCGTAGATGCCGGAGACGCCGCCCAGCAACGCCAACGTGATGATAATGATCTTCCGGCGATCGAACCGGTCGGCCAGCACGCCGCCATACAGACTGAACAGCAGCATCGGCAGCGCCGCTGCGACATTGATCGCGCCAATGGCGAATGCCGACGTGGTCAGCGAGAGCACCACCAGCTGCATGCCGACGTTCTGCATCCACGTCCCGGCGAGCGCGACGATTTGGCTGAGCCAGTACCGCCGGAACGGCACGGATTTCAGCGCGTCGGGCAACTGGAGATCGCGGAGGTTGAAGGTCGAGGGCGCACGCAGCTTGCCGGGCCGGCCTACTTGCGGCGCGCTTCGGAACCGCATGCGGCGACCGGTCCTCTTTTTGGACCCCGTGGATGGTCCCGGAGCAATCTCGGCCCCGGCGGCTTCGTCGGTGGTCTTGCTGGGTTGATTCGTCATAGCTGATCAGGTCCTCGCGAGCTGGTGTCGCGGACAGGAAGGTTGTGGTTTGGCATTATCGCCGAGGTTCGCCGATCCGGATACGGGTCAGGTGCCGGATCGTTGGCGCAACGGCCCGCGACGCCAGAACGATCCACCGCCCTCGGAGGGCGTCATGCGCGGCCCCGAACGGTGATCGAACGAGAGGATCGCCGCCATCGCCGCCAGCGCTGCGGCAGCGACCACCAGCACGATCGCCAGCAGGCTGATCAGCATGTCTTCGCCCCACTGTCGCTGCGCAATGCCCAGATAGGCCCACACGAAGACCAGCGGGAAGGCCGCGTCATGCGAGAAGAACGCGATCCCGGCCGCGACGATGATCCCGCCGAGCAGGAAGATCACAGTCCACCCTCGCAGGCCGAAGAGGCCGCCGTCCCAGCCACCCTCACGCATCCACACCTGCACGTTGGCGAGCGTGGCGATGCATGCCCACGCCAGGTACACGCTGAACGGCACCGCGACGACGAGCCGTTGCAGCGTCGACATCTTCCCCGTATCTCGCCGCGCGCCGCGCAGCAGTATGTAGATCGCGGCCAGCACCCCGGTCAGGACCACGAGCGCCAGCATTGCTCCCTGGAATCGTTCCCAGTGCCACAGGAAGAGCCAGGAGACATTGGCGATGTTCGTGATAAGGAAGAGCGGCCCGATCGCCTGGATCCGCGCATTCAGCCGTCCAGAGGGGAAGAAGCTGTAGATGACGAAAACCGCCAGCAGCGCGTAGATCACCAGCCAGATGCTGAAGACCCAGCCCGCCGGCTGGAACGGGACCGAATGCGCGTTCGAGATGTCTCCGGTCGTCTGGTTGTTCAGTGGCAGCCAGTTCGCCAGCCAGTTCATCAGCACGACCACGGCGAGCCCGACGAGGCTGATCACCGGCCAGAGCCACGAGCGGTCACGGTCAACCGACGTTCGGGGTCGATCGGGTGACCCGAGCGGGGCCTCCTCGCCGGGGGCGGGCTCCCGCCCGTCGCGGTCCGGCCGGATCCGAACCGTCGTCGGCTCCGGGGAGAGGTGCTCGTCCGGCGCCCCCGCCTCCATCGCGTCGCCAACGTCACCTTGCGTCGGATCATCCGGGTTCGGCTGGTCGGGCGGACGGTTTCGGTTATCCATAGGGGAGGACCTCGATGGCAATGTGGTCGGGCTGCGGGCCGGTCACGAACCGGTGCTCATAGTGACGTATCTTACTCGCAAGAAGCCGATAGATGGCGCACCACAGTGCCGGTTCATTCGCCCGTGAATGATCCGATAACCGGCGTCTCTTCTCGTTTGGCCGAAACACCCCGGAATGATCCGACCAGCGCGACGATTGCGAGCGCAACGGCGATCACGGCCATGACGACTGCCATCCTGCCGACGTACGTGTCTTCTCCCCATTGACGGTTGGCGATACCCGTATAGGCGTAGGCGAAGACCAGCGGGAACGCGACGTCCTTCCAGCGAAGCACCATGGTCGCCGCGAGAGCGATGCCGATGACGAGGAAGACGACCGTCCATGCCTCGAGCCCGTTCCATTCCCATTCGCTCATCAGGATCTGCACGTTGGCGAGCGTCGCGATGCATGCCCATCCGAGATAGACGCTGAACGGCACCACGAGGAGCGCTTGCTGAAGAGCCGACATCGACTCCGCTTCCCGGCGGGCGTTCCGGATGCGCAGGTAGATCGTCGCGAGCGACGCGGCCAGGATCACGAGGATCACCAGCGCCAGCAGCAGCCGCTCCCAATGCCACGCGAAGAGCCACGAGATGTTCGCGATATTTGCAACCAACAGGATCGGCCCGATGGCGTCGATCAGGGAATGGCGACGCCCGGCCGGCAGGAACGCGTAGACGATGTAGATGCCGAGCAGGAGATAGATCGTCGGCCAGATTGTGCCGAAAACCCAGCCCGCGGGCTGGAAAGGCACGATGTAGGCGTCGGTGATGTCACCTGTTCGCTGGTTGTTTAGCGGGAGCGAGTTCGCCAGGTAGTTCACCACCAGCACGGCGATGTAACCCAGCAAACTGATCACTGGCCACAGCCACCATTGCTCGCGCTCAGCCGGGTCCCGGCTCCCTGTTGACGGCGCGTGATGCTGATCGCTCGTGTTGGTATGGATTTGCTGTTCCTGCATCGCATGAGCCTTTCGTCATTGCGCGACCGAACAAACTGTCCGGTCATTGCCTATGCGAAAGGCTTTCGCATGCCCGGTGCCGGGCATGCGAGATAGTCTCCCCCCTCATCTGCCATGAGGGAGTCGTCATCCGGAGCGATCCCCGAGCGAAGCATCTTTATCGGGCGCGCAGCGCTTCCTCACCCCGGTGGCAGCAATCCACCCGCCGCGAACGTTGGCTCCTTCCGGTGTTGCGTCGCCTGCTCGTACGCATACGCCAGCCGGATCAGCGCCGGCTCGGAGTACGCCCCGCCCATGAACGACAACCCGACCGGCAACCCGTACGCGTCGCCCATCGGCACCGTCACGATCGGGTACCCGGCCACCGCCGACGCCGTCGAGCTTCCACCCGCCAGCCGATCACCGTTCACCACGTCGATCCGCGCCGCCGGCAGGTTCGTCGGCGCCACCAGCGCGTCCAGCCGGTGCTCGCGCATCAGGAAGTCGATCCCTTCCTCGCGGCCCCAGCGCTGGACCGTCGACACGATCTGGATGTACTCCGGGTCGTCGAGCGTTCTCTTCGTCTCCGCCAGCTCGAAGAGATCCTGCCCGAACCACGGCATCTCCTTGTCAGCATGATCCCGGTTGAACGCGATCACGTCCGACAGCGTCCGGATCGGGAAGTGATCGTCCACGTAGTCACGCAGGTACGCCGCGAGATCGTTCTTGAAGTCCCACAGCATCGCGTCGAGCACATGCGACGAGGTGCCGAAGTCCTTCGCGTGCGGCAGCTCCAGCCCGTCGATCACCTCCGCGCCGGCCGCGCGCAGCGCGGCAAGCGCCGCGTTGTAAATGCCGCGTACCGGCTCCCGGTTGGTCACCTCCGGCCGCAGCACGCCGATGCGCGCGCCCTTCAAGCCGTCCGCGTCGAGGAACGCCGTGTAGTCGATGCCCTGCGACCATCCGTCTGGCCGGGCGGGGTAGGGGATAGGCCCCGGATCGCCGTCATGGCGCTGCGCCGGGTCGTCCGGATCGTCCCCGGCCAGCACCGTCAGCAACAACGCCGCGTCCGCAACCGTCGTCGCCATCGGCCCGGCGGTGTCCTGCATGTGGGAGATCGGGATGATCCCGGCGCGGCTCACGAGCCCGACGGTCGGCTTGGTCCCGACAATGCCGCACATGCCGGATGGCGACACGATTGACCCGTTCGTCTCCGTGCCGACGGCGAGGGGCGCATATCCCGCCGCCACGGCGACCCCCGAGCCGGAGCTGGATCCGGACGGGTTCCGGTCGAGCTGGTACGGGTTCACCGTCTGCCCGCCGCGACCGCTCCATCCGCTGATCGAGTACTGCGACCGGATATTCGCCCATTCGGTGAGGTTCGTCTTGCCGAGGATCGCTGCCCCGGCCTCGCGGAGGCGCTTCGCGACGAACGATTCGCGTTTTGGCGTCGCCCCGACAAGCGCCAGCGAGCCGGCGGTCGTCTCCATCCGGTCGGCCGTGGCGACATTGTCTTTCAGGACCACGGTGACGCCGTGCAACGGCCCGCGAACCGTTCCGTCGCGACGCTCGGCGTCAAGCCCCTTCGCGATCTCCGTCGCGTCCGGGTTTACCTCGATCATCGCCTTCAGGTCCGCATCCATTTCCCGGATGCGCCCGAGGCCCTGCTCGACCAGCTCCACCGCGTCGATCTTCCCCGACGCAATCCTGTCCCGCAGCTCCGCCACCGATGTTCCCGTCACGATCCACCCTCTTGGAATTCAGGTCAGTCAATGAGAGGAAGTGTGCCACCGGAAT
>DATGPC010000405.1:0-17211 GCA_035305265.1 Thermomicrobiales bacterium | reverse complement strand
TCCATCGTCGATGGATGGCGGTGGAGGGGATATAGACTAGGGGGTCTATGTTTATGAACAGGTTCGAGATCGATAATCTCGTCGAGCAGTTCCGCAGTGGCAACATCAGCCGCCGCGGCTTCATGCGACGCGCGACGGCCCTCGGCGTTTCTGCCGCAGCCGCCGGCATGCTGATCCGCGACGCTGCCGCCCAGACACCGGAAGCCAGCCCGGCCGGGACCGGCGAGGTCGTCACGAACGACATCACGCGCGAAGAAGCGCAGGCGCAGATCGACGAGGCGTTCCCGTTCGAGGAGCCGGCGACCGAGGGTGGCCAGATCGTCCACGTGATGACCACCGACATCTCGACGGTCAACACCGTCCTGACGTCGGACACCTACTCGAGCTGGATCGCCGGATTCATCTACGACGGCCTCATTGGCGCGTCGGTGGTTGATGGTCGCGAGATCCCGACGGGCCTGGCCGATGGCTGGGAGATCGCCGAGGACGGCGTGACCTACACCATCTTCCTCAAGGAAGGCATCAAGTGGCACGACGGCGAGGACTTCAACGCCGACGATGTCATCATGACCTTCGACAAGGCCCTTGCCGAGGACAGCCAGTCCGTCCGCAAGGCGACCATCGATGAAGTCCTCGAGTCCTACGAGAAGGTCGACGACTACACCGTCAAGTTCGTCGCCAAGTTCCAGACCGCCCTCTTCCTCTCGGACGCCCTCAGCCAGTTCGGCATCATGCCGGAGCACATCTGGGGCGATGTCGAGCCGGCCGACTGGCCGTCGGATCCGGGCTCGACCGGCCAGGACCCGACCCGTGTCGTTGGTACGGGCCCGTTCAAGTTCGTCGAGTGGGCGCTCGGTGACCACGTCACCCTCGAGAAGAACCCGGACTACTGGGATACCGCCAATATCCCCACCATCGACACCTACACCTACCAGGTGATCGCGGACGCGGCTTCGGCCATCGCCGCGCTCCAGACCGGACAGGCGGACGTCGCGGAAGTTCCGTTCCAGCAGGCGAACTCGCTGCGCGAGTCCAACCCCGAGCTCCAGATCGTCGACTTCGACACCCTGGCGTTCAACTTCTACATCACCAACCAGGACGAGGCGAAGGGCGAGGTCTTCACGGACGTCAACGTCCGCAAGGCTCTCCACTACGCCCTCGACCGCAACATCATCGCCGAGACCGTCTACGACGGCTTCGCGATCCAGGCCGACGGCACCCAGCCGGTGCTCTCGATCGCCTATGATCCGTCCCGCGTCGAGACCATCTACAACTACGACCCCGAGCAGGCGATCGCCCTCCTCGAGGAGTCGGGCTGGATGGAAGGCGCCGACGGCATCCGCGAGAAGGACGGCCAGCGCCTGAGCTTCGAGTGCACCTACGCCGAAGGCTCCGCGACGTACGAGACCCAGATCCCGTACATGCAGCAGGCCTGGCGCGAGGTTGGTATCGAGATGCTGCCGACCGCGATCCCGTTCCCGACCCTGCTCGAGAACAACGACGCCGGCAACTTCCAGATGTCAGTCCTCGGCTTCACGTGGTCGGTCGACGGCGGTCAGCACGTCATGTTCGGCACGGACTACACGCCGCCGAACGGCTTCAACATGATGCGCTACTCCAACCCGGACTACGACGCACTCATCGAGCCGTCGCTGACCGAGCTGGACGTCGAGACGCGAATCGACATCCTCACCGAGATGTCGAACATCGCCAACGACGACATGGCCGCCGGCATCACGGTGTTCCGCAAGAGCATCATGGGTGCGTCGCCGCGCGTCCACAACTTCTTCCCCAACGGCTACAGCAACGTCTGGTGGCTCACGCGGGCGTGGGTCGACGAGGCCTAATCCAGGCAACGCACGACTCCAGGAGGGATGGCCACATGGCCATCCCTCTTCCTGCGATGTGGTAAAGTGCGAGACGGAGCCCCTCCTCATGGGCTCAGCGTGGCGGCCGTCGGCTGGCGTACCGCCCTCGCACGATCCCAAGTCTTTCGAGTTCAGGCACGCTCATGCCCGTGAGCGATAATCTGGGTCTGGACCGCACCCCTGAGGGTTACGCCGATGACGCGTTATATAATCCGACGCTTACTGGGCATGATTCCCCTGCTACTGGGTATCTCGTTCATCGTTTACGCGATGTTGAATCTCGTTCCGGGCAGCCCCACGGACCAATTTGAGTTCAATCCGAGTATTAAGCCGGCTGACCTCGAGCGAATTCGCCAAAATCTGGGCCTCGACGCGCCTTGGTACCAGCGATATTTCATCTGGCTGGGGAACGCGCTGCAGGGCGATTTCGGAATCAGTTTCCGGAACTACGTACCCGTCGTGGTTTCACTGAAAGCAGCACTCCCGAACACGCTCCTCCTGAGCGTCACGTCGCTGCTCATTTCGATCATCTTCGCGATCCCGGTCGGCGTCCTGTCGGCCCTGCGGCGCAACTCCGTCTTCGACCGCGTGACGACGGTGTTCGCGACCATCTTCTATTCGATGCCGACGATCTGGCTCGGGATGATGATGATCATCCTCTTCGCCGTGAAGTTCCAGGACTGGGGGCTCCCGTCCCTCCCTGTCGCGGGTACGCATGACCTGCGCACCGGTGGTGGATTCTGGGATCGAGCCGAGCACCTCATTCTCCCGTCTGTCACCCTGGCGCTCGTAAGCCTCGCAAGCTGGACGCGGTATATCCGCTCCCAGATGCTCGAGGTTGTTCGCCAGGATTACATGCGGACGGCCGCAGCCAAGGGTCTCACGCAGCGTAGCACCGTCATGGGCCACGCGTTCAAGAACGCCGTGCTTCCGCTCGTGACGCTCGTTGGACTTGATATCCCGAGCCTCTTCGGAGGCGCGCTCGTGATCGAGAACGTCTTCGGTTACCGCGGCGTCGGCCAGCTCACGATTGAATCGCTCCGGGCGAATGACTATTCGGTCGCCATGGCATGCGTCATGATGCTCGCATTCCTGACCGTCGTTGGTAACCTCATCGCCGACATTCTTTACGGAGTGCTCGACCCGCGGGTGCGCTACGACTAGCTCGCCTTCATTCCAGCACTAGAGGAAGTCACCTATGGTACAGCCCGTCCCGTCCAGCGGCGTCGTCGCCGAAACGAAAGCCGGTGAAGAGGATGCACTCTCAGACCGGTACCCGACGAAGGGCGCGTTCGACCGCGATAACCTGAAGGAATCCCCGGGCTTCTATACTCGCGCCTGGCGCAAGCTCCGCAAGGACAAGCTCGCGATGTTCGGGCTCGTCATGATCGTCATCCTCGCCCTCTTCGCGATCGGTGCGCCGATCGTGTCCGAGGTCACGGGTCACGACTACGCGCGCGGCAACTACGCGAAAGTCAAGGCTCCTCCGTTCGAGGACACCGAGAACATCCTCGGCACCGACGATAACGGTCGCGATATCCTGACGCGCCTGGCCTACGGAGGCCGTGTCTCCCTTCAGGTCGCGGGCATCGCGCTCGTCGCCGCGCTCACCATCGGTCTCGCGGTCGGCGCGATAGCCGGGTACTTCGGCGGCGCGATCGACGGCATCCTGATGCGGCTGGTGGACATCATCATCTCCATCCCGAGCATCACGTTGCTCCTGCTGCTCTCCGTATGGTTGCGGCCAGGGCCGGTAGGTCTTGCATTCGTCATCGCCGCGACAGGATGGACCGGCGTCTCCCGGCTCATCCGAGGGGAAGTCCTGACGCTCAAGAACCGTGACTACATCGACGCCGCCCGCGTCATGGGCGGGAGCAACTGGCGGATCATCACCCGGCATATCCTGCCGAACGTGATCTCGATCGTCATCGTCTGGGCGTCCCTCGCGCTTCCGAGCCTCATCCTGACCGAGGCGGCGCTAAGCTACCTCGGATTCGGTGTCCGGATCCCGATCCCTTCGTGGGGTAACATGCTCGACGATGCGCGCGGTTACTACATGCAGAGCTGGACAGCAGCGTTCTTCCCGGGTTTCATGATCTTCATGAGCGCGCTCTCGATCAACCTGCTCGGCAACGGTCTGCGGGATGCGCTTGACCCGCGCCTGAGCGAGTAACGCACCACTCGAAGGCAACACGCGTGAATGTCCCGGGCGCTCGTCCCGGGACATTCACCGCGACAGAAGTAGTACGACAACGAAACATCGGATCGAATCGACATTAGCAGCGGAGACGATATGAACTGTCCGAACTGCGGACATGAGGTGACACCCGAGGACCGCTTTTGTTCGAACTGCGGGACCCGACTGGACCATGCGAATGCCGACTCGGGGCAGACGGAATCGACGTCCCCAACGGAACCCTCGGGCGGGTCGACCGATCAGCCAGTCCTGCCGACATTGGGAAGTCGCCGCAACGCATGGGAAGTCCAGCGCCAGCACGTCCGCAGCGGATCGGTCGATGACGAGTGGACGATGTCCGATCTCGGCCCACCGCCACCGCAGAAGCGACGTACGTGGCTCTGGATCATCATCGCGATCCTGGCGCTCATGGTCCTCGCCTGTTGCGTCTTCCTCTACTGGGTGAGCTACACCGACTCCGGCATCGAGTGGATCTCGGGCGTCGCCACCGAGGCGGCCGAGATCGTCGAGGCCACCGAACAGGCGTCTGGCACCCCGGTCGGGACACCGAGCGCCACGCCCGCCGACTAACCTGTCGTCAACGCCAAATGCCCCGGTCCTGCAGGACCGGAGCATTTGGCGTTGCCGCGCAGAAGGTCATACGACTCGCTGCCGTGGCTCCTGGAAAAGAAAACGCCCCGCATCCGTTGTCGGATGCGGGGCGTTCATCATTCCTGCCTAGTGGCGCGGACCTCGAGGACCGCGATCGTCGCGGCGCGGGCCACGATCATCACGGCGAGGACCACGGTCATCGCGACGAGGGCCACGACCGCCGCCACCGCCACCCGGGCGCTGCGGCTTCGGCTCCGGCAGCTCGCCGGTCAGGGCCGCGCGTCGGGAGAGGCTCACCTTTCCGTTCGGAGCGACGTCGGTCACCATCACGGTGATCTCCTCGCCCAGGTTCACCACATCCTCGACCTTCTCGACGCGGATCGCCGCATCCTCGGAGAGCTCAGAGATATGGACGAGGCCATCGCGGCCCGGGACCAGCTCGACGAACGCGCCGTACGGCATGACGCTCACGACCTTACCGGTGTAGATCTCGCCCCGCTCGACCTTGATCTCCGGCGCGTCCTCGGTCAGGGAGAGGATCTTCGCCTTGGCCTTCTCGATGCCATCACCATCCGGCGAGGCAATCGAGACGACGCCATCGTCCTCGATGTTGATCTTGGAGTTCGTCTCTTCCTGGATCTCGCGGATCATCGAGCCGCCCGGGCCGATGACCTTGCCGATCTTGGCCGGATCGATCTTGATCGTCACGACCTGCGGCGCGAACTTCGAGAGCTCGGGACGCGGCTCCGAGATCGTCTCCATCATCTTGCCGAGGATGAACTGACGGCCGTCATGCGCCTGGCTCAGCGCCTGCCGCATGATCTCCGTCGTGATGCCCTTGACCTTGATATCCATCTGGATGGCGGTGACGCCGTCCTTGGTCCCGGCGACCTTGAAGTCCATGTCGCCGAGCGCGTCTTCCATGCCCTGGATGTCGGTCAGCACCGCGAAACGACCGCTCTCGGCGTCCGTAACCAGACCCATCGCAACGCCCGCAACCGGCTTCTTGATCGGCACGCCGGCGTCCATGAGCGCCATGGTCGAGCCGCACACCGACGCCATCGACGTCGATCCGTTCGAGCTCACCACCTCGGAGACGAGGCGGATCGTGTACGGGAACGACTCGCCATCCGGCAGCATGTGGACCAGCGCGCGCTCCGCAAGGGCGCCATGCCCGATGTCGCGGCGGCTGGCACCGCGAAGACGGCGAACCTCACCCACGCTATACGGTGGGAAGTTGTAGTGATGGATGTAGCGCTTGCTCGTAGCAGGCGTGATCGAGTCGAGACGCTGCTCCTCGGCAACGGAGCCAAGCGCCGCAACCGTCAGCACCTGCGTCTGGCCACGCGTGAAGATCGCAGAACCGTGCGCGCGCGGCAGGTACCCAACCTGGGACCAGATCGGGCGGACCTCGGTGTTCGATCGTCCGTCCGGTCGAACGCCATCCTCGAGGATGCCGTTGCGCACCTCTTCCTTCAGGAGGGCTTCGTACGCTGCGCTGACATCGCTCGCCGCAAAGCGAGGCGTCTCACCCTCGGCCGCGCCGCTCAGCGCCGCAATGGCCTCCTTCTGGAGGTCACCGGTGGATTCGAGCCGAACCACCTTGTCCGGGTTGCGCACGGCCTGGCGAAGCCGGTCACCCAGGAACGCCCGGAGCTCGTTGTAGAGCTCCTCGTCGCGCTGCGGCGGCTCGAACGGCCACTTCTCCTGGCCAACTTCAGCAACGAGCTGGTTCTGCAGCTCGACGATCTTGCGGATGTTCTCGTGCGCCATCTCGATGGCCTGAACCATCTTCTCTTCCGAGATCTCGACGGCCTCGCCCTCGACCATCATGATGGCGTCATCGGTACCGGCCACCACCATGTCGAGCACGCCCTCATCGCGCTGGAGGAACGTCGGGTTGACGAAGAGCTCATCGTCCTTCATGCCCATGCGGACCGCGCCAACGGGACCTTCCCACGGAATCGGCGAGATCGCCAGGGCGGCCGACGCGCCGATAACCGAAAGGATGTCAGCGTCGTTTTCCTGGTCGGCCGACAGGACCGTGGTCATGATCTGGACCTCGGCCTTGTAGCCCTTCGGGAAGAGCGGGCGGATCGGCCGGTCCGTCAGGCGGGCGGCGAGGATCGCAGCCTCGGTCGGGCGACCTTCGCGCTTCGGGAATCCGCCAGGAATCTTGCCGGCGGCGAACATGCGCTCTTCGTAGTCAACCGTCAGGGGGAAGAACGGCAGGTCTTCGCGAGGCTCACGCTCGCCAACCACCGTGCTCAACACCATCGAGTCGCCATAGCGGACGACGACCGCTCCCATGGCCAGGCCGGCGAGGCGGCCCGTCTCCAGCGACAGTGTTCGTCCCGCAAGCTCGGTCGACACGGTCTTGATATTCTGCTGTACAGCATCAGGAATCATGTGATTCTATCTCCATGCATCCGTCCACGGCGTTTCCGCGGACCTTCATCCAATCCACCACCCTGCCATCCAATGGAGATATGAGGAACTGGAGTGACTCGACGCCGGCGCCTCGCGCCACTCCAATGCCCCACTCTCCCGGCAGGCTACCAATCTATCGCGATCTTCCTGCCACCCCTTTCACTCACGCACGCAAAACGCCCAGGACCAGAATGGTCCCGGGCGTCCCTGCACGTCAACCGTACCGGGCGGTCGCGACGGATCTCCGACGAAGCTGCGATGGCGGGCGACCGTCTGTTCAAAGGCTACCGGCGCAGGCCATGGCGCGCGATCGCGGCGCGGTAGCGCTCGATGTCGGTCTTCTGGAGGTAGGCAAGCAGCCGGCGGCGGCGGCCGACCAGCTTCAGTAGGCCACGGCGGGAGTGATGATCCTGCCGGTGCTCGCGCAGGTGCTGGGTCAGCCCCGTGATGCGCTCGGTCAACACCGCGATCTGGACTTCGGTGGAACCGGTATCCGTATCGTGAAGGCGGGTGCTCTCGATGATCTGCTCTTTTTGTTCTCGTTGCAACGCCATGCGGGCGGAGCCTCCTTGGGGTCGTCAGCCGACCTATATGTGTTCGCGTGTTCGTGACATCAGAAAATACGCCCGTGGCGATGGCGCTTTCGGGCAGGAGTATACCACGCAAACTGGCACGCACGCACGGCATGACCGCGCGATGTGCTGGTGTGTCCTGCGCGCCGAATGTACCATGAGACGGTTGGGCGAGCCAACATGGCAGCGATTCTTTCCTTCACTCACCCAGGGATCAACCATGCTCGGAGTTATCGGCGGAACCGGCCTGTATGACCTTCCCGGACTCGACGATGTCGAGACGGTGGACGTAGACACGCCGTTCGGCGCTCCCAGCGCGGCGCTTGTCCGCGGCACGTTGAACGGATTACCGGTAGTCTTCCTCGCGCGTCATGGTCACGGACACCGGATCAATCCGAGCGAGATTCCCTTCCAGGCGAACATCTATGCCATGAAGCAGGTCGGCGTCACGCACCTGCTCAGCGTGAATGCCGTTGGCAGCCTGCGGGAAGACCTCCCGCCGCGGACAGCCGTCGTTCCGCACCAAATCATCGACCGCACCGTCTCTCGTCCAAGAACGTTCTTCGAGAACGGCATTGTCGCGCACGTCGGGATGGCGGACCCGTTCTGCAATTCGTTCCGCGCCCGGATCGTCGACGCCGCGCGAGGGGCTCAGGATGCCGTCCACGACGGCGGCACCTACATCTGCATCGAGGGTCCGCAGTTCTCGACGCGCGCGGAGTCGCATCTCTTCCGCCAGTGGGGAGCCGACATCATCGGCATGACCGCGATGCCCGAAGCGCGTCTCGCCCGGGAAGCCGGCCTCTGCTATGGCTCCCTGGCGATGGTGACGGACTTCGACGTCTGGCACGAGAGCGAGGACGACGTCACCATCGAGATCGTCACCCGCGTCCTGGCCGCCAATATCGAGACGAGCCGTAACGTCATTCGGTCGATCTCCGACAGTGGCCTTCCGGATTGCGACAACGGCTGTGCCACCGCGGCGGCGTCTTCCCTGACCACGCATGATGACCACATCGCGCCGGAGGTGCGTGAACGTCTCGCCGTCATCCTGAAGTCACGCCAGGACGCACAGGGCTAGCGCCGTGCGTTTCCGGCCGACCTTCCGCGGAACCGAATTCAATCTCCTGCTGATTCCGGGCGCGCTGGCGATCGTCGGGTCACTCACGATCTTCCTCGTCGGTACTGGCTCGGTGGACTGGACCTGGGGCGACATCTGGATCAGCCTCGCCGCCGCCGCGGCCGTCCTCCTGGTGAGCATCACGTTCGGCCTTCGCGGGTTCCGTGGCGACCAGGTGATGTTCCCCATTACCGCCACGCTGGCCATTATCGGCATGCTGATGATCCAGCGACTCCACCCCGACCTTGTCGAAATCGACGAGGGATACAGCACGCTTGCCCAGCGCCACCTGCTCTATCTCGGCGCCGGCCTCGTGGGGATGTGGCTCATCGTCATGTTTTCGGGGCCTCTGAAAGTCGCTAACTGGCTTCGGAAGTACAAGTACACGTGGCTCCTCGTCACGCTGGCGCTGCAAGCCGCGACGTTCTTCATCGGCACCGAAGTGGGTGGGGCCCGACTCTGGATCAACCTCGGGCCTATCCAGATCCAGCCATCCGAGCTCTCCAAGATCACGCTGGTGATCTTCCTCGCGAGCTACCTCGATGAGAAGCGCGACCTGATCGGATCGAGCTGGCAGGTTGGCAGGTTCAAGCTCCCGCCGATCCCCTATCTCGTGCCGATGGGCATTATGTGGGCGGCATCCCTGATGCTGCTCGTGATCCTGAACGACCTTGGGCCCGCCTTGCTCTTCTTCGGCATCTTCCTGGTCATGCTCTACCTCGCGACGGGACGGCTCGTCTATGTCGGCGTCGGGATGGGGACGTTCGCGGTTGCCTGCTGGCTCGCCTGGACCTACTTCTCGCGCATCGAGGTCCGCGTGAACAACTGGCTGGATCCGTTCTGGGACCCGTACGGCTTCGGTTACCAGCCGATCCAGTCAGACTACGCCCTCTCCGCCGGAGGCATCTTCGGCACCGGATTCGGCCAGGGCCATCCGACATTCATCTCGCAGGTCCAGACGGACTACATCTTTTCTGCCATCGGCGAGGAGCTCGGGTTACTGGGAACGCTCGCGCTGATCGCCCTCTATTTCCTGTGGGTCGTTCGCAGCTACATCATCGCCATCCGCGCGGACGACGGCTTCGTCCAGCTCTGCGTCGCGGGGCTCGCCACAAGCCTGGGCATCCAGACCATCATCATCATTGGCGGCGTTACCCGGCTGATCCCGCTGACCGGCATTACCCTTCCGTTCATCTCGTACGGCGGCAGCTCGCTGGTAACGAACTTCGGCGTTCTTGCGCTGATCCTCTATTTCTCGAGCCTGCCGCGCCGTGTCTGATCGCCAGGGAGCGTCATGACCACAGCACTTCGCACCCTCAGTATTCTCGGAGCGATCGCCCTGCTCGGTTGGGGCCTCCTCATCAGCGACGAGATCTCCGACGCCCGCTGGCTCCTGCTTCTCGGCGGCGCCTGGATCCTGCTCGTCTTCGGCACGAGAATCACGCTGCCAGCCGGGTTACCGACGTTCAACCGGACGCTGATCCGATCCGGGATGCTCATCGCGACCGTATTCATCGTGATCTCTGCGCAGCTCGTCCGGATCCAGGTGGTCGAACAGGATGCCATCTATTACCGCACGGGCGTCGACGCCGAGGGAGAGGTCATCTCTAACCCCCGCCTCGTGAGCCAGCAGCTCGACTTCGAACGGGGACGCATCCTCGACCGGAACGGCACGGTGCTCGCCGACACCATCGAGCAGGACGGAATCTACTACCGGAGCTGGCCGGTCGCCTCCGCCTGGCCGGTCACCGGCTACTACAGCCCGATGATGTACGGCTCGACAGGACTGGAAGCAACCTACGAAGGCGAGCTATCTGGCGACGGCAGGAATTCGTTCGAGAATACGTTTCGCCAGCTGCTCGGCATGACGCCACAAGGCAACAACCTAGTGCTTTCACTCGATGCGGACCTGCAAACCCAGGCGATGACCATGCTGGGCGATAGCCGGGGCTCTGTCGTCGTCCTCGACGTGGAGACAGGCGCAACCGTGGTCCTCGCGAGCAACCCCACGTTCGATCCGAACCAGCTGTTCACCACCGGGAACGATCCTGAGGCAGCCGCGTACTGGAACTCGCTCCTTGAAGACCCGTCGACGCCGCTCGTCATCCGCGCAAACCAGGGCGTCTACACGCCCGGCTCGACCTTCAAGACCGTCACGGCCGCTATCGCGATCGAGGAGGGATACGCCCAGCCAGATAGCGTCTACGAGGATTCTGGCCAGCTGAACATCGACGGCCGTATCCTGCCGGAGTTCAACCGTCCGGACGAATCCCGCGACCAATGGACCTTGGCGGAAGGCATTGCCTGGTCCCTGAACGTCGTCTTCGCGCAGATCGGGATGCAGATCGGCGGCGAGACCTACTGGCAATACGGGCCGGAGCTGGGCTTCGGGGTGACGATTCCGTATGACCTGCCGGTCGCCGAGAGCCAGATGGCGAACAACCGGGACGCGTTGTCGGACACGAACATGGTCGCCGACACCGGTTTCGGCCAGGGTCAGCTCCTCATGTCCCCCCTCCACCTCGCGATGATCGCATCGACCTGGGCGAACGACGGCAGGATGATGGAGCCCTGGCTCGTGGAGTCGATCACCGATCCGGATGGCCAAACGATCTGGACCGCCAGTCCCGACACCTGGCGTCAGCCCGTGTCAGCGGAGACGGCGAACGATGTCCAGGAAATGATGGTCAACGCGGTCGAGAACGGCTCGATCAGTGGCGCCCGCGTCGAAGGCTACGTCGTCGGTGGCAAGACCGGCACGGCGGAGATCGGCAACGAGCGTTCGCATTCGCTTTTCATTGGGTTCATCGGCGACCCGGAGCCGAGGTACGCTGTGGCCGTCGTGCTGGAAGAGGGTTCCGGTGGCTTGACGAGCGCCGTGGCGATCGGTCGTGACATCCTCGTCGCGACGATTGGCCGCTACCCCGAACAACTCACAAGTGGACCGCTGGAAACAGCATACGTACGCAGCCAATTTCGGGGTGATTGGGTGGGAAAAGAACCCGAAATCTGGTAAAATAAGCACATGATTCGATCATCGAGTCGAACGGCACAACGTGCCCGCCATCGCAGATTTCACCTCATGGTGCAGCGGGTCGTTGATTCGTTGCCCCCGAATGTCCAGGCGATGCTGGATGATGTCGCGATTGTCGTACAGGATGAGCCCGATCAGCACCAGCTGAGGGATTCATACACCGACGACGACAGCGAGTTGTTCGGTTTGTACCAGGGCATCCCGAAAATCGACCGGTCGTCCGGCTACACCATGGTGTTGCCCGATCGCATAACGATCTTCGCCGGTCCCCTCTCTCGCGCGTTCACATCACGTGCCGAGCTTGAGGAAGAGATTCGAATCACCGTCTTGCACGAGCTCGGTCATCATCTGGGATACGATGAGGACGGTCTCGATGCCCTTGGATTGTCATGACTGCTCTGCCGCGCCGAAACCAGAACGAGCCCGACCGCCGGACGGCGCCGGGCACGACCGCTGGTGTCATCGACACGATCGCGGACGGCATGACGCTCGTGGTGCAGCGGCCCTGGCTCATGGCGGCGCCGCTCATCGTTGACGCGCTCCTGTGGCTGACGGTCAAGGTGCCGATGACGCCGATGACCGACAACGCGGCAAGATTCATCGAGACGACGGACGTTGCCGATGCCAGGCTCGCAGCCGACACGTTGCGCGACATTGGCGACAAGGTCTATGTCACCGATTTCCTGGGCGCGTTCCTGCCGTCGCTGTTCACCGGCGTGTCGCTCGATACCGTCCTGAACCAGCTCGTAACCTTCATCTCTCCCGCCAGCGGTGCGGGTATTGCACGGGATTCGATGTTCGAACCGTGGCGGATGGGCCTCATGGATCCCATCACCATCGGTTCGGAGAATCGCGTGGCGTTGATTGGCCTGTTGTCGCTCTTCGCCAGCACGATTGCGTTCGCCGCGTACAGGGTTCCGGTAGCCAGGGCGATCCGGGGCGACACGACCTCCAGCTTCTGGAAGGAACTGGGCGGCTCGTGGGTTCGCTTTCTCGCCTATGTGTTGCTGATTCTCGGCGTGGCGCTCGCCAGCCTGGTGCCGTTCACCATCCTGGGAGTGATCTTCGCCATCCTTGGTTTGAACCTGTCATTCGTCTTCGCGATCGCGTTGCTGATTTTCGGCACAATGATCGGTATCTACACCTTCTTCGCGGTCGATGCGATGCTTCTGCACCGCTTCGGCCCGATCCAGGCCTTCCGTCTCAGCTATGATGTCGGCCGCATGTACTTCGGGCAGATCGCCCGCTTTGCGCTGACATCCCTGCTCATCATGTTCGGGTCGATGGCGCTCTGGAACCAGACCGTCGACTCGGCGCCGGGAACGATCATTGCCCTCATCGGCAATGCGTTCCTCGGCACCACGCTCGCCGCGTCGAGCATGTTGTTCTACACCGACAGATTCCGGGTGATCCGCATGATGCGGAAGCGCTCTGCCTAGCGCCACCCGTCCCGCATTCAATCGTTACGTTTTCCTTGAAAGGACACGCACACATGGCAAAGGCAACGCCAACCCCGTCCGTCGCGTATGGAGCGGATCAGATCCAGGTGCTGGAGGGCCTCGAGGCCGTCCGCAAGCGCCCGGGCATGTACATCGGTAGCACGGACCAGCGAGGTCTGCATCACCTCGTTCGCGAGATCGTCGACAACTCGGTCGACGAGGCCCTCGCGGGTTACTGCGACCACATCATCTGCACCCTCGGCGCCGACGATGTGGTGACGGTGCAGGACAACGGTCGTGGTATCCCGATCGATCAGCACTCCAAGCAGAAGAAGTCGGCCCTCGAAGTCATCATGACCACCCTGCACGCCGGCGGCAAGTTCGGCGGTGGTGGCTACAAGGTCTCCGGCGGTCTCCACGGCGTCGGCGCGTCCGTTGTAAACGCGCTCTCGGAAGAGATGTCCGTCGAAGTCATGAAGGCCGGCGACACAAACCTGTACCGGCAGGAATACAGCCGCGGGAAGCCGCTCGGGCCGGTCGAGGTCGTCGGCAAGTCGCCGAAGAACGCGCACGGCACCACCACGCGCTTCAAGGCCGACGTCGAAATCTTCAAGGGCGGACACGACTACAGCTACGAGATCCTCGAGCAGTGGTTCCGCGAATGGGCCTACCTCACCAAGGGTCTCAAGCTGACGATCCGCGACGAGCGCTCCGACCGCGAGATGAGCTTCCTCTTCGAGGGCGGCATCGTTTCCTACGTCCGGCACCTTAACCGGAACCGCCAGACCGTTAGCGACAAGCCGTTCTACGTCGAGCGCGACACCCCGGCCGGGCTGGTCGAGGTCGCGATGCAGTACAACGACTCGTTCGGCGAGATCACGCAGACCTACGTCAACAACATCCACACGATCGACGGCGGCACGCACCTCTCCGGCTTCAAGTCGGCGCTGACCCGCACGATCAACGACTACGCCCGCAAGAACGGCTTCATGAAGGGTGACGAATCGCTCTCGGGCGACGACGTCCGCGAGGGCCTCACGGCCATCGTCTCGGTGAAGCTCGAGGATCCGCAGTTCGAGGGCCAGACCAAGGGCAAGCTCGGTTCGCCGGAGATGGCAGGCGCTGTCCAGTCCGTCGTCAACGACGCGCTGGGCGCCTACCTCGAAGAGAATCCGCAGAACGCCAAGCGCGTGGTCGAGAAGTGCCTCACCGCCGCTCGCGCCCGCGAGGCGGCTCGCAAGGCGCGTGAGCTGGTCCAGCGCAAGGGCGGCCTGGACAACTTCTCGCTTCCGGGCAAGCTCGCCGACTGCACCGAGCGCGATCCGGCGAAGTCCGAGCTCTACATCGTGGAGGGTGACTCGGCCGGCGGCTCCGCCAAGCAGGGCCGCGACCGGCGCTACCAGGCCATCCTGCCGCTCTGGGGCAAGATCCTGAACGTCGAGAAGGCCCGGCTGGACAAGATGCTCCAGAACCAGGCGATCCGCACATTGGTGACCGCGCTCGGCACCTCGATCGGTGACCAGTTCGACATCTCGAAGCTGCGGTACCACCGGATCATCATCATGACGGACGCCGACGTCGACGGCGCCCACATCCGGACCTTGCTGCTCACGTTCTTCTACCGGCACCTGACACCGATCATCGAGAACGGCTACCTCTACATCGGTCAGCCGCCGCTCTTCAAGATCCGCGCCGGCAAGAAGGAGCAGTGGGTCTTCAGCGACGCCGAGCTGGACCGGATCACCGCGGAAATGACCGCCGCCGGCGACAAGTTCGAGGTCCAGCGCTACAAGGGTCTCGGTGAGATGAACCCGGAGCAGCTCTGGGAGACCACCATGGACCCGCAGACCCGCACGCTGATGCAGGTCACGATCGAGGACGCCGTTCTCGCCGACGAGACCTTCGATATGCTGATGGGCGCTGCTGTGCCGCCGCGCAAGAAGTTCATCCAGTCGAACGCCCGGTTCGTCCAGAATCTCGACGTCTAGGACCTCCGGCTCGTCCGGACATTCCGCCCGGGCCGCGCAATCGCCGGCCCGGGTTGACTCATGGAGAAGGCAGAACATGCGTGTTGCGGTCGACGTGATGGGCGGTGACAAGGGCCCCGGGACGGTCGTCACCGGCGCCATCGAAGGCGCCCGGAATCACAAGTGCGGCGTCGTGCTCGTCGGGAACCAGGAGCAGATCAACGGCGTCCTTGGCTCTCTCGACACCTCCGGCCTCGATATCGAGGTCGTCCACGCCGCCGACGAAATCACCATGCATGACCACCCTGCGCAGGCCGTCCGGCGCAAGCAGGACGCATCCATGAACGTCGCCATGCGGCTCGTGAAGGACGGCAAGGCCGACGCCATGCTGTCGACCGGCAACAGCGGCGCCATGATGGCCGCGGCCCTCATGGTGCTCGGTCGCATCCCCGGAATCGATCGACCGGCGATCACGTCCGGCGTTCCGAACGGCAAAGGCGTCCATACGATGCTGGTCGACCTCGGCGCTGTGACCGACCCCAAGCCGGTCAACATGCTCCAGTTCGCAATGATGGGCCAGGTCTATGCCAATACCGTCGTCGGCATCGACAACCCCACCATCGGCCTCCTCTCGAACGGTGAAGAGGACTCCAAAGGCAACCAGCTTGTCCTCAAGGTCCACCCGATGCTTCGCTTGATGGAGGGACTCAACTTCGTCGGGAACATCGAGGGCCGGGATATCCTGACCGGCGAGGTCGACGTGGTCGTCATGGACGGGTTTACGGGGAATGTGGTCCTCAAGACCATCGAGGGTACCGCCTCGATGCTCCTGAAGGTCCTCAGGAGCGAGCTGACGGCCACCCTGCCACGGAAGCTCGCGGCGCTGGCGCTGAGGCCCGCCTTCCGGGCCCTGGCGCGCCGGCTCGACCCCTCGGAGATCGGTGGCGCGCCCCTCCTCGGCGTGAACGGCGTGGTGATCATCACGCACGGCAGCTCCGATGAACGGGCCATCACGAACGCTGTCGGCGTCGCTGTCCGCGCTGTCGAGCACGATTTGCAGGGAGAGATCGCGAAGCGAGTCCAGGCGACGCTGGACTCCTCAGCCACAGCAACGCCGTAACACCTACCGAAATCGAAACAGCTACCAGGATAGGAAACAGCCCGGATCGATCGATCCGGGCTGTCGCAATGTGCGTGATTGAGTTACCGGTCGATTACTCGACGGCGCGCTTGAGCTGCGTGCCGGGGCGGAAGACCGGGCTCTTGCGAGCGCGAATGGTCATCTCTTCGCCGGTCTGCGGGTTGCGGCCCTGTCGAGCAGCGCGCTCGACGACCTTGAACGATCCAAACCCGCTGATGGTGACCTCATCGCCGTTCGACAGCGACTCTTCGATCGCCGAGAAAACCGCGTTGACAGCCTTGCTGCTCGCCGACTCACTCTGACCGGTCGCTTCAGCCACGGCTCGCACGAGATCTTGCTTACGCATTTCGTTCTCCTCTTCCCGCCGGCCTTTTGGCGACCGCTACGGGCTAATCACCGGACTTCCGTCCTGATTGATGTTCTACGTTGCGTCAGCATACCGCAGCATTATCGGCGGTTGCCAAGCCATTTAGGCCCGTCCGTTCGCACTCCGGCGCTGGCGCGCTGCCTCAAATGCTAGCAATGATCCTGCCACCCCTGCATTTAAGCTCTCAACACCGTTGGCCAACGGGATCGAAACGCGGTGAGTGGCGCATTCGTACGCGGCCGATGACGGCCCGAACGCCTCACCACCCACGATAATGGCGGCCGCGTCCGCCCAGGTCAACGCATCGTACGTCGTATCGCCATCCGCATCTGCAAGGGCCACGATCGAAAAATGGTCGATCAGACGCGCCAGATCGGCCCAGGAGCGCCGGGAAAAGGGAACGCGAAGGTGAGCACCCATCGCGGCCCTGACCGCGCGTGGATGGTACGGATCAACGCTCTCCGGCCCGATAACGACGTGATCGA
>DATGPC010000404.1:0-3568 GCA_035305265.1 Thermomicrobiales bacterium | reverse complement strand
CCATGACATCACCGTAGGAGAAATAGAGCTTGCCACGCTCGAGTCCCGGCATGTTGTGCATCCCGAAGATGGCATCCACCGGGAAGCGCTCGAACAGCCCGTCCTCGATCATCGCCGGGCCGCCCTCCATGGTCTCTTCGCCGGGCTGGAAGATCAGGCGCACGGTTCCGTTGAAGTTCTTCGTCTCTGCAAGGTGCTTGCCGGCGGCCAGCAGCATGGTCGTGTGCCCGTCGTGACCGCACAGGTGGGCGATGCCTTCGGTCTCGCTCTTGTAGGCGAGATCGTTGTCCTCCTGGATGGGGAGGGCATCGAAGTCCGCTCGCAGGCCAATCGCCTTGTCGCTGTCCCCCACCTTCAGCGAGGCGACGATGCCGTGCTTGCCGACACCGGTCTCGACCTCGTACCCCCATTGGCTGACGGTATCGGCGATGAACTTCGCGGTCTTCTCTTCCTGCATCGAGAGCTCGGGATTGCGATGCATGTGCTCGAACCACTGGGTCATCTCGCCACGGTACTGTTCCATCGATTCCAGAAGCGTGCTCATTGAGGGGTCCTTTCGTTCGCTTTTCACGTTGGTGGTTGCTGGCTGTTGATCCCGGGGCTACGCATTGGCCTCGCTGGTGCCGGCGGCGGGATTGTTGGTGGCGACTTCCGGCTGCGTGACGGTTTCACCATCGGTCTTGCGCTCGGGGATGGTGACCATGATCGAGATGATCGCGAGGACAACGAACAGGAGGTTCACACCGAAGGCGGCGAATGCGGCCTCGCGGACATTGACATTGTCCTGGCGTCCGACGTAGGTGATCACGCCTTCGATCCACTCGATCGCCGGGCTGCCCTCGCTCAGGGCGGTATAGACGGTGGCGGAGATCGCTACGCCGAAGGATGCGCCAAGGGAGGACGCCATCTTGTAGATACCCGAGCCGCTCCCGGCCTGGTCATCGGGCAGCGCGGAAAGCGCCGCATCTGTCGACGGTGTCGCATAGAATGCGAGGCCAAGACCGAAGAGGGAGAAGCCGACAGCCGACAGGATCTTGTAGGACTCGACCGTGAGGTTCGTGAACATCAGGCAGATGACCGCGGCACCGACGATGAGCGAGCCCCAGAGCATCGGACGACGGGGCCCGAACCGCTGCAGCAGCTTCTCACCGACGCGGATGAAGGCAACGATCGTGATCGCATACCCGATGGTCAGGAATCCCGCCTCCTGGGCCGTCATGTCGCCGCCCACCTGGACGAGCGTCATGGCGACGATGAGGATGCCGGCGGTGGCGTTGAGCAGGAAGTTCGAAATCGTGGCGCCGGTGTAGGTCATGTTTCGGAAGAGGCCGAAGTCAACGAACGCGTTGTCGTTGCCCGACTCGATCCGGAAGAAGAGGACCGCGAAGACGATGGAGATGACGAGCAGCGCGAGGCTTGGCAGGCTGGCCCAGCCCATGTTGCCGCCCTGGGTCACGAAGACCTGCAACGCGACCATGAAGACCATGAAGGAGAGAACGCCGGCGAGATCGAACTTGTAACCGGCCTTCGGCGGCGCCTTGCTTTCCGGCGTGCCGGCGACCATGAACATTCCGAGAAGCGAAAGCGCGGCACCGGCAAAGAAAATCCAGCGCCAACCGACGTTGTCGGCCATCAGGCCACCGAAGAGCGCGGCGAATCCGGAGCCACCCCAGGAACCCATCGACCACAGGCTGACCGCGCGCTGACGGGCAGGGCCGTCCCAATATGCTTTGATGAGCGCGAGCGTGGCCGGCATGATGAACGCGGCGGACAATCCCTGCAGGATACGACCAAGCATCAGGATGGTTTCGGCGAGAGCGCCGGCGGGAGCCAGCCCGACCAGCAACGAGCCGACGATGCTGAGGATGAAGCCGATCATCGTCATGCGGACGCGGCCGAGGCGGTCGGCCAGGCCACCGACAACGACGATGAAGATGCCGGAGAAGAGCGCGGTGATCGAGACGGCGATGTTCATGACGCTGGTCTCGACCCCGAGATCCTCCGCCATGACCGGCGAGATGTTCAGCGTCGTTTGCGCGAAGAGCCAGAAGCCCAGGACGCCAAAGATGATTCCGAACAGGACCTTATCGTTCCCGACGAATTGCTCGCTCCGCGAGCTACGGGATGCTTGTGCGACCATGGGTTTCCTCCACTTCGCTGTCGCGATCGGGCCGGGCACAGGGCCAGGCCCTCCCATGGGCGACGGCAGTTGCCGTGCCCTCAATCAAATCCGAATGTCTGCTGGCGACAACGCGCCATGAATGGTCATTAGTGCGTCAGGGGAAGACGCGAGAAGTGTGGTCGGCGCCGTTTGGCGGCACCAGGGAAGGTGTGGATCGGGCTGGCAGGCAATCGGTTGTCTGCGTTCGACGTGTTCCCGATCAGTACCTGTATTGTAGCGATGTCCAGATGTGTCCACAAGTGTCGACAGGGCTTCCGGCCGAAAACCACCTCATGGGGTAGGTCGACGCGAGGTATCAGGGACTTCGGAGCTTCGCAGGAGTCGGGCTAGACGCTCGGATTCCAGTACGGAATGACGTGGGCGGTATAGATGACGACGTTCAGGATGATGAGCCCGAGGAAGATCGCGCCGCCCGCGTAGCGAAGCCAGGGACGCGGCACCCATGACCGAAAACCGAGCATGAGCAGGATCGCGCCGGGCACGATCATCGGGAAGTAGTACCGTGCCTGGGTCAGGGCGAAAGTCGTCCCGAACTGCAGGATCGAGTAGTACCCGATGATGCAGGCGATCCCCATCGTCAGGATGGCGGTCACCTGCCATGGCATGATCGCCAGCGTCTCGTCGGTATGAAGGCGTATCTCCCCAGGATCCCTCCCCTGCTCTTCTTCCTTGATGATCCAACGCTGGGCGCGGAGGAAGCGGAGCGCGTACACCGCCAAGCCAACGGTGCCGGCGAGCGTGAACCAGAGCAGGACGCGCAGCAGCGTGGGGTCTCCGGTATCGAGCTGGATCCAGCGCCAGCCAAACGCGCCCCACGTTTCGCGCCAGCGGTTCCAGAAGAACCACTTGTCCGACACCATGGACCAGATCGAGCGGCCGTCGCTCCCGGCATAGTTCCACCACTGGAGGGTATCGATCCGGTTCAGGGCCGTCGGGTCACCGTACATCGACATCATGTACAGCACCCACGGGAAGGCAAGAAGTCCGCCGAGCGCCGCCGCCAGTGCGCCCTTCGGTATCCACTCCCGCCAGTTCTTCCAGCCAAGTCCGAAGATCATGGCGACGGCAATGAGGATCGCGACGGATGCCGAGGTGCTCTTGGCGAGGACGGCAAGCCCGAGGAAGAGGCCGATCAGCATCACGTTCCACCACGGGAATCGCCTGCGAAGACCGACCGCGAGCATCCAGATCACGGCCGAGGTGAACATGATGGCAAGGATGTCATTGTTGAGCATCGATGCCTCGTAGCTGATCTGGGGCTGGAAGGCGACGAAGGCCGGCACCGTCATCGCCAGGAAGCGGTCGCGCGGGAAAATCGTCCGAACCGTCAGGTAGGCAAACACGACCGTGAGCATCCCGAACGGGATCGTCGCCATGCGGAACATA
>DATGPC010000403.1:0-3948 GCA_035305265.1 Thermomicrobiales bacterium | reverse complement strand
CGGTGCAGGCGATCTCGACCGTTTCCGCGTAGATCTGTAGGGGCGGACGCTGATGTCCGCCCCTACGAGCGGAGCATCACGTGATCTCGAGATTCTCGAAGAACGTCCAGAACAGGGCCAGGTCGTCATCGAACTGCGACTCGGCAGTCATGAACTCGAAGACGAGATTCTTGCCGCCATCCAGCGGGATCGAGACCGTCAGGCACAACGTGACGTGGAAGGGCGGGTTGAACGTCGTCTCGAACCGCCCGAGCATCGTCTCATGCGGCAGCGGGACATGCGCGGAGAGATCGGGCGCGTCCAGCTGCTCCATGCCGCGCAGGTAGCGAGTGTCGGGTCCGAACAGGACCGGGTACCTGACCACCAGCCCTCCCAGTTCCTCGTCCATCGCCAGGTCACGATCCGTTGCGTACTGGGCCGCCACTGCACCAGAGTCGGGATGGAAGAGGCTGATCCCCTCGTTCGTCATGAACGAGGTGCCGGTGACTTCCCAACCTTCATCCCACTCGTACCGGAAGCCGTAGGTCTCGCTGGTGAACGAGTTGCCACTTACCGGCGACGTGATACCGGCGTACGGCTCGCCGCTGCCGCGGTAGACACGCAGGCCGGCATCGCCCGCAAGCACGATCGCGCCGTCGGTAACGATATAGTCAGCGACCGAGAAGGCATGTCCTTCATCCCGCGAGGGAAGCTCGAACCGGGGCTCGCCCGACTCCAGGTCGATGGCTTCCAGGATGAACGACGTCCCCTCGATATCGATGTTCGAGACAAGGACGAAGACCAACGAACCGGCTGTTCGCAGGCCGGCATACAGACCCTCCAATGGCCGGTAGCTCCACCTCTTTTCACCGGACACAAGGTCGAACGCTCTCAGCTGGGTGTTGTCCCGCACCAAGACGATACCGTCTTTGCTCCGAACCTCTACCTGGCGCGGAAGCACCTCTCCGTACTCGATCCGGTGATGGACCGCCCCGGAGAGCGGATCGATGATCAGCAGGTCGGACGGCGTCGAGATCAGCACCCGGCTATCGTGGACGACCGGCTCAGAGGAAAAGCGATCGAATCCGTCGACGTCAACGGATATCTCCCACAACAGCGAGCCCTCCGCCAGGTTCCATGCCTGCAGCAGCCCGCCCGGCAACTCGTCCAGTCCAATGACCACGTCAGCGTCGGACGCGAGAAATCGGACGGACCCGGGATCGGTGTCGGTCGACCATGCCTCCTCACCGTTCGTGACCGACCGGGCGACGAGGCGAGTTTCCTCCGCCGTCACCATCAGGTCATCGACGATGGCCGCACGGGTGCGGGGCTCACCGTCGACCGCCCACCTGCCCGCGCCTTGTAGCTCCTCAGCCTCGATGATCCCGGGGGAAGTCTCGGTCGGGCCCGTGTACGCGAAAAGATGGTCACCGGTTGCTCCCAGCACCGATGCCTTGTCCTCGAACATGATCCGGGACGCGCCCGTCCGGATATTGGCCTCGATAACAGGTGTTCCCGGACCGAGGGCATACGCATAGATCGCCGGCCCGACTGCCTGGAGCCCGGCATGCGTGCCGCGTGGCCTCCTGAACGAGAGGTCGGGGAAGAACGTCTCGACCAGCTCGGGCATCCCGTCCGGCACAGGCCCAGGCAGGACTCCCGTATTGGCGGCATCGAGGCCGGCCACGATCATCGAATCGTTGGCGTCGGGACTGGCCTGGAGACGCCGCGCGTGGACAACCGGAAATGGCCTTACGGCCCAAAGCCCGACAGAGCCTGCGGTCGCTCGGAAAAGGTTGCGGCGGGACACCGGCGGACCAAACACGTTCGCCTCCTGACGTCCAAGTACATCTCAATCACGGTGGTTGAGATGGAGACGTCTTTGCCCATGATAAAGTTCCCCCGCCATCTGCAATGCGGGGATCCGGTCGTTCAGGATGCCGGCACGAAAAGACCTGGCCATGACAACGGCGTGGGCGCTCTTCGCTGCTATTGCGTTCGCTGGATGTGTCTCAGGCTGCGAACCCGCCCGGCGTCCTTCGCGCGTCGAGGGACAATCAGCCGGGCCAGCAGGTCCTCCACGGAGGAGACCAGGACATCCGGCACACCCTGGACGGTCAGCCGGCTGGCTCGCGGGGCGAGGTCGTTGTAGGTGCCAGCGATCAGGGGCACGATGTCCAGCTCGCCATGCCGCGTGGCGAACAGCGAGTCGAAGGTCGTGACATCGGACGGATCAGGATCGGTGATGCGCTGCCCATAGAGCGGGTGATCTTCGGGGAACGATTCCCACCGGAACTCATCGTTCTGCTCCATCCAACGGCCGGTAACAGGCCATGACACTGCATCGATGTCGCGAAGTGCCTCACTGAGGCGCTCCAGGTTCGCGGGGGACGTTTCCGGCACGATATCCAAGTCGCCCGGCGTGCCGACGTCAACGCCCCACGCCTGGATGGCGACCGAGCCGACGAGAACGAAAGCGACATCGTGATGCCGAAGCACATTGAGCAGAACCGGGATCCCCGGTGGCTTCCGTTGATCGGACACGTTTCCTCCGCGCACCAGGAAGGGATGAGCAGGATGTTCCTGCTCACCCACTCCGTTCGAATCAGGCAGCGATCGCCACCATGTCACTGACGTTCCGGTTGCCGCGATACCGGTTCCATGCTTCCCAGATGTCCCACACCGAGTAGGCGATGATCACGATGGCAACGATGCGGTTCGCCTGATCCCCGGCAGCCCACCAGCTTCCGCCTTCGTCGCTGATGCGACGGGCGAACCCGGGGTTGAAGATCGGCTCGCTCGCGGCCAGCGCAAGGATATACCCGACCCAGAGCGCATTCTCGACGGCCGTCAGCACCACCAGGCGGAAGGTATAGGCCCGTTCCAGGTAGCCGGCGATGGCGACGAAGATCGACGCGGCCAGCACCAGGCCGAAGCCAATAACCCATCCCGTCCCCAGATCCGGGTTGATCAGCGGGATACTGTCCCAGCTGTCGGTATCATCCGCGATGATGAAGAAGCCGACGCCCTGGGCCTGCTGGATGATGACCAACGCACCCATCACGAGGAGGGTCAGTACGGTGCCGACGGTTTCGCCGAGCCCGATCTGCCGGTTGTCGGGTGCTGCGGGAAGATCGTCAATCGTCCACGCCTTGTCCCGGTCGGCCCCCGGATGCGGGCCGATCGCGCGTTCGGCGATGACGAAGCCGACGGTGATCCAGAGGAGGACCTGGATCCCGATCTCGACGGCGGAGCCAACACCCGTCGCGATCCCCTCAGGCAGGGAGGCGTCGTCAGAGGCGATCTTCGCGACCATGCCGATCACGGCGATGACCGCGATACCGATGGGCAGGACCCGCTTCAGCACCTCCACATAGAGCGGGAACCATCCCGGACCGATGAGGTATTGCGGCGTATCCCGGTACTGCTGCGCGAGCTGTCGCGGATCGCCCAGCTCTTCCAATGCGGCGCGGACGGCGGCGTTTTCCGGCTCGCCATTCTCGATCCGAAGCTCGACCATCTCGTCGATCGCGGCCCGGATCTCCTTCCGGACCTCCGCCCGCTGCCCTTCCGGCAGGGCGTTCGCCGCAGCGCCAACATAGCGTTCAATCAGGGAGCTCACGAGGTCCCTCCTTTCCGCAGGATCGCCCTGACACTCGTATCGAGGCGTTCCCATTCCCCGGCCAGCGTGCCGAGGATGTCCTTTCCGAGGTCGCTCGTCCGGTAGTACTTCCGGGGTCGACCGCCCTCGGTGTCCCAGTCACTTGTCAAAAGTCCCTGCTTCTCCAGTCGCCGCAGCAACGGATACAGCGTGTTCGCGTCCACCTCGACCCCGGCGGTCTCCAGCGCCTCGAGGAGCGCATAGCCATAGCCGGGCTCCTGGAGGAGCGCGAGTACCGAGAGGACGACTGTCCCTCGCCGGAGTTCCTGTATGTGCGTGGTGAGCACCGCATCGTTCGTGTCCATGGC
>DATGPC010000402.1:0-5591 GCA_035305265.1 Thermomicrobiales bacterium | reverse complement strand
TACCGCAAGGACCTGCTGGAAGAGGCAGGGATCGACGTCCCGACCACCTGGGAAGAGTGGCGCGCCGCCATGGAGGCGCTGCACAACCCGGCAGTTCGAGGCAGTGGAGCCAAATCAACGCCGAGCCCTCCGTCGAGGTTTTCGCCTACCTGCGTGGGGATGAGGCCGACGACCATGTCCTGGTGGTCGTTAACTACTCCGCGAATGACGTTGATGCCGAGGTCCCGCTTCCCGCCGTGATGGTGGGGGCGGCATTGGAAAATGTGTGGAGCGGTGACCAGATCGACGGAAACCAGGGCGAGACGCTGACAATGGCCATGCCAGCGTGGAGTTTTATCGTCCTTAAACAGGCAAGGTGAAGCTGGACACGGAGCCCAGGGGGGCGAGAAAGACGAGGGATCAGGTTGGCTTCAGGTACCGACAAGAACCGAACGCCCACGATGGCCGATATCGCCCGGAAGGCGCGAGTCTCTATCTCGACGGTGTCGCGGGTGATCAACCAGAACGTCGTGGTTGATCCCGTGACGGAAGAGCGGGTGCGGGCGGCGATTGCCGAGCTCGGATATCGGCCGAACCTGCTGGCTCGTAGCTTTCGCCGCAAGGTGACGCACACCATCGGGTTGCTGGTGCCGGACAACTCGAATCCCTTCTTCGCCGAGATGGCGCGGATCATCGAGGACGCCGGCTTCCGGGCCGGGTACAACGTCATTCTCTGCAACTCGGACCTCTCGCAGGAAAAGCAGGCAGCCTATCTCGACGTCCTCCTCGCGAAACAGGTCGATGGGCTGATCCTGGTCTCCAGCGGGCTGATCTCGCTTCGAGACGAGGACGACCCGATTCATCGGGTACTCGAGGCGGGCGTGCCCTGCGTTCTGGTGGATCGCGACGTGGGCGACATGCCGGTGGATCAGGTGCTGGTAGACCACGAGCAGGGCGGCTACCTGGCTGGCCGGCACCTGGTTGACCTGGGGCACCGGGAAATCGGGTGCATCGTTGGTCCGAGCGATATCACGCCGAGCGCCGGCCGCTTCGCGGGTTTCGAACGAGCGTTGCGGGAGGCAGGGATCGGGCCCGTGGCCCGGATGGACAGCAACGGTCGTTTCGATGGCGGAGAGATCGCCATCGCGAATCTTCTCCGGAGCGACATCGACTTCACCGCGTTGTTCGTGTTCAACGATGTCGTTGCGCTCGGCGTCCACAGTGCCTTGCGTCGGGCCGGATACCGGGTCCCGGACGACGTGTCTCTTGTCAGCTTCGATAACGTCCGACTGTCCTACGCCGTCTACCCACCCTTGACCACCATCGCCCAACCGATATCGGAGATGGCCGAGATGAGCCTGCAGCTGTTGCTCCAGCGCATCAAGGACCAGGACGCGCCATATACCCGCACGGTCCTTCCCACAACGCTTGTCTCCCGGGAGAGTTGCCGTGCGCTCGTTGAGCCGGGGAAGGGCGAGAGTCCGGCTGCAATGTAACCACCATGTCGATCATTGTCAGGCCCGCGCAGGTGCGGTGTTCGTGAAGGGAGTTCTGACCGGCCGGTTGCTTCGGGAGATCAGTCGAACCGCGATCAGTATGGAGGTGTAACTCATGGCTCGAGACCGTTCGACGGAAAGCAGGATCACGACCCAGCGAGGAGGCTTGCGGCACATGACAGCATCCCGGATAGGAAGACGCCAATTCGCCAGAAGTGGCGTGGGACTGGGGCTCTCCGCGGCAGCGTTGGCGGCGAGCGGTCGCTCGGTGCTGGCTCATAGCCACCAGGCAGCCTCTCCCGGGGCTTCACCGTCGGCCATCGGGGAGGAGCTGGATCTCGCGAACCTGAGCCCGGATATCCCCGAGCCGACCGAGTCGGTGACCGTCTCCTTCGCGTCGTGGGTCGGGTCAAATGACGCGACGCTGCCGACCTTGCGCGACCAGTTCCAGGAGCTGCATCCGAACATCACGATCGAGTTCCAGGACGTGCCGGCGGAGGAGGCGACCGACCGCCTGACGACCCGGATCGCGGGCGGCAATCCTCCGGATGTCCAATTCCTCGATCAGTCGGCGGTGATCGACTTCGCGTCCCGGAACGCACTCCTGGACCTCGGCCCGTACATCGAGAAGAGTGCCGCGATCGACCTCGACGACTACGTCCAGGCGTTCCTCGACGCATCGGTCTACGAGGAGACCGTCTACGGGCTCCCGATCGACGGTGAGACAACCGGTCTCTTTTATCGCACCGACATGTTCGAGGCTGCAGGCATTACCGCGCCGCCAACGACGTGGGAAGAGCTGCAGTCCGCGGCTGAGGCGCTCACCAATCCCGACGAGAACACATATGGCTTCATCCTGTTCGCCCCGGAGGCCGCGTATTACTGGTACCCGTTCCTCTGGCAGAACGACGGTGAGCTGCTCTCCGAGGACGGGATGGAGATCCTCTTCAAAAGCGACGCGGGCAAGGAGGCGGCGGGGTTCTATGTCGGGCTCGCCGATTACTCACCGGCGGACTACCTCAATTCGAACTCCTACGACGGCCGGATCGCCTTCTCGCAGGGGCAGGTCGGGATGTACGTCGCCGGCGCCTGGTTCGCGGGCGTGATGCAGAGCGAGTTCCCGGACATTGACGGGCTCTGGGACGCTGCTCCATTGCCAGAGCGGAAGCGCTGCGCGACGACGGTAGCGGGCGACACGCTCGTCATCCCGGCGGCGTCGCAGAACCACGACGCGGCATGGAAGTGGATCGAGTTCCTGTCCGCGCCCCAGAACCTCGCGCTGTGGACGCGCGGTACGGAGGAGAACCCGACCACGTTGTTGCCGACGCGGACATCCTTGCTCGAGGACCCGGCGTTCTTCGAAGGGAACGAGATCATGCAGGGCTTCGCGGAGCAGATGGAGTGCGGCGTGACCAACACGGCGCAGAACGAGAACTTCGGTTCGGTCGAGCAACTCCTGAACGATGCGCTCGGGCGCGCGATCTACGGCGAGGTCGACGCTGCCACGGCATTAGATGAAGCGGCGATGGAAGGACAGCCGCTGCTCGAAGGGTAACGAACACGACCTCCCGTGCCCGACCCGGGCACGGGAGAAACCCGGACCCCGAAAGGATCCCTGATGGCAGTAAGCACCGCGGTTGAACGCCCGCAGGCTATCCCGAGGAACCAACTGCAACGACGTAAGAAGCGCGGCGTTCTTCGCGAGATGCGCAAGCAATGGTCAGCATACGTATTCCTGCTGCCCGTCCTGCTCATGTTCGGTGTCTTCACCTTCTTCTCGGTGGGGTACGCGTTCTATCTCAGCTTCCACGAGTGGAACATCCTCGAGTCGCACAAGCCGTTCGTGGGTATCGAGAATTACACGCGATTGGCGAGCGATTCGCGATTCCACCAGGCGGTGATGAATACCGCCTACTACACGCTGGGGTCGGTGCCGCTGACGATGGGGATCGGTCTCCTGGTTGCCCTGTTGCTCAACAACCAGATCCGGGCTCGCGGATTGTTCAGGGCGTTGTTCTACCTACCAGTCCTGACGCCATTGGTGATCGCCTCGATCATCTGGAAATGGGTGTACAACGGCGATTATGGGCTGCTCAACTACTACCTGATGGAGCTGAGGCTGATCAACGAGCCACTCCTTTGGCTCTCGGACAAGAACCTCGCGATGCCCGCCGTCATCATCACCAGCGTCTGGAAGGGCGTCGGGTACACGATGGTCGTCTACCTCGCAGGGCTGCAGTCAATCCCTGAGGACTACTACGACGCGGCGAAGATCGACGGAGCAACGGGCTGGCGCCGATTGAAGGACATCACCATCCCGTTGCTTGCGCCGACAACCCTGTTCCTCCTGGTGACGTCGGTGCTGGGGTCGTTCCAGGTATTCACGCAGATCTTCATCATGACCAATGGTGGACCGCTCGGACGCACCCGAACCGTGGTCTGGTACATCTACACGACCGCTTTCAAGGACTTCAACATGGGCTACGCGGCCGCGATGGCGTTCGCGCTCTTCGGGCTGATGCTGGTCTTTACCGTCTTCCAGCTCCGATTCATGCGGCGCGACGTTTCCTATTGATGCCCAGGAACAGGAACGAGAGGATACGACCGAGTGGCAGTCTTGACTCCGACACCATCGAAGGGCGCGATCCCGATTCCACCGGATGATGGGAAAAAGCGGCGGACCGACTGGAACGCGATGGGGCAAAAGGCGATCATCTACGCCCTGCTGTCTGCGGGCGCGATCATATTCGTCGGGCCGTTCGCGTGGATGTTCAGCGCCTCGCTCCAGGATGTCAGCGAGATGTTCCGCTGGCCGCCAAGCTGGATCCCTCGCAACCCGAGTTTCGACAACTACATCGAGTTCTTCCAGCAGGAGCGGATCGGACGATATTTCTTCAATAGCGCCTACGTGGCGATCACGGTTACAGCGCTGCAGCTCTTCACCAGCTCGATGGCGGCCTATACCTTCGCGAAGCGGCAGTTCCCGGGTCGGGACATTCTCTTCGTTATCACGCTCGTGACGCTGATGATTCCCGGTCAGGTGACCCTGATCCCGAACTACGTGATCCTGAAGCATATCCCGTTCTTCGGCGGGAACGATGCCATGGGAAGCGGGGGGAGCGGCTGGCTGGATTCCTACTGGGGACTCATCGTCCCGCAGGCGGCGAGCGCGTTCGGCCTCTTCCTGCTGCGGCAGTACATGAAGAGCATCCCCGATGACCTGCTCGACGCGGCAAGGATCGACGGTGCGGGAGAGTTCCGCATCTTCAGCCAGATCGTGATGCCGCTGTGCCGTCCGGCCCTGGCCGCGCTCGGGATCTTCACGATCACGTATCAGTGGGACGACTTCTTCTGGCCGTTGATCATCGTGACGAGCGAAGAGCTACGGACGTTGCCGCTTGGCCTCGCGCTCTTTGTCGTCCGCAACCGTACGGTGTGGGACCTGTTGATGGCCGGCTCGGTCATCGCCACGGTGCCCATGGTCGTGATCTTCCTCCTGTTCCAGCGCCAGTTCGTTCGTGGCATCGCGATCAGCGGCATGAAGTAGCCGCTGATCGCAGCCTCCTGGATGTGGTGATTTACCACCGCGCAAACGATTGCACGGTTCGATGCGAATGAAAGCCGGAGTCATATATGCCCAGGAAACCATGGTCAGAGGTTGCGGCGACACCCGAAGCATTCCAGGAGCCCGAGCGGGATTACGGCATCTATCCGTTCTGGTTCCTCAACGGCGAGCTCGATCCGGAAGAGATGAAATATCAGCTCCAGGAGTTCCGGGACAAGGGGATGCCGGGGATCATCCTGCACGGCCGGTTCGGGCTGGAGTTGAAGTACCTCGGGGAGGAATTCCGGGATCGGATTAGGCTCGCAGTCGAGGAAGCGGACCGGCTCGGACTGAAAACCTGGATCTACGACGAGATGAACTGGCCGAGCGGCACGGCGGACCTCGAGGTCCTACGTCAGCGGCCCGATCTCTCGCAGCGCTACATCGAGTGCCTCAGCTTCCCGATCCGTGGGCCATGGTTCGCCTACCTGACGGGAGGCGACAGCCGCTACATCGACTTCGAGCGCTCGATCCCCGTAGCCGCGTTCGCGTTGGGCGAAGAGGGAGAGGTC
>DATGPC010000401.1:0-3771 GCA_035305265.1 Thermomicrobiales bacterium | reverse complement strand
ACCCACACGTTCAGCACCCCGTCACGCGGCGCGAGGAACCCGAGGTGCTCGCCGTCCGGGGAGATCTGGCCGGAAGCCTTCTCCGGGTTGCCGAAGATGTGCTCGCGCGGGATGAGGGGCGTGTCGTCCGCTGCGGCTGCCAAGGCCGTCGGGACGAGAAACGTGCAGAATGCGGCAACCAGAACAGGCGGGTTCATGGCGGTCTCTCCGAACGGAAGGTCCCGCCATTCTAGCGCGTCCCCATGGCCGCGTATCCTTTGGCCCCGGCCGGACGATGGTGGCAGCCGTGCAGGGGCCTGCCGGGCTTTAGCGCTGCCATTCCCCGGCAGCGCCTCGATCAGATCGCGTCGCCACGGCGGTATACGATCTTGCCGCCTACGATCGTCATCAGTACTTCGATATCCTTGATCTCGTCGACCGGGCAGGAGAGCAGGTCCCGGTCGAGAACGATCATATCTGCAAGCTTGCCCGGCTCAATCGACCCCTTCACCTCCTCCTCGAAGGTGGAGAATGCGACGTTGCGGGTATAGCCGATCAGTGCCTGTTCGCGGCTGATCGTCTGGTCTGCGCCAAGTACCTCTCCCGTCGCCTTGTCCAGGCGCGTTTGCGTGTACCAGATGCCGAGCAGCGGTGAATGAGGGTTTACGGGGGCGTCGGAACCGAGCGCAACCGGAATCGAGTTCTCGTACCACGTCCGCATCGGGTTCGACCGGTCGGCCAGGGCTTTCCCGAGGTACTTCACGTACCCGTTGCCCATGCTGTACTGAAAGATGGGCTGTGCAGCGATCGCCAGCCCCAGATTCTTCACCTGCGCGAAGTTTCTTTCGGTGGGCAACTGGGCGTGCACGGCGACGTGCCGCATCGGGGTCAGGTCCCGGGTCCCCTGGAGTTTCTCGAACGTCGCGAACACCTTGTCCATGGCGCCGCCCCCTGACGCGTGTACCGCAACGCGCAGGTTGTTCTCGACCGCGAGGCGGACTATAGCCGCGAACTTGTCGTCCGGAATCCGCTGGATGCCGTAGGAGGACTCGCCGCCGGGCCCACGGTAGGGTTCGCGTTGCAGTGCCGTCCCGATTCCCACGCCGCCATCGAAGCCGAGCTTTATCCCGGCGATCCGCAGGAATTCGTCACCAAAGCCCGGGTACGATGCAAATGCGCTGAGTGCCTCCAGCTCCTCCTCGATGTCGCCGAGGTCCCGCCCGGCATCGACGTACGGAAACAGCGTAACGCGCACGGTCATCCTGCCGGCTGCCCACAAACGTTGGAAGGCGCGGACGAAATCCGGCGTAATGCCGTGCTGGACGATGCTCGTGAGCCCGCTGCGGTTGTACTCGGCCATCGCGCGCGCCAACGCTTCATCCCGCATGGCATCCGTTACGGGAGGCAGAAATCCCTGGACGAGGCTCTGCGCCCGTTCCAGCAGTACGCCGGTGGGTTCGCCCGTCTCGGGATCGCGGACGATCTCGCCTCCGGCCGGGTCCTTCGTGTCGCGGGTGATGCCCGCTACCCGGAGTCCGGCGGAATTGAGTATCGAGACGTGCGGAGCAGAAATGAGCACCGGATGGTTCGGGGAGACTGGATCGAGATCCCACCGGTTCGGATACCGGCGCTCCTTCAGCAGCGCCGAGATGGCCGGCTCCCCGATCGTCGCAGTCTGAATCCACTCGCCTTCCGGTGTTTCCTCGGCGGCGGCAGCGATGACGTTCGCGATATCCGCGATCGACTCCGAGCCTTCGAGAGACGGAAAGAGCAGGGACATTCCTACGCCGGACATGTGGTTGTGCGAGTCACCCAGGCCGGGCAGCACGACCCTGCCGCCGAGATCGATCAGCACGGTGTCCGGACCGCGCATCGCGAGGATGCGCTCGTTGGTGCCGACGGTCAGGATCGATGTGCCGGCGACCGCTACGGCTTCCGCCGTGTCGAAAGCGTCATTGACCGTGACAACGGTACCGTTGTGGAGGATGAGATCCGCGTGCTCCACGTCGGCAGGTGAACAGGCTGCCAGGCAAACGGCAAAGGTCGAAAGAATCGCAATCGCTCTCATCGTTGCTTGCTCCCTGTCGCGGGCGCTGCCGCGTGCCGTGGCGAATGCCGTTGCCAGCGGGTTTCTTTGTCGAGACTTATCGAGAAACCGGCCATCCGGCGACCGTCTTGCAATCGCGATTAAATTAGCATAATGTCGAGAAGTCGAGCAAATATACACGAACGTAAAATTATCGATTTTTTTTGGATCCCGGTTCCGTCATAGGACGCCTTGGCGCAGTGACGTACGGGCTCCGGGAGTTTGGGGGAAAGGAGGGGGAGAATGGGCCTCAGTTCGTTTGCCGGGGAGACTCCGTCGGCGGCCGAAGCATCGCGCCACGGTCTGCGATTGACGGTGTGGCTGGCTTTGCTGATGCTGACGCTGTCCGGACAGGTGGCGGCCCAATCGGCTGATTCCCAGCCGGAGGAGATCGTCGTCACTGGGTCGTATATCCAGCGCAGCTCGTTCAAGGGGCCGTCCCCGGTCCAGCAGATCACCGCCCAGGATCTGGCCAGCCAGGGTGCCATGGACGTCATCGACGCCGTGCAGTACCTCAGCATCAACACGGGCTCGGACCTTGCGTCCCAAGACATCGGCGGAACGGGTTCCGAAGCCGGTGCGACGGGTCAGTTCAACCTGCGGGGGCTGGGTCTCGACGCGACGCTGACCCTCGTTGACGGGCACAGGGTAGCGGCCCACCAGGGCCAGGGCGTCAGCCTGAGCCAGATTCCCGTCGTCATGATCGAGCGCATCGATGTGCTCAAGACGGGGGCCTCGGCGACGTACGGCTCGGATGCAGTTGCCGGTGTCGTCAACATCATCACCAGAAAGGACTTCGACGGCTTCGATGTCCAGCTCGACTATCGCTCGAGCGACACGATTGGCAGGGACGAGTGGTCGATCTCGGCCATCGGTGGCGCCAGCAGTGACCGTGGATCGGCAACGATCGCCGTGGAGCGCACCAGCAAGGACCTCGTCTTCGTTCGGGACCTGCCGAGCGCGAAAACGCCGCCACCCGGTGCACGCAGCTTCTTCAGCTCGACATTCGGAAATCCCGGCAACTACCAGCCGTGGGTGGGGGATGGCGCGACAGGCTTTCCGGTGGGGGGGCCGCTGCCGGACCCGGAATGCGGCACTTCCGCAGGGCTCGGCATCTCCTTCCTCGCCGGTGGATTGTGCTCCACCGACAACATGGTGTTCGACTCCATACTTCCCGACGAGGAGCGTACGACCGGCTGGGGCAACTTCACCTACAACCTGACCCGGAACCTGGAGGCGCGCGGCCAGATCAGCTTTTCACGGCAACGCATCAAGACGGCGTCCAGCCCGACGTTCCCGACTTTTGCCCCGGTCATCATTCCCCGTTCGCATCCCGACTTTCCGGCGGAGCTGGACGCGCAGCTTCCCCCGATCGCAACCGGCGTGAAGTGGTGGGGACGGCCGTACGGCAACAACGCAGGGTCGTTCGACATCGGCGTCCAGGACAAACCGACGCAACGAGACAGCTACACGATATCGTTGGGGATGCGCGCGAACCTGGAGATCGGCGGTCGCGACTGGTACCTGGACGCAGCGGTCGTCGATTCGAGCTACGAGTTCCGGGATCCGGGCTACATCGGCAGGTTCGACACGTCGGCCACCCGGCTGCAGGCGGCGCTCGATGCCTGCCGCGATCCCGCCGATCCGCTCTACAATCCCGATCCTCCGGGATGCTTCAACCCGTTCGGGAACGCCGTGACCACCGG
>DATGPC010000400.1:0-6578 GCA_035305265.1 Thermomicrobiales bacterium | reverse complement strand
CACGGCCGCCGCGAGCGGATGTTCGGAATGCCTCTCCGCCCCCGCCGCGAGCCGAATCAGCTCCTCTTCCGGGTACCCGTTCAGCGGGATAACCCGCTCGATCTCCGGCCGCCCTAACGTGAGGGTGCCCGTCTTATCGATGAGCACCACATCGGCCGCCGCCAGCTGCTCGATGTACTTGCCGCCCTTGATCAGGAGGCCATGCCGCGCGGCTGCGCCCACCGACGCGAGGATGGCGGCCGGCGTGGCCAGCGCGAACGCGCAGGAGCAGGCCACGACCAGGACGGCGATCGTCGCCATCAGCCCGCCGCCCAGGAGGTAGGTGACGAGCGCCACGAGCGCCACGAAGGGCAGATAGTAGCCCGAAAAGCGGTCCGCGTACCGCTGAACCTCGCCCCGATGGCTCTCCGCGTGCTCGACCATCTCGATGACGCGGCCGAATGTCGTGTCGCGGCCCGCCGCACGTGCGCGGATGCGCAGCGCCCCGAGCTGTGCGATGGTCGCCGCATAGACGCGTTTCCTCGCCTCGACGTCCACGGGCATACTCTCGCCCGTGATGGCGGACTGGTCGATGGTGGCGCGGCCGTCGATCACGATTCCATCCACCGGAATCTGCTCGCCGGGCCGCACGAGCACGGTGTCGCCGGGCCGTACCTCGTCGATGGGCAGCTCGTGCTCCCCATCCTCGCGGACCACACGGGCCGTGCGCGGCGCCATGCGGGTCAGCGACCTGACCGAGGAGCGAGCCTGCTCGGTCGTGAACCGCTCTGCGTAGTCGCCCATGCGCATGAAGAAGACGACGATGGCTGCCGTGACCCACTCCCCGGCCGCGAGGGCGGCGAGGGCGCCGACCGCCATGAGCGTGTGTGCGATGATGCGCCGGCGAAGCGCCGCCCGGACGACCTGCTTGAAGACCGGATACCCGATCGCCAGCACGAGGAGGATGCCGAGGGGCAGCGGCACGATGTCCTTGAGGATGTCGAATAGCCCGAGGATTTCGCCGGCGATGACCACGACCAGCACGGCGCCGAAAACAAGGCCGAAGAGCCCGAGAATGCGCTTCGAGAGGTTCCCGCTATCTGAATCCGTCGCTGGTTGGGCCGGATGCGGCCCGCCGTTCGCGACCGTGGGCTGGCCGGCCGGCCGGCCGATGCGGTATCCGGCGCGTTCGACGGCCTGCCGGAGCCGGGCTTCATCTGGCGACGCCCCCGCATAGCGGATGATAGCCTTCTCGCCGCCGAGGAGCACTTCGACGGATTCGACGCCCGGGACCTCCGCGATCGCCCGCTGCACGCTCCGCGCACAGCCGGCGCAGTCCATGCCCTCGACGGGGAGCTCGATATGTCCGTTTCGATCCGCCATTGCGTTCACTCAGACGTGGAAAGCCGGGGCCGGTCGCGGAGTTTCAGGTGTGCTTGCCCCTTCCGGGCGAGGCATCCGCAGGTACGATAGACGCCGGAATTAGTCCGGCCGAACCTGCATGCCTCAACATCAACCCGGAGGGAGCACGTCATGATTCGATACTTCAACGTCCCAAAGAAGACTCTCTTTGTCACTCTTGTTTTAATGCTCGCCTCGCGGACGGCGGGCGGGCAAGTCGCGCCTGAGGTGGTCGCCTCGGATCTGCGCGCGCCGCAGGGCATCGCCGTCGACGAGCGAGGATGGGTCTGGGTGGCTGAACAGGGCACCGGTAACGACGACGCGCGAATTTCGGTGATCACGCCCGAGGGCGAGGTGGCGACGTTCATCGACGGAATGCCGTCAAACATCGTCCAGGGCTTTCCGGAAGGGGCGCATCACCTGAGCTTCCGCGACGGCCACTTGTGGGCGACGCTGGGCTTGGGCGAGGAGTCTCCCGATGGGTACCTCCTTATCGTCGACACGACGGGCTTCACACCGGGCCAAACGCCACTGAGTCTGGAGGATGTCGATCAACAGGAGGATGTCGCCACGTTCGTCATCGGGCATGAATTTGACGACGACACAAACCAATCAAACATCTACAATCTCGCGTTCGGTCCGGAGGACGATCTGTTCGTCGTCGATGCGTCTGCTAACGCCGTTCTCCGGCGCACCGCGGAGGGGGGCGACTGGACCGTATTCGCGACGCTGCCACCCGTTGCCAATCCGACGCCCGTCGGGCCTCCGATGAGCCAGGCCGTCCCGACGGGCATCGTGTACGATGGAGAGCGCCTTCTCGTCAGTTGTCTCCCCGGGTTCCCGATGCCGGACGGCGAAGGACGCATCCTGGAGCTCGGATCGGACGGGTCGACATCGCTCCTCGTGTCCGGCCTGACCACGGTGGTCGATCTGCAATTGAGTCCTCGGGGCGATCTGGTCGCGTCACAGTTCGGGGCGTTTAGTCTGGAGTCGGGATTTGCCGCGAACGCCGGCAGCATCGTGCGGATCGACGGCACGGAGATCGACACGCTCGTGACCGGCCTGAGTCACCCGGCGGGCATCGCCTTCGGTCCGGGCGGAGACCTGTACGTCACGGCCATGACCGACGGGCAGGTGCTCAAGGTCGATGCAGGCGCTATCGGAACGAGCGCCGAGGACCCGCAGACGGTGCCTGAGACATTCACGTTGCTTCCAAACTATCCGAACCCTTTCAATCCAGGCACGACGCTGGCGTACCGACTCGCCCAACCCGAGCACATATCTCTGAGCGTCTACAATTTGCTCGGCCAGGAAGTGCGACTACTCGTCGACACACGCCAGCCTGCCGGTGCCTACGAAGTGCGCTGGAATGGACGCGACCGCGACGGGCGCCCTATGCCGTCCGGCGTGTATCTCTACCGGCTGCGAGCGGGCGACCGTGTACAAAGCCGAACGATGCATTTGATCAAATAGCGGGCCCTTGATCAGAGAGAAGTATCCAACGGATGCGAGGCCGGAGTTGGCTACGGGGAAGCTCTCACCCTCGACAACAGCTCTTGGAATCGAGGCTCTTCGCGCACCGGATCGAAGACGGGCTCGGTCGCAAGGAAGGTCATCTGCCAGTTCCGCTCCTCGAAGCCTCGCTCGAGCCAGGTGAGGGTCGCTTCCGTATCGCCCATCCCGACATGTACGGCGGCGATGACGGCAGCCTCAACGTCCTCCTTCTCCCGCAGAGCAAGGAGCTCATCGAGCAGGCGCGTCGCATCCGCCTGCCGGCCGGCCCGAGCGTAGACGTTCGCCAGCAGCGCCATCACGTCCGGGTACGGGTAGAGGACCAGGGCCCGCTCCAGGGTCGCGATGGCCTCATCGAGCATGCCGCTCTGAGCGTACGACAATCCCAGATAGAGGTAAGCCACGAATTGGTCCCCCAGTTCGAGTGTCTTCTTGAAATGACGGATAGCCTGGTCGTAGCGACGCGAGAGATAGTACACGCGCCCTTCATCGGCGTGCGCGATGAGCGAGAAGGGATCGGCGTCCTGCGCGCGTCGCGCCATCTCGAGGGCCTCGTCGAATCGACCTCGGTTTGCCAGGAACTCACTGAACCAGTAGAGCGCGACCGCCTGATCGGGATCGCTTTCGATGGCCTTCCTGAAATGGTGCTCGGCGTCGTCGGTGCGCCAGTAGTAATCCGACAGGACCGTGGCGAGCGCCGCGTGAGCTTCGGCCAGTGTGGAATCGAGAGCCAGCGCGCGCTCAGCAGCGGCGCGCGCCCTCGGATACGATTCGTCGATCGTTGAGAGATTGTAGCCGGCGTAGACGTTGTACAGCTCGGCCAGACCTGCCCACGCGCGCGCGAAGACAGGATCGACGTCGATAGCTTCCTCGAACAGGGCCTTGGCCCTCTGCAGATCCTCGCCGGTGCGCTTGTTCCAGTAGTAGCGTGCCTTCAGGTAGAGCTCATTCGCTTCCGGATGGACCGAAAACGCGCGTTCGGCGACATCCGGACCACTGTCTTGCGCCGGCAGGCCCATCGAGATTGCGATGTGCCGCACGACCGTATCGGCCAGAGGAAATACGCCGGAAAGCTGACTGTCGTATTGTCCCGACCAGATGATGGAGTCACGCTCTGCTGCGAGCAGCTCGACCTCCAGCGATGCCTGGTTACCGTGCTTGTCGGCACGGCCAACGAGGACCAACTCCGCACCCAGATCGCCGCCGATTTCGGGAACGCGATCAGGATAGGTGCCCCGGCGCATCAGATGGGCTAGCATGGATGATCCCGACACAACCCGTACCCCACGCCGACGCGCAAGCCGAGCAGCGACCTCATCCCCGATGCTCGCGGCGAAGTACTCGTCGTCTGGATCGTCGCTCAGGTTGTCGAGTGGGAGGACGGCGATAAGCCGAGGCTCGAGCGTTGTTGCAATGGTTGGGGCAACGTCCTCCGCGATGGGACGGTCGCGCGATCCGGCGAGAAACTGGCGCGAGGTCAAGGCAATCACGATCACGGCGGCTACTCCGGCGAACAGTGCCCACCGTCCGGTTCTCGAGACCGCGCCCCATTGACGCCTGGGCGTTTGCACGTTTGTCGCATGAAGGGCGGCGAGCAGTGCACCGGCGTCGGGATAGCGCCGCGCCGGATCCTTCTCGAGGCACTTGTTTACGATCTCCACGATGGCCGCCGGAGCTTCGGGCACGAGGCGCTGAAGCGAATCGGGTTCGTGCTCCCTGACGGCATCGATCACCTCACCGACCGTCTCGCCCCGAAAAGGTCGGCGCCCTGCGAGCATCTCGTAGAGAAGTACCCCGAGGCTCCAAACGTCGCCCGCTGCGCTGACCGTTTCGCCGCGCGTTCCTTCGGGACACATGTAGGGCAGCGTTCCGCGGATCGCGCCGGTCCGCGCGCCCGTGGATTCATTCTGGAGGATGTCATCGCGGGATGATCCGTCAAGCGGATGTCGTTCGGCTCCATCTCCGCCATCCACACGATCGGCCTGGTCCGCCGCCGTGGCGATCCCGAAATCGACGAGCTTTGCGGTTTCACCCCGATGCGACACCTCCGACGGCGGCAACACGATGACGTTGCCCGGCTTTACGTCGCGATGTACGATGCCTTCGGCATGAGCAGCGGCCAGGGCCCGAGTGATCTGCTCGAAGAGATCCAGGGTGGACTCCAGCGGCAGGGGGCCAGCCTTCAGCTTCTCGCGCAGCGTCTCACCCTCGTAATAAGCCATCGCGATGTATAGCTGCCCGTCGGCGGACTCGCCGATGTCATGCACCACTGCGATGTGAGGATGGTCCAGCCGGGATGCCGCTCGTGCTTCCCTGATCAGCCGGTTCTTCGCACGCTCATCCGCGTTGAGATGTGGCGGCAAAAACTTGAGGGCAACGGGCCGATGCAGGGCCGTGTCCTGCGCGAGGTAAACGCGTCCCATCCCGCCGCGACCCAGCTCACGCTCGATCCGGTATGGGCCCACATAACTTCCCTTCTCGAGAGGAGCCTCCACAGATCGGATTATATCCGCGATACCGTCGATAGGAAGCTCAGCTAGAAATTTTCCCGACTTCTCGTGCGCGGTCACAAGCCGCTCGACCAACTCGCGTTGAGATGCGTCGCAGCCGGACGCCTCCAGAAGCGCCTCTCGCTCCTCAGGTGAGAGCGCGAGGGTTGCCGCGAAGAGCGCCTCGATCTGCTCCCAGTATTCGTTGGCGATAGCCGACATTTCGTTCTCGACTCGTGCGAGCGGACCCGCCGAACGTACGGGCAGCCCCGAAATACCTGCGTAAAGCCGGTGCGGTAGGGGCAATCGCCCGAACCGTCGCCCTCACATGTTGAGCTCGTCGAACAACCAGGCGCGAGCGAACGCCCAGTCGTACTTGACGGTCCGGGTCGACACACCGAGTGCCTGGGCCGTCTCTTCGACACTCAATCCCCCGAAAAACCTGCACTCGACGACCTGGACCTGCCGCGGGTTGACCTCCGCGAGCCGTTCGAGCGCGTCATCCAGGTCGATCAGCTCACCTGCCAGCATGTCGACGGCGATCTCTCGCTCGTCCAACGAAAGTGGCTTTCGGCCACTCCCGCGCTTCATTGCGTTCCGCCGGCGGGCATAATCGACAAGCACCTGTCGCATGGCGCGAGACGCTGCCGCGAAAAAGTAAGCCTTTCCCCGCTCGGTGACCCGTGCATCGTCGACGAGCTTCAGGTAGGATTCGTGCACCAGGTCGGTCGTGTTCAACGTGTGCGCATCGCGTTCGCGGACGAGTTTCCGATGGGCCATTTCGCGGAGCTCCTCGTAGACCACGGGCAGCACGCGATCGAGCGCGCCAGGATCGTCGTCGATCGTGTTGAGCAGCTCGGTTGTCGATGTACGGCTGGATTCACCCACGATATCCTGTCAAAGGGTCGGCATGCTTCCGAGCAGTTTCATCATTAATGCTAAGGCAGGTCCGCTTCGGGAGCAATCCATTCGTTTCACGTCGATCGAATCGGCTCTACATATCGGCGGCTCACAGACTGCGACGTATCTTCCGGTCGAACCGATATGCCCGAAGCTCCCATCACACAACTCCTGAAGGACTTCGAAGGCGGCGAGGCCGAGGCCTTCGACCGCCTCGTGGCCGCCATCTACCCGGCTCTCCTGCGGATGGCTCGCGCGCAATTGCGCGGGCAGCGATCCGATCACACCCTCAACACG
>DATGPC010000399.1:0-2896 GCA_035305265.1 Thermomicrobiales bacterium | reverse complement strand
GCGGGTCTGCAAGGCATCCCGAAGGACTACCTGGAAGCGGCCGATGTTTTCGGCGCGAGCTTCTGGCAGAAGACCACCCGCGTCATCCTGCCGATGCTCCGGCCAAGCCTGCAAGTGGCGCTGATCCTTCGTACCATCCTCGCGTTCCAGGCGTTTGCGGTCGTCATTGCGCTGGCGGGCCAGGCGATGACGGTGCTGTCGGCGGAGGCGTATCGCTGGTACCAGGATTACCGTGATCCCCATGTCGCGGCAGCATATGCCGCGCTGATCCTGCTGTTGTCGATCCTGAGCACGGTGCTCTTCCTGTGGCTCGTGCCGGTGCGGAAGGAGCAGACCCTGGGATGAGCACGACTGTCGATCGCCCATCCGGGCAACCGGACGCGACGCTCGATTTTCCGCGCGCGCAGAGGCGTAGCCGTGGCGCGATCCTTGGCCGCGCAGGGCTCTACGTTGCTGCGGTGATCCTCGCGATCTGGGTGTTGCTGCCAATCTATCTCATTACTATCACGGCGTTCAGCCCGCGCGAGATCGTCCGCGAATATCCAAAGCACTTCATTCCCCGCGAGTTCTCCATGGACTCGATGGACTTCTTCGTGAACTCGACGGGCGTCCTCGGTTCGCTCTGGAACAGCGTGCTGGTGGCTGTCGTCACGCTGGTGCTTTCGACGCTGATCGGTGCGCCGGCCGGGTACGCGATCGCGCGGTACGTCTTCAAGGGACGCGATGCCTACCGGCTGATCATCCTGTCCACGCGCGCGTTCCCGATCGTGATCCTCTCGATTCCGCTTGCCGTGACGTTCATCAATTGGGGCATCTACGACTCGATCTGGGCCGTTGCCCTCATGCATACGGCGCTGGCGATGCCGTTCACGATCCTTGTCACGAGCAGCATCTTCGTCAGCGTGCCGCACGATCTCGAGGAAGCGGCGCTTACGCTCGGGTGCACGCCATTGCAGGCGTTCATCCGGGTCGTGCTGCCGTTGGCGCTACCGGGGTTGGCGGCGGCGTCCATCTTCGCGTTCGTCCTTTCCTGGAACGAGACGTTTGCCGCCGTGATCCTGACGCTGCGCGAGCGGACGCTGCCGGCCCAGGTGCTGGCGACGCTGACGTCATCGCCACCGCACTTCCGGTTCGCGGCCGCGTGGTTCATGCTCGCGCCGTCGCTGATCTTCATCTTCCTGATTCGCCGGTACCTCCTCGGGTTGTGGGGGCGTGTCTCCCGGTAGGGGGAGGAGAGCACGATGGCCGAGATCCAACTCAAGAACATTACGAAGATTTTCGACCGCAAGGTCCGGGCGGTGGACAACGTGGACCTGACGATTGCCGACCAGGAATTCATGGTCCTGCTCGGGCCGAGCGGTTGCGGCAAGACGACGATCATGCGGATGATCGCCGGGCTTGAATACCCCGAAGCGGGCCGCATCCTCATTGGTGGACGCGATGTGACCGATGCGCCGCCGCGCAAGCGGGACATCTCGATGGTCTTCCAGAGCTACGCCGTCTTCCCGCACCTGACGGTATTCGACAACATCGCCTTCGGGCTGCGGATGAAGAAGGTGCCGAAAGGTGAGATCCGGGAACGGACGGAGCGGGCGGCCGAGATGGTGCAGCTGACGCCCTACCTCGACCGGTATTCTGCCCAACTCTCCGGCGGCCAGCGTCAGCGCGTGGCCGTGGCCCGTGCGATCGTCATGCAGCCCTCGGTGCTGCTGATGGACGAGCCGCTCTCCAACCTCGACGCCCTGCTGCGCCTGAACTTCCGCGCCGAGCTGAAGCGACTGGTCGCCGACCTCAAGACGACCACCATCTACGTCACCCATGACCAGGTCGAGGCCATGAGCCTCGGTGACCGCATCGCGGTCATGAGCGAGGGGCGGATCGTGCAGGTCGGGGCGCCGGCGGACGTCTACGAGAACCCGGCGACGCGTTTCGTTGGCGGGTTCCTTGGCAATCCGCCGATGAACTTCCTCGACGTCCATCTCCGGTCGGATGACGGCCAGCCGCGAGCGGAGCTGGGCGGCCACAGCATCCCGGTACCGGCATCGCTCGTGGCCGATGGGCGGCAACACGTCCTCATGGGGATCCGGGCCGAGAACATCGAGAGCCGCGTGCTGGACGGGAGCGCGCCATCGGACGGCCTGGTAGCAAATGTCGTTGTTGTCGAGTTGCTGGGCTCGCAGCTCCTGGTGACCGGCCAGATCGGCGACCAGTTGATCAAGGTGCTCGTGCGAGCGGATGCGCAGATCAAGCCGGGCGACGACCTGTTGCTGAGGCCCGAGCCGGACAAGCTGCGTTGGTTCGACCCGGATACGGGCGAGCGGATCGGGACGACCTGACCGGAACGAGACGTGATCAGGGGCGCGAACGCGCTCCAAATGCGCGTTCTGGACGTACAATTGCGCACCATTGACACATGGCTCGCACATACGACCGGACAGGACGCGAATGGACCCACAGCTCACGCAGTCGATCACGAACAATGATGTTCGGGGCAACCCGTATCGAATCCGCGACCCAAACAACGCCGCCCTGACGGAGATTTGGCTGGTGACGTCCGTCGCCACGGTGCTCCTCATCCGGCTCTATCTCTGGCTCACCGGCTACCCGCAGGTTGGCGGCGATACGCTGCACATCGCCCATATGCTCTGGGGCGGGCTGGGTATGGTGATCGCGTTCGCGATGGTGATGCTGTTCACGCATCCCAACTGGAAGCCGATCGCCGCGTTCGTGGGCGGTATCGGGTTCGGCACGTTCATCGACGAGCTCGGGAAGTTCATCACGCAGGACAACGACTATTTCTTCCGGCCGACGATCTCCATCATGTACGGCGTCTTTATCGTGCTGTACCTGCTTGCGCGGTATTTCGACCGCAAACGCGAGCCGACCGAGGCCGACC
>DATGPC010000398.1:0-4700 GCA_035305265.1 Thermomicrobiales bacterium | reverse complement strand
ATCGTAGAGCATCGCCCCGACGTAGAGGTCCTGCTCGCCGTAGAGAATGCGGACCTCCGATCGCCGCGTCGCGGGGCTGGCCTCGTCGGGCTCGAGCTGCAGAAATTCCGACGTGGGATGGGCATCGGCCCAGGCCGGCTCGTCCAGCCGTGCGTCGATGTGGATATTGCTGTGCGCGGGCGCCGCCTGCACGCGCGGCGGATCGTTCTGCGGCCCGCTAGCGGGGGACGTATTCTGCCCGCCGACCATCAACATCACGGCCGCCGCGACTCCGTACAACTGCATCGAAACTACCAATAATATGATCCTTTACGCGTTCAGCGTACTTTCAACGCGCCTCCATTAGATCGCGGTGGATCAGACAGGTTCTCGTTTCCCTTCGCAGAGTTGATGGCGTGGCCCGCTTACTTCAGCCACCCTGTCGAATGACGCGGTCGTACACTACGAGACGAGGTCCTGGTATTCGGGATGGCGCTCGAGATAGCTCCGCACGAACGGGCAAACAGGCCAGACTGCCAGACCCTCAGTCCGGGCATGCTCCAGGGCCGTCCGGATCAGCTTCCCGGCGATGCCCTGGCCCTCCAATTCAGGCGGCACCTCGGTATGCGTGAAGATCACCCGGCCGCCGGCCAGCATGTACTTTGATACCGCGACCGATCCATTGGCCTCCGCCTCGAACTGATGCCTGGCCTCATTGTTGGTCACGACGACATCGTCAAGATTCAGCTTCTTCATACCGCGTGGCGTTTTGGATAGGACAGATCACGCCGATGAGCCATCCAGTTTTGCAAACGACGGATCATGCCGGTGCGGTGTCGCGCTCCAAGCTATATGATGACTATGAGATCTAGGAAAGGGTTCTTCGCCCCTCTTTCAAAACCCTAAGCGCCGGCACCGCTCCTCCAACAGCTCCGCGTACGCCGAACGCATTTCCTCGCTCAGAAAGCTCCGCTCCAGCAGCTCGGCCCACTGCGGTCGGGCCGCCCGGAGGTCATCCAAAACGCCGTCGACGGCCCGCTGGGTCAGCTCAAGCCGTTCGCGCCCGAAATACTCGACGAGCGTCGCACGCGTCAGGTTGGATTTCTTGCCGGCCACCGGTAGCGCCGTCTCCTCCTGGGGACTTGGAACGACGATCGTCGTGTTGACGAGGTCGTACGCCGGCGACAACTCCACCTTGTTGTCTCTCACGATGACGGAGTAGTTCTTCAGGTGCACGTCTTCGTTCCCGCAGACGAAGGCGAAGAGCACGCGGCGGAAGAGCTTCAGGCGCTCGACGGCGGGGAACGTACAGTATCGGTTGACGGCGCCCGCGACTTGCTCGAGAGACGACGTATATTTCGTCTCGCGCGAGCGGCCCAGGAGCTGCGCAAAATCCTCAACGGCACGTTTCCCCTTCCGGCCGACCCGATCAAACCGCTGAATGAAATAGCAGAGCGCACCATCGGCCGTGTAGACCATGCCGTGGACCGGCACTTCGATGCCTGCCGCGGCGGACATTCGCATCGTTACGTCTTCGTTTTCGGGCACCTGCGGGTAATCCGGGATCGGGGGCTTGAGGATGTAGCGGCCTCCCCGATCGACGACGTCGAGGCGCTCCTCCGCGACGTTCAGCACAGCGCTCAGCTTGGGCTGCAGTCCCGGAAGCGACATCTTTGCGGCGCGGGCGAGCGCTTCCCGTCGGAGCTCCTCTGACGTGAACGGCAGATCGTGCAGGTTTTCGAGCCGGCGCGAGAGGCGCCTGAGTCCAGTCCTGGAGTAGCGTCCGTCCGGAGTGTCCTCGTACGATATCGGGCAGCGAGGCACGTCAGTCCTCCCCGTTCGGTTGGCCCAAGGGGCGACCCTCAGGGAGCGGATGGACGGTTACGTTTCCGACGAGATCCGCGCCCACGGTCACGAGCTGCCCGAAGTAGTCGCTTCGGTCCAGCTTCGCCTGTCGCAGAAGGGCCTCGAGCTGAGCGCCCTCCGGGAGCAGTCCGTCGAAGAAGGGCGGAAACGCGTCGAACGCGTACGGTCCGGACCGCCGCGGCATGGTCAGCGAAACGCGCGGTCCGTCGTAGTCTTCGTCGTACGCGAACACGAAACCGGAGCGCTCCTCCGACAGCACGCCGGCTCGCCTGCCGTCTACCCGGACCTCAGCGCGTCTCACCGGCCTTGCTCACGTATTCGTCGAGGAGCGCTCCATCCACGAGCAGGTGCATGTTCAGCGCCTTCAGGATGCGCTGAAGGATGTCGAGCTGCACCGTCGGCTTGCCGTGCTCGAGCTCGTATATGACCGTCGAGCCCACGCCCGCGAGCTCCGAGAGCGCGGCACGACTGAGGCCTGCCCGCTTTCTATGGTAACGGACGATGCGTCCAAGCTCGGACGTCTCATGGATTCGAAGTGGCACTGATTGGCTAATAATGCGCAAAATGTCGGGCTCGCGATGAGATTTTGAGTATATCGGCCTCTCTAATGTGGTGATTATATATAATCGATGAATATGACCGTGTTCCCGTCAAATATGGCTGCACATGCACGGGCATGGCGTCGATCCGACGCTTACTATCGCTGTTTTGCCGTGATCGCGTTAATTCGGCGCGCTCACTGCAACGAGCCTCTCTTCCGCCCCTCAAGGTCGTCCTTTCGTTTTTCTGGGCGCAATCGGCCTTATCGGCCCGAGGAACCGGGACTCGCCAGTTCAATCAAGGCCGCCAGCCAGCCACGCGCGTACTCCCTTCTTCCCGCCAACTGCCAGTGAAGTGTCAGGGTGGCGAGTGGATCGAACCGCTTTTCATACCCTATCTGGCGCTCCCAGTCCATAAATTCATCGACGCGCTCCAAACGTGGAACGGCGGTGCGGAACGCCAGATCATCTGGCCATCTGGAAGCCCTCTCCTCGCCGAGTACCCTCAACAGCTCGGCAAATCGTCCCTGGTTCGCGGCTTCGAGGAATGCCTCGACGGCACCCGGACGCGTTGTCCGGCTGACATCCGAGAACGGAGCTCCATCCAGGATGATCTGTCGCGCGCGGCTCGCCTGCTTGCGTACGGCGGTCGGCGACTTGCCCAGCACACGAGCGATGACATCGAACGGTATGTCGAAAGCGTCGTGCAGCACGAAGGGCAGCCGCTGGGCGGGCGTCAGCCGATCGAACACGATGGCCATGGCGAACGCAATGCTCTCCCTGGTCATCAGTAACTGCTCGGGCTCCTCGCCGTCTTCCGGCGGCCGGTCGTCTCGGTTGGCCGCAAGCACGTTCAGCGGGGTCTCAGGCATTGCGTTGCGTGCACGCAGCTTATCCAGACAAATCCTTCTGACCACCGTTGTCAGCCACGCACGAAGATCTTCGATCCCGGCTGGGTCGGACCGGCAAAGACGAAGCCAGCTCTCCTGAACGGCGTCCTCCGCCTCTGCTTCGGAGGCGAGCACCTGGAAAGCTACCGAGTGGAGATAACCCCTGTGAGTCTCAAAGTCGCGGGCCAGCGCGTCGTGGTCCTCAGGCATCGATGTTTGCGGGTTTTGCTGGGATGAGATTGCATGGCGTGAAATAGAGTCCTCCGCTATGCGGCGCGTGAAGGTCACATTTTAAGGCACACATTCGTCTTTTACGTGCATCGATGTAGTGCCACGAGCACTAAGGTCCTGCTGCAGGCATGCCGTTTCCGCGCTAGCGAGATCATGGACGCCACGCAGCAAACAAAAGATGCGTGTCGCAAGTCAACCATTGCAGCAGCATGAGGTGCATCATGAACAACCAACTCACGGAAATCATTTGCGTCGTCGACCGATCCGGTTCGATGGCATCCATTCAGAACGATGCGATTGGAGGGTTCAACACCTTCCTCGATGAGCAACAAAAGCTGCCTGGCGAGGCTAGACTCACGCTCGTCCTGTTCGATCATGAGTACGATTGCATACTGGATGCGGTGCCGGTCCAGCACGTGCAGCCTCTGACCTCTCAGACGTACGTCCCGCGAGGTTCGACAGCCCTCTTCGATGCCGTCGGGCGAACGATCGACAGCGTCGGCGCCAGGCTCGCCGCCACACCCGAGGCCGACCGCCCCGGGCAGGTGCTCGTCTGCATTCTCACGGACGGCCTGGAGAATGCGTCGCTCACGTATTCCCGGGACCGCGTTCGGGCGATGGTCGAGCATCAGCAAGAACAATACAACTGGCAGTTCCACTACATTGCGGCCAATCAGGACGCGTTCGCGGAAGGTGCAGGCATCGGCATCCGCCGTGAGAATGTGATGCCTTACGTGGCCGACAGCGTCGGCATGCGCAATGCGTTTTCCTATCTGGCGAGGAGATCGGCCGACATACGACGCTGGTCCACATCGAATCAAAAAAATCCCACCACTTCTTCACCCAATTCGTGACGGGAGCGAAAGCGGCAGACTGGAGAGGGGTGATGTTGACTCACCCCTCTCGTGCATTTACCTTTGCCACCGCAGTTACTCATCCATCATCCAGAGGCATCGAACGGATGGCAGGCAACTTCGAGATCTTCACCGATAAGAAGGGCGAATACCGGTTCCGACTCAAGTCGAGCAACGGTCAGACAGTCCTCACCAGCGAAGGGTACGCGGCGAAAGCCGGAGCCGTGAACGGCATAAAGTCCGTTCAGAACAACTGCGAGGACGACGCGCGCTTTACTCGTACGTCGACGAAATCCGGCAACTTCGGGTTCTCCCTGACAGCGAAGAACAAGCAGGTCATC
>DATGPC010000397.1:0-3759 GCA_035305265.1 Thermomicrobiales bacterium | reverse complement strand
ATTTGTTCTGTTGACGGTAGTAGGACATTTTCTGGGAAAGCATGTGGAAGCTAATCGCCCGAGAGCGGATGAGGCTTTTGGAAGAGTGGTCGCGCCTGATATAGCGGCTGCCCAGAATCATTACGCGAATGTGGTTCGCGCGTATGAAGCAGGTCAGATGAGCTCAGATGATCTAATGCATGAGCTCGATAAGATGACAGAACGCATACAGGCCCTCTACGCCCTCGCGAAGAAGTACGGGGCTAGAGACTATGAATCCGCGGTATTTGCTATGTGGGAGCTCCAGCGCCTCCAAGAGGGCCTCGGCAAGATGGTGATGCAGCGCGAGCATGAGGAATGGGAAGAACGTGAAGGGCTATAAGCGCTCCCCTCTCTATCAGTGAAGGAGCATCAGCATGGAACAGTGGGAGTATTGCTCCAGCGGAAGCGGATGGAGGACGCGTTCATCACCTCCAGCCGGTACGAGTTCGCGTTCTGGGAGATGGCATGGACGGGTGAGCGTTGGCTGGCCTGAATCTCTATCATGCCGGGTCGATGGAGGTCTGACGATCATCTCTAAGGTCCCAGCCGTTGACGAGGTAGGCGAGGCCTTGGTGGTGGCGGGTGCGCAGGACCGCCGCCATGCTGATAACGCCGAGTAGAACCGTCAGTTGAGGAATCGAGGAGCCGGAATCCGTCATCGGCCGATGAACGCCTCCCATCACTTGCCCTGTGTATGGGCACGGTCGTCGCTGAGCTCCAGGTCAGCGACGACGTAGGCCAAGCCACGATGCTAATCGCCTTGAGCGACACGCTGGAGGGCGACGGGCGGGTTAGAACCCCCACGCACGAGGCGGCGCATTACATGGCCGATCACCGAGGACAGGTCAAGCGCGAGGACGCGGAAACGGTGGCCGAGAGCAGCGCCTTTGTCGCGCTCAATCACTACGGCATCGACACCGGTAGCTACAGTTTTCCCTATGTTGCGCGGTGGGCTGCGGATAAGGAGGTCTTTAAACGCAACCTCGACGAGGTGCAGAAGGTCTCGGCCGCGCTGATCGAGGGCATTGATGCGGCAAAGCTGGAGGAGTAGTGGCCACAAAAACGGCGCCCGCTATTGCGGGCGCCTTCTAAGGGTGGCGCAGACCTGATCGCCGACATCGATGAAAACGCCGGCTCGTCGGCGCGCCGACTGATGCCTGTGATTGACGACCTCCGTTGCCCACCCTAGACTGAAGCTCACCGAGGGGGGTCCCGCGAAGGGGCTGAGATACTGCTGAGCGCGCAGTGACCCTTTGAACCTGATCCGGGTTATGCCGGCGAAGGGACGGACCTCACATCTCCATCCCCTTGTGCCGGATCTCCCCACGCGACTGGAGATCCCCATGGTTGGCATCGTCGATACTCCTGAGACCGCGTGTCTATCGAGCCTGCGGCCGATCGCGGCCACGTTGGCCGTCGTCGTCCGCGATCACGAGGTGCTGCTCGTCCGCCGCGCTAATCCGCCCGACGCCGGACGCTGGGGCTTTCCCGGTGGCAAGATCGACGCTGGTGAATCCCTCCCGGCCGCCGCGATCCGGGAGTTGCGGGAGGAGACCATGGTCCAGGCAGACGCCCTCCGTGTCTTGACCGCCGTCGATGCGTTCGATCATGCGGACGACGGCACATTGCGGCGGCATTTCATCCTGGTCGCGGTGCTCTGTCGCTGGATCTCTGGCGAGCCCGTCGCCGGCGACGATGCCCTGGAGGCGCGCTGGGTGCCGCTGGCCGAGCTGGAGCAAAACCTGCTCGCCACGAGTTTCGGCGTCGCGGACGTTGCGCGTCAGGCCGCGGCCGCCGTGCAGGACGGGGAGGGGACGGCATGATTCCCAACGTGCTGACGATCGCCGGCACCGACCCGACCGGCGGGGCGGGCATCCAGGCCGATCTCAAGAGCTTTTCAGCGATGGGTGCCTACGGGATGTCGGTGATCACCGCCGTCGTCGCCCAGAACACTTGTGGTGTGCGGTCCTTCGAGTCGCTTGAACCTTCCTTCGTCGCCGACCAGATCGACGCCGTCTTCGATGATGTGCGGGTCGATGCGGTGAAGATCGGGATGATCGCCACGGCCGGGATCGCGGAGGCCATCGCCGACCGCCTCATTCATTACGAGGCGAAGATCGTGGTCCTCGACCCCGTCATGGTCGCCAAGAGCGGCGATCGGCTCCTGCTGCCCGAGGCGATTGATGTGCTACGGGATCGCCTCATCCCCCTGGCGACGCTGATCACACCCAACCTGCCCGAGGCCGGGGTACTCCTCGACGGAGACGATCCGGACACCCTGGAAGAGATGCCCGAGGCCGCTGCCGGGCTCCTTGCGCTCGGGTGCGAGTGGGCGCTGCTGAAGGGGGGCCACCTGGTGAGCGAGGAGAGCATCGACATCCTGGCCGGTCCGGACGGCATCATCGAGCTGCGGGCGCCGCGTATCACCACGCGCAACACCCACGGGACGGGCTGCACCCTGGCTGCCGCGATCGCGGCCTTGCTGCCACGGTTCCCGATGGAGGAGAGCGTGCGCCAAGCCAAGGCCTACCTCGGCGAAGCCCTCGCCCACGCCGACCGGCTCGACGTCGGACATGGGCACGGCCCGGTCCATCACTTCCACACCTGGTGGCCGGACGAAGCCGCCCGGTCGTGAAGTTCTTCCCACTCCCTGACAGACTCTGACGAAGGAGGCCACATGAAAACCGATCCAGGATCCGTGTCCCGCATGGTGCGGGAACAGCACCCGCTGGTGCAGTGCATTACCAACTACGTCTCCATGGATATCGCTGCCAACCTGTTGAACGCCGCCGGCGCATCTGCCGCTGGTCGGTATCGGTGGGGTCACCGTCGCGAATGCGGGCGAGGTCATCCGGGCGGGCGCGGACGGTGTCGCGGTGGTCTCCGCCATCTGGTCCGCACCCGCCCCGGCAGCTGCGGCGGGCCGCCTGCGGGCGGTCATCGATGCCGCGCTGAATGAACGGAGCCAGCCTGATGAGCTTCTCTGAGCGCGCGTGTGACCGTCCTGACGCACACCTTCGTGGTAGCCAGGTTAGCGTAAACTCCGGGTACGCATCGGGGTAGCATTCGCCAGGGCGGGCGCGGTGGCGTCGCCAGGGCAAACGCATGGGCGGGAGTATCGAGCGATGGAAGAGCGGCTCTCCATGAAGCAAGCCGCGGAGCGCCTGGGCGTCTCCGTCGATACCATCCGGCGACGGTTGAAGAAGGGCGAGCTCGTCGGCGAGAAGGAGCCCACGCCCCAGGGGTTTGAGTGGCGCATCATCCTTCCGCGTGAAGAGAGCGACACCACAGAGCCCCAGGGCGAGCCGGTGACGGATTCCCACGCCGGCGACGCCATCGAGCTGGAGCTCCTTCGCGAGCGTATCGACGAGCTGAAGCAAGAGCGAGACGACTGGAAGGAGCAAGCCCAGCGAAGCGCGGAAGCGGAGCGGGAGCTCCGGATATTGCTCCGTCAGGCCCAGGAGCTTGCTCTTCCCGCGAAAGCGACGCCCCAGGATGCCCCAGAATCGACGGAAAGCGGCTCGCCCATATCGGGAGTCATGCAAGAGAAGCCCAGCGCGAAGGGATGGCTTGCCCGTCTCCTGGGAGCGCTCCGCGGCGGAAGCGGGACATAGCGGGACACTTCTCGCCCAGGAGCCACTCCAGCACGCAGTACAGCACGCCGGCGATGATGACGACGCCGGCGATACGGAAGAGAATCTCTTCATAGCGTCGGAACCATCCATACCGGCGCATATC
>DATGPC010000396.1:0-19197 GCA_035305265.1 Thermomicrobiales bacterium | reverse complement strand
AGGAGCGGCAGGATGTCATCGCCGGTGCCCGGCCGGACCTCGATGCCTTCCGAACGGAGCTTCCCGGCCAGCGGCGCGACGTTGTCCCGCACACGGTAGTTCGTCAGCGACGCCTTCATGCTCAAGGGACGATCCTTCTCGACCGCGCCGAGCGAGGCGAGGAAGGGGAGGGCATCTGCGTAGGCCGAGACGTCGACGCCCGGGATCAGGTAGCTGGGGATGTACGGGCCAACGTGGATCGTGGCGATGCCGTCCTTGCGCCAGCCGTCCATGAGACGGGTCAGCATCTCCGTCCCGATGCCCTTCCGGCGGTGTTCCGGGCGTACGCCGAAGCCGACGATCCAGGCGTCGTTGGAGTCGCGGCGCTTGTCGGAGAAGCCGAGCACGACGCCGACGATGGTGCCGCTCGTCGTCTCTTCGGCGACGAGGCACTCATCCGGCGTGAAGTTGGGATCCAGCAGGTACGTGCCGCGCCAGCGGGTGGTGTTGAGTGGATCCGCCCACATCACCTCGTTCCAGGCGTCGAGAAAGCCGGCCTCGTCGCCGGGGCGGTAGGGGCGGATCGTGTACTGGTCCTGCATCTAGCTGACTCCGGCCGGGATGGCGCACGAGATATCGGTATAGGTGATGTGCTCCAGCGTCTCCGGGCCGCCAGGACCGCACATCGGGCAGTTCGGGTCGCGCTTCAGCTTCAGGGTCCGGAAGCTCATCGCCAGTGCATCGTACATGAGGAGGCGGCCGGTGAGGGTCTCGCCGATGCCGAGGACCAGCTTCACGGCTTCCGTCGCCTGGATCATCCCGATCGTGCCCGGAAGGACGCCGAGCACGCCCGCCTCGGCGCAGTTCGGCGCGAGCTCGGGCGGGGGCGGCTCCGGATAGAGGCAGCGGTAGCAGGGGGCGTCCTGCTGGCGCGTATCGAAGACGGTGACCTGGCCATCGAAGCGGAAGATACTGCCGTGGACCTGCGGCTTGTCGAGCAGGACGCAGGCGTCGTTGACGAAGTAGCGGGTGGAGAAGTTGTCGGAGCCGTCCACGATGACGTCGTAGTCGCGGAAGACGTCGAGGACGTTCTCCTTCGTGAGGCGCAGGCTGTGCACGACGACGTTCACGTCGGGATTGAGCGACTCGATCGTCTCCTTCGCGGATTCGACCTTCGGCCGTCCGATGTCGTCGGTGCCGTGGAGCACCTGTCGCTGTAGGTTGCTGAGGTCGACGGTGTCGTCGTCGACGATGCCGATCGTGCCGACGCCGGCCGCGGCGAGGTAGAGGGCGGCCGGGGAGCCGAGCCCGCCCGCGCCGATCAGGAGGACCTTGGCGTCCAGGAGCTTGTGCTGGCCCTTCTCGCCGATCTCCGGGATCAGCAGATGGCGGCTGTAGCGGCGCGATTGCTCCGGGGTCAGCGTGCGCGGCTGCTGCCACGGCTGTCCGGCGCCCTTCCAGGCGTCGAATCCGCCGTCCATGCTGACAACGTTCGTGTACCCGATGTCGTGCAGGCTCTTGGCGGCGAATGCGGAACGCACGCCGGACGCGCAATAGACAACGACCGGCGCGTCCTTGTCCGGGATCGCGGCCTCGACACGCATCTCGAGAAGACCGCGCGGGATGGTGACGGCGTCAGGAACGATGCCCTGCGCGGTCTCGTCCGGCTCGCGGACGTCCAGCACGGCGGCGTGGTCGCGGTCGATCAGGGTCCGGGCGTCCTCGACGTTGACGGTGCGGATGTTCTTCAGGATCTTGTCGTGAACGGCGCGAAAGCTGGTCATGGTGACAGTTCCTCGGGGGAGTTGGCCGCGAACGGGCGGCGGAATGTTGTGCTCCTGAGCATAGCGCAATCATGACCGTCATTGGTGAGCGGTTGCGGCTAACCGGCGCACGAACCGCCGGTATGGAATGGCCATTATGCCCGCATATGGAAGCAGCCTGTTGGCTGCCACGACGAAAGTTGCTTACCTTCGGTAAAATGGATAGTGCTGGTTCATCGGAGCCATGCCCCTCAGTAACGGAGACATCACACCATGGTTCTTGACAAGCTCTTCGGCAAGAAGACCCAGATGCCCACCGCGGAGACGGCCCTTCCCGGCCGCGACGCGCCCGCGTTCGAGATCCCGAAGCATCACGCCGTCAACGGCAACCGGATCCAGCCGCCCTTCCCGGAAGGGATGGAGGTCGGCACCTTCGCCCTCGGTTGTTTCTGGGGCGCCGAGCGCCTTTTCTGGCAGATGGACGGCGTTTGGTCGACGTTCGTCGGCTATAGCGGCGGCTTCACGCCGTACCCGACGTACCAGGAAGTCTGCACCGGACAGACCGGCCATGCCGAGGTCGTCGAGGTGATCTACGACCCGCGCAAGGTGACCTACTCGCAGCTCGTGAAGGCGTTCTTCGAGGCGCACGACCCGACCCAGGGCATGCGCCAGGGTAACGACATCGGCTCGCAGTATCGCAGCGCGATCTACTACCACAACGACGAGCAGAAGGAGATCGCCGAGGGCCTCGCGAAGCAGTACGAGCAGGCCCTGAAAAAGGCTGGCTATGGCGAGCTCACGACCGAGATCACGCAGGCCGGGCCGTTCTACTACGCCGAGGAATACCATCAGCAGTACCTGCACAAGGTTCCGGATGGCTACTGCGGCCTCGCCGGCACCGGCGTGACCTGCGCCATCGGCGGGCAGAGCCCGGTCAAGCTCGGTGAAGAGACGCCGGCGCCGATCTCCGGCGGAGACGACGTCGCGACCGATCCGGGCCTGAAGCCGCTCCCGACGTCGGAAGAGGAGTGGAAGCAGATCCTCGGCCCGGAGCAGTACGCCGTGCTGCGCCAGGCGGGTACGGAGCGGCCCTTCACCGGTCACTACAACGCCGTGTGGGACGAGGGCACGTACCGCTGCGCGGCGTGCGGCAATCCGCTGTTCGACAGCAGCACAAAGTACGACCACGGCTGCGGCTGGCCGAGCTTCGGCGAGGCGCTTCCGGGCGCGGTGAAGTACCTCGAAGATCGCTCGCATGGCATGGTCCGCACGGAAGTGCGCTGCGCCCGTTGCGACAGCCACCTCGGCCACGTCTTCAACGACGGGCCGCAGGAGTACAACGGCACGCGGTTCTGCATGAACTCGGTCGCGATCGACCTGCAGAAGAAGTAGCGACCACCTGAACCCACAATGAGAACGAGGGCGGGAGTCATCTCCCGCCCTCGTCTGTGTCTACGTCTGGTGTGCGGCTATTGCGCCGTGCTGGTTGGCGAGATCTCCTCGCCATCGTCGGTGAATTTGCGCGGCGTGCCCGGGCCGATCTCCCACGTCTCGCGCTGCGGGCTGTACTCGCTCCAGAACTCGCGTGTATGGAGCAGCTCGCCGTCCTTGTAGATCTTCCGGACCATCTGGACGTTGTAGCCCGGGGCGGCGTTCTGGGTCTTGACCCGCTCGCCCTTCTTCAACTTGTCGTTCTCACGCTCCATCGGCCCCTTGGGCTCGATCGGGTCGCTGATGTAGGGGACGGAGACGTCGACTTCCCAGCCCTGGGGCTTGCCGTAGATCCGGGTCGTCGCGATCTCGTTCTCCGTCGACATCTCGACCAGCATCCAGTGGTCGGTGGGGTTGGAGAACTTGAGATCCAGCTCCCATTCCCACTCGTTGTTGGGCTGGTAGATCGCCGCGTCGATGCCTGGCGGCGAGCCGTCCTGCTCGTACATGGCGAGCCGGAAGTTGTGGTAGTTCCACTCCTCGAATGGCAAGCCGGCGTAGAGCGCTGCCCGGAACACGGTGGTGGACGCCTGGCAGGCGCCGCCGCCGATGTCACTGACGACCCAGTCGCCCTGGATGATCTTGCCCTCGACGAATCCGTTGTCCAGGGAGATCGGGCCGAGCGCATCGTTGAAGCTGAAGATGCCGCCCGGCGGGATAAGCGTGTGCGCGACGTGCTCGCACGAGACGCGGACGTTCTCGGCGCGCTCGACCGAGGAGCCGACGAAGCTCGACGATCCCTCGCCGAGGAGATCCTCGATGCCCAACTCGTCGAGATTGTCGCTGCGGACATCGGCCAGCAGCTCGTTCAGCGGCAACCGGACAACCCGGCCGCTGTCCTTCGTCGCGGCGGCGATGACATCCCCGGTCAGCTGCTCGAGGTTCACCTGATAGCCGTTGACCTCGTTCTCCAGCACGTCGAGACCGCCGTTCCAGGTCAGGACCGCGTTCTTCGGGGCGCGGTAGACCTCGTCGGCGATAACCTGCAGGCCGGAGGCGAGGACTTCGGGATCGAGATAGGGCTCGCTCAGCTCGCCTTCCGGCGGCAGAACCAGGGCATCGAGCAGCATGTCCGTGCCGACGGTCCAGGTGCTGGCGCCATCCTGGATCGACACCGGCGCCGAGATCATCGTCTGGGCGAGCTCACGCATCGGCTCGAGGTCCTCGGCAGTGACCTGGGAGACGACCGAGACCGCCCGCAGGGAGACGGTCCCCCGTTTGGCCGATTCAACGATGTTGACGGTGTCGTGGATCGCCTGCTCGATGTTGAGCTGGCGGCCGTCCCGGTTCGGAAGGATCTCGACCTTGCCGCCGGAGAGGTAGAGGCGGGCGTCGCGCGCCGCGCCGAGGATCTCCGTGCCGATCTGCTCCAGGAACGCCTTGAGCTTCGCGTCGTCCCGCTTGTAGATCACCGGGTACGAGCGCACCTCGGGCGAGAGTAGGACGCCGGCGTAGCGGTCGAAGATATCGCCGCTGCGCCCGTGCTGGTAGGCATGCTGGAGCGTAGTCTCGTAGTCGATCTCGAAGCCGAGCTGGGCCAGGCCGGCGTTCCAGCGTTGGTCCTCGAACTCGAAATCGACCGCCGTGTTCTCGAAGTTGGCGAAATGGTCCCGCAGCGTGGCGATCGCGTCGTCGAACGTCATCTGCGAGATGTCGACGCCGCCGACCGCCGTGCCGGGGTAGAAGCTGCCTTCCGTTGCGATCGGCACACCGATCGCCGCCATCGCCGCGATGGAGCCCACGCCGAGCCCGATCAGGCTCCGGCGGCTCATCATCCGGGTGTAGTGACGCGGCGGCTCAGGGTCTGAAACGACGGGCGGGTGGTCGAGGTAGGAGAAATCCTCGGCATCATCAACTTCCACCTGCCCCTCATCCGGCCAGGTGTCGTACATATCGTCATCTTGGACGTGGTGGTGCTTCGGTGTTTCTCTCATTGTCACAGGAGTCGCAAGCTGGTTGCCGGGATTCGAAAAATCCCGGGAGGCTGGTACGTCCGATCCTTCGCCAAGTATAGCCATGAGGCGCGATCGTGTGCAGATGGGAAGTTTGGCGAATCCGTGCCCGTTTCCCCCTTCCTCGCGGCCCCGGTCGTGCGTACGATAGCAGCGCAGCGGTGCCATTCGGCCCGCGATGTAGGCTCCCGAATAGCCCGGGACGCATATGTCATTGTACGTACGGGACGAAGGACGTGGATGTCTTGTCCCATGGAGAGTGTGACGATGGTTATGGACTTCGGTGTTTTCGTTCCCCAGGGTTGGCGCATGGATCTGACGGGTATCGAGGATCCCGTCGAGCAGTTCGAGGCGATGACCCGGGTCGCGAAGGAAGCGGACAAGGGTCCGTGGGATTCGATCTGGGTCTATGACCACTTCCATACGACGCCTGAGCCGACAATGAATACGACCTTCGAGTCGTGGACGATCTCGGCGACCCTTGCTCGCGATACCGAGCGCGTCAATATCGGCCAGATGGTGAACTGCAACGGCTATCGCCAGCCGTCCCTCTTCGCCAAGATCGCGTCGACCGTGGACGTGGCAAGCAACGGCCGCCTCTATGCCGGTTACGGCGCCGGCTGGTACGAGCACGAGTGGCGCGCCTATGGCTATGGCTTCCCGGAGACGAAGGAGCGCATGGCCATGTTCCGCGAGGGCGTCCAGATCATCCACAAGATGTGGACGGAAGACAAGCCGACGTTAGAAGGCAAGTACTACACCATCGACGGCCCGATCAACGAGCCGAAGAGCCACAAGGCGGGCTACAAGATTCCGCTCTGGATCGGCGGCGGTGGCCCGAAGGTGACGCTCAAGCTGGTCGCGCAGTATGGCGATGCCTGCAACGTTGGCGGCGGTGACCCGGCGACGGCGAAGGAGAAGCTGGAGATCCTGGCGCAGCACTGCGAGAAGCTTGGCCGGGACATGGGTGAGATCCGGAAGTCCACCAGCCTCAATGTCTTCCCGATTGCGAAGGGTGCTGACCCGGTGAAGGCAACCAAGCTGGCGCGGAAGCACTACATGGACATCTCGTTCGAGAAGTTCGCGCAGAGCACCGTTGTGGCGGAGCCGGAGGCGATCGTCGAGCGGGTGAACGCGCTGCAGGAAGCCGGTATCGACTACCTGATCAACTACATCCCGGGCGTCGCGTACGACCTCGAGCCGCTCCAGCGGTACGCCGAAGAAGTGATCCCGGCGTTCGCGAAGTAGGCGCGACGTCAGTCACGCAACCACACATGAAAGAGGCCGCCTCAAACGAGGCGGCCTCTTTCATTCGCGCGTTTTCGTTTCGCCGGATTTTGTGGGCGGTTCAGGCGATTCGTGCGTCAATGGGCTCCGCCCCCGGCATTGACGATGACGACGCCGGCGATGATCAGCACGATGCCGAGTGTCTTCGTGATGCTCCCTGGCTCGCCGAGCACGATGACACCGATGGCTGCGACCGTTGCGGTCCCGACTCCGGCCCAGATCGCGTAGGCCGTGCTGACCGGCACGGCTTTCAGTGCCTGGCTCAGGCACCAGAAGGCGACGACATACCCGACCGCGGTCACGATCGAGGGAAGGGGGCGACTAAACCCCTCGGAAAAGCGGAGTGACACGGTTGCAATAACCTCGGTCACAATCGCGAGGGATAACATCAGCCAAGGCATAGGGCAACCTCAGTATGATGATGGAAGGCACAACCAGTGGTATCGGTTGCATAAATCAGTGTAGCAGTCCGATTCTGGCCATGCCACCGGCTGCCCTCGCGATCCTGACCGGCACCATGCGGAAACACGGGCTATGTGTGGCCCGGAGCACGTCGTTGTTCAACACAGGATCACGGCCCTGCCTCCAGGAGGAATGGCAGGGCCGTGATCAACTGGTCCTGGGGGCGGCCGTGGGCGTTATCCCTTGATGCCGGTGTGGGCCAGCCCTTCCATGAAGTACCGCTGGAAGAGGAAGAAGATGATGATCATGGGAATCGTGAAGATCACGGATGCGGTCAGCAGCAGCGACCACTGGGTTCCCAGCTCCTGGAAGCTGGCCTCGAGGCTGTGCAGGCCGAGCGCCAGGGTGTAGCGGTCCGGGTTGTTGAGGTAGATCAACGGTCCCATGAAGTCGTTCCATTTGGCGTTGAACTCGAAGATCGCGACCGCGACGATGGCCGGCCGGACGAGGGGCAACATGATGCTCCAATAGATGCGGAAGTACCCCGCACCGTCGAGCCGCGCGGCGTCCACGAGATCCTGCGGAATCGTCAGCATGAACTGCCGCAGCATGAAGATGTAGAACGCCGAGCCGAACAGGTTCCCGGCCCATAGAGGCCAGAGCGTGCCGACCAGGCCGAACTCGTTCCAGATGACGAAGGTGGGGATCATCGTGACCGCGCCGGGCAGCAGGTAGGTCCCGATGACCAGCGCGAAGAGCATGTTCCGGCCAGGGAACCGCAGGCGGGCGAAGCCAAAGGCCACGATCGAGCTGGAGAGCACGACCGAAACGACGCCGAGGATGGCGACGAGGAAGGTGTTGCCCATCCAGCGCCAGAGCGGGACCTGGGTGAAGACCTGCTCGTAGTTCTCGGTCGTCCAGCGAGACGGGAAGAAATCGCCGGAGAAGACCTCGGCCGGCGGTTTGAACGACGTCATGATGAGCCAGACGAACGGGAAGATGAACGCAACGGCGAGGAGCACCATGCCGATTGCGAGGAGGATGTCTTTCCAGTTCATCCGGGGAACGGCCGGGCGGCGTTCCGGGGCCACGGATCCGACCTGCGGGATCCGCTGGGCCTGTTCTTCATAGGAGAGTGTTGGTGTCGCCATGTTCCGGTCCCCTCGTTACTTCCGCGTATCGTGCTCGTAGTACACCCAGCGCTTCGATCCCTTGAACTGGATCAGGGTGACGACGAGGATGATCATGAAGAGCACCCAGGCGATGGCCGAGGCGTATCCCATCTGGAAGTAGCCGCTGCCGAAAGCTCGCCGGAAGAGGTACATGACGATGAAGAGCGCGGAATTATCCGGGCCGCCATTCTCGTCGAACATCACGTAGCCCTGGGTGAAGACCTGGAGGGCGGAGATGATGCTGATCGTACTGACGAAGAACGTGATGCCGGAGATCATCGGCAGGGTGACGTCCTTGAATCGACGCCAGGGGCCTGCGCCATCCAGCGTGGCGGCCTCGTAGAGGTCTCTCGGCACGCCCTGGAGGGCGGCCAGGTACATCAGCATCGAGGCGCCGAGGGTCCAGATCTCGGTGATGACGATGGTGGGTTTTGTCCAGAACGGGTCGACCGTCCATCCGGGGGCGGGAAGGCCGATGGCGCGGAGCGTGGAGTTCACGATGCCGTCGTTGGGGTTCAGGATCCAGATCCACAGATAGGCTGTGGCGACCGCCGGGGTGATCGAGGGCAGGTAGTAGGCGGTGCGGAAGAAGCCGGTAAAGTGGCGCGCCTTGTTCAGCAACATGGCGACGCCGAGCGCCGACAGGATGTTGAGCGGGATGTACATCGCGGCGTAGATGACGGTGTTCTGCAAGGCCTTCGGGAACAGGCGATCGTTGGTCAGGAGGCGTTTGTAGTTATCGAGCCCGACCCATTCCGGCGGCTGCAAGACGTTGTAGTTCGTGAAGCTGAAATAGAGGGAGAGCAGGAACGGCGTCGCCGTGAAGACGATGAACCCTATCAGCCAGGGCAGGATGGAAATCCATCCGGAGATCGCCTCGTCGGAGAAGCGCCGCTTCTTCGTGGTGGTCGGGCTTGCGGCCCTGGAAATCGCAGCCATGGGATCCATCCGCTCCGAGCGTCGGGTCGTTGGCTCCTTCCGAGTACCGGTGGTGTGCCTGCGGGCGCCCGGCGTGTGCCGGGCGAATTGGAGACGATGGTCCGGCAAGGGCAGCCCTCACCGGACCATCGACCGGCTCCCCGAGCCGGGGACTAGAACATATCGATCGCTTCCTGGGCGAGGTCGTTGGCGGTGTCGAGCGCTTCCTGCGGCGTCGCGTTACCGGAGAGCGCGGGCCGGATGCCGTCTTCGAGAATGATGTCCTCGATCTGGCCGCCGACCGGCGAGCGGTAGAGCTCGCGCTGGGTGCTGCCTTCGAGCAGCTGCGGCAGTAGCTCGACCGCCTCGTCGAAGGCTTCGCCGACCGGCTCGTAGAGCTCGTCGATCTGCATCTGGTCGACCGACGTGCGACCAGTGAGGGACGGGAAGTAGGGGTTGCCCTGCTCCTGGCGGAGGGCCTTGACGGCGTCGGCGCCGATCCTCCACGTTTCGGGCGTGTGCATGAACTTGATGTACTCCCACGCCGCTTCCGGGTTTTTCGCGCCGGTGGTGATGTACCAGGCGTTGCCGCCGGAATAGGTGGCGATCGGGCCGTCCGCGCCGCTGCCGCGCTCGCGAATCGGGAGCATCCGGAAGTTCATGTCCGGCGCGACGGTGGCGATGGCGGCGCTGAGCATCCACTGCTCGTAAACGGACATCGAGACGGAGCCGTTCGCGAACTGCTGGTCGCCCTGGAAGGTGGTGGCGAAGCCCTCGTAGAGCTGGTAGCCGCCCTGGGCCTCGTAGGCGTCCACGCCCCACTGCATGGCCTCGACGTTCGCCTCGTGGTTGAGGGTCGCTTCCATACCGTCCTCGGAGAGGAAGCTGCCACCGTTTCCGTAGCCCCAGAGCCAGAAGTTGTTGGCCTGGATGCGGTGATCGAAGCCCCAGCGCTGGACCTGGTCACCCGTGGCCTGGACGAGCTGCGAGCCGATCTCGCTGAGCTGATCCCAGTCCGAGGTGTCGAGGTCGTCGATGGAGACGCCGGCTTCCTCGAGGTGGTCCAGGTTCACGTAGAGGGCCCGGACGTCGGCGCCGCCGGGAATGCCGTAGATCTCACCGTCGTACGAGGCTTCATCGAGCGCGAAGGGGTAGAAGTCGGAGGTGTCGTAGCCGTCACGCTCGATGTACTCGGTGAGCGGGGCGAGGATGCCGGGGGCAGCCCATGTCGCCGTCTCGGCGCGGCTGAGCCAGATGACGTCCGGCAACTCGCCGGATGCGGCGCCGGTGAGGAGGTTCTGGACCTCGAAGGACTCGACAATCTGGAGATTGACGTCCGGATACGCTTCCTGGAATGCGAGCACGCGGGCGCGTGCGAGCGGGTTCGTCTCCTGGATACCGAAGCCCCACTCGACGAGATCGCCGGAGACCGCGCCGTCCTGTCGGCTCCTCGCACGGATGACGTTCGGCACAGCAAAGGTGGTGGACGCCGCGGCCACCGCCGCGGCCCCGCCAACGGCGTGGCGGCGCGTCAGGCGACGGTGCATGAAGTTCTCTCGAGCCATGATCGGTTCCTCCATAGATCATTCGAACGAATGACATCTGATGACCCGCAGCGCCCAACCAGCGGCATCTCCCCGGGCAGGGAGACGTAACGTTTGGAGATTGGCCGGCCTGTCTGTCCACTAGAGCAGAAACGATGCCATAGCGCGTTCTCTCCGTGGCGGGGAGGAACGGGGCTCTCCGGTCGCAGTCGACTCTCCGGAGAGGGTTTTGGAGGGATCGGCAGGCACGTGGCCTGGGTGTCAGGTGGCGATCGGGAGGGTGAAGCGGAAGGTTGTGCCCTCGTTCACGCGGCTTTCGGCGGTGATCGTCCCGCCGTGGGCCTGGACGAGTTGCTGCACGATGCCGAGCCCGAGGCCGGATCCCTCGCCGTGACGACGGTTGCGCTCCGCCTGGTAATAGCGGTTGAAGACGTTCGCCAGCGTGTCCTCGTCCATGCCGAGACCGGTATCGCTGATCGAGATCTCGACCCATCCGCCCTCGCGCCGTGCCTGGACTACGACGAGTCCACCCTCGGGCGTATGGCGGAGGGCGTTGTAGATGAGGTTGCTGATCATCTGGCGCAGGCGCTGGGGGTCGGCCATGACGGGCGGCAGCTCCTCGGAGACGAGGTTCTCGACACTGATCTTGCGCTGTGACCACGCGAGCTGGCTGATCCCGGAGATGATTTCCGTCGCGATCTCATGTACGTGGACGGGCTGGCGGACCAGGCGGAGGTTGTGCTCCTCCAGGCGGGCGACGGTGAAGAGGTCATCGGTCAGGCGGACGAGCATGTCGCCTTCGTGCTGGATGAGCTGCAGCCCGGAGGAGATTTCGGGATCGGCGTCCGCATGGCGGTCGAGCAGGCGTTCGGCGGTGCCCTTGATGATCGCGACCGGGGTCCGAAGCTCATGGGAGACGTTGGAGATGAACGCCCGACGCGACTGGTCGTTGCGGTCGATATGCTCCGCCATGGCGTTGAAGCTCTCGGCCAGGCGCCCGATCTCGTCGCGTCGCTGGATCCGGACGCGCGTGTGCAGGTAGCCGTTCGCCATCGCTTCGGCCGCGCCGGCGAGGCGCTGCAGGCGGCGGGTGAGCGAGCGGGTGCGCCAGACGCCGAAGGGGATGGCGACGATGAGGGCCGGAATGGCGAATATCCAGAGGGATTGCAGGAAGACGATCGAGATGTCCTGGAACATCTCCCCGCGCGTTGCCCCGATATCGGACACGAGCGCGGGCCCTTGCAACATCAACGTCCCGACCCAGTCGCCGTCGTTAGTGATGATCGGATGGGCGACCGCGATATGGTTTCCGACGACATCCATCGAATAGAGCGCGTTCCATTCGTCGTCGATCGCGCCGGCAAGCAGTCGATTGCGGGTGCCGATCGAGCGAAGCGGCTCGTCGGGGAGATCCTCGAGCGATTGCCGGGGGCGCAGGGAGTTGGGCGTTGCCGCGACGACCGTGCCCGACGGATCGGTGATGAGGACCTGGACTTCGTCGGTCGCGGCGGTGTAGGGCGAGAGGCCAGTGAATCCGGGGACCTCTCCATTGGCGATGACCTCCAGCCGGCCGCTCAACGCGAGGATGCGCTCCGCCGAGACCGGCTGGTCGTCCATGACGTCGGCGACGTGTTCGGGATCGAGCCACTGGACGTAGGCGGCGGCTCGCTCACCGAGGAAGGGGTCGACCTGGCCCTCGCCGTCCCCGAAGAGGGGCGTTTCAGGCTGCCAGAACACCGACGCCATGACGGTGATCTCGAAGAGGAGGATGACCAGCAGGACCACGGCGACGTAGCTTGCGATGAGCTGCACGCTCGTGCGCTGCTGGAAGAGCCGAACCGGGGTCGAGAGGATATAGACGATTCGCGCCCAGAGACCCTTCGATTCCTGGTCGGGAGGCGATTGGGACATGGATGGGTTACCCGTCGGCGCCGGCCGGACGATCGTACTTGTAGCCGACGCCCCAGAGGGTCACGATGCGCTCGTCGACGTTGCTCGTCGCGCCGAGCTTGCGTCGAAGGCGCTGGATATGGGTATCGACGGTGCGCTCGAAGCCGCTGTAGGTGTCGCCCCAGAGGCGGTCGAGCAGGTAGTTGCGGCTGAAGACGCGGCCGGGGTTGGATGCCAGGAGATAGAGCAGGTCGAACTCCTTGGCGGTCAGCGCGACTTCGTTTCCGTCGATGACGACCTTCCGGCCGAGGGGATCGATGCTCAGGATGTCGTGGACGATCGGGCTGGAGTCTGCCTCCTGCGTGATCGACTTCGCGGCCATCATCTCCACGCGGCGCAGGATGGCCGAGACGCGTGCCTGGAGCTCCCGGAAGGAGACCGGCTTCGTGAGGTAGTCATCCGCACCGAGCTCCAGTCCGAGCACCTTGTCGAGCTCGGTCGACTTGGCGGTGAGCATGATGATCGGCGTGACGCGGGTTTGGCGAATTCGACGGCAGATGGTGAGCCCGTCCACGCGCGGCAGCATGAGGTCGAGGATGAAGAGGTCTGGCTCTTTGCCGTTGGGATCGTTGATGCGGTCCAGCGCGAACTGGCCATCCCGGATCACTTCGGTCGTATGACCATCGTCCGACAGGGCGGAGGCGATGAGTCGTGCCAGCTCGTGTTCGTCTTCGATCACAAGAATATGTGCCATATCTGCGGTGCTGTCCCTCGCTCGGTACAGATTGGACGTCAGTTCACTATATAACGGTAACAAGGCTACTACGGAGAGGAAGCGGGACCCTGGCGCGTGTGGCTGCCGGGGTCCCGCGGGGGAGAGGGAGGTGCACGGGGCGTTGTGTCCGGCTGGCTGGCACCGGTGGGGTTCACACGTCCTCCGTGTCTGGTTCCTAATGTGCCAGCCTGATTCGGGCATCCTGCGGCAAAGGTGTCACGGTTTTGTGAACGGATGAATCCGGTTCATGTGCCAGTACGTATGATGGTTGTGGACGCCGGGACTCAGGGCTCCGACGTGTACCGGAAAAAGATGTCTGGACCTGTGATGGAGTAGCCAACGTATGGTAAGTTGTGACAGGAATTCATCATATGGGGGACTGAGCCCACTTCGATGACCCTCATGACACCAACGCTATTCCCTCCCACCATTCCACGAGACCGGGATTCCTGACGCGAGTGGGGCGCGTCAATATCCCGCGCCGGGCACCTTTCGAGCCTGGTGTACCTGGCCTTTATGGAGAATCACAAGCCACATGATGCAGCAGAGTACCAATACGGGTGAACACATCGAGTCACGATCCGGGAATTTCCTGGACGTCCTCTTTCGGGAGTTGTCGTTCGCGCCGAACTGGTCGTCGGTTGCCCGGCGCGTCGTGCCGCGACTGGTCGCGGGCACGGGAATCGTCTTGCTGCTGTTCGCCATTGGCGTGCTGGCATTCCGGGTCGCCTTCGACGACAAGATCTACCCGGCAGTCGTTGTCGGTGACGTAGAGGTTGGCGGGCTGACGACGGCCGAAGCGAGGGAAGTCATCGAGCAGCGCGCTGCTGACCTGAACCTGAGCAGCGTTACCTTCACCTATGAGGGCCATACGTGGACCCCGACGCTGGCCGAGCTGGGCGCGACGATCGACACCGAGGCCTCCATCGAGAGCGCCGTGAGCATGGGGCGCGATGAGAGCGCGGTGAGCCGGCTCTCGTTCACCGGTGACATCCTCCAGCAGAACCAGACGGTCCCGCTCAAGACCACGATCGATCCCACCAAGCTGGACGCCTGGTTCGACCAGGTTGACGCGGATATCAACAACCCCGCGATCGATGCGACGATCGTCATCGAGGGCACGACCGTGTCCTTCACCCAGGACTCAACCGGTATCGTGGTGGACCGCGAGGCGGCGAAAGAGGACATCATTCGATCGCTGACCACGCTCCAGCCGATCGACAAGGAACTGCCAACGGTCGTCGATGAGCCGGACCTCAAGACCGCGGACCTGGAAGCCGGCAAGGCGCAGGTCGAGCAGGTGCTGAGCAAGCCGGTTGAAGTGACGTTCGAGGGGAATGTCTGGTCGATAGCGCCCGAGGTCGTATCCCCGTACATGACCGTGACGTCCGAAATGGTGGACGGAACGCCCGAGATCTCCATCAACTTTGACCGAAAGGGGCTGGCGTCCTACCTGCGCGAGACGTACGCCGGAGAGGTGAACCGAGCGCCGGTCAATGCGACGGTGGCGTTCTCCGACGGCCTGTACGCAACGTCCCCGAGCACCGATGGCGTCAACCTGTTGGCGAACGATTTTGCCGACGTGGTGGCGGAGAGCTTCCTCAACGGGCATGCGCGGGTGGACGTGCCGGTGCATGTGACGAAGCCGCAGGTCGACTCGAACAATCTTGGCGCGCTGGGCATCACGCAGATGATCGGGCGGGGTGATTCCAACTTCGCCGGCGGCTCGTCGACGCGCGACACGAACATCTACCTCGGAATCGAGGCACTGAACGGCACGCTCGTGGCGCCCGGTGAGGACTTCTCCTTCAACGGCGCGGTGGGCGCGATCACGGAAGAGAAGGGGTACACCGTTGCCGATGTGATCCTCGGTGAGGAGATCGGCCGTGATGTTGGCGGCGGGATCTGCCAGGTCTCGACGACCGCGTTCCGTGCCGCGCTGAACTCCGGTTTCCCGATCACCGAGTGGCATCCGCACACCTTCCGGCTGCTGGGCTACGAGGCCGATGGCTGGGGCCCGGGCTTCGATGCCTCGATCCTGCAGTGGGGTGACAACCCGGCGAACTGGGCGGACTTCCGCTTCACCAACACGAGCGACAGCTGGATCCTGGTGCAGTCCTGGGCCGCCTACCCGCATCATGTAGTCGAGATCTACGGCGCTGACACGGGTTGGAACGTCGAGATCACGAATCACTGGATCGACGAGCAGGGTGGCCAGAAGAGCAAGGAAGGCAAGGTCGGCGCCGGCGTCGGCTTCACCCGCATCGTCACCGACGCAAACGGTGAAGTGATCAGCAACCGCGAGTTCTATACGGGCTTTATGGGCCAGTAGTCCCGGTCGACCGGCTTTCGGTCATTATTACGGTAAATGCTACGACAAGCACCCTCGTGATTCCCAATCGGGCGTCACGAGGGTGCTTGTCGTTGATGTAGAATGCGGAAGATCGAAGGGCGCATTTGGCAGGAGTTGGAGGGGCTCCTCCATTCGCTATGCATGCGCTTCCCGTCCGACCATCCCACCGAGGAGAGCTTCTGCACCATGTCGTCTGACCAGCATTCCCGGGGTACCGAAACGACCGGCCGGCGGTATCGAAACGAGTCGGGGCTGCCGCTGAATCGCCGCGTCGTCATGAAGGCTGCCGCAGGACTGACCGCGACGTTGATGGCGGGGGCTACCGCGATGACCCCTGCGATCCGTCCGAACGTGACGAAGGCCCAGGAAGCGGAAGGCACCCGGGCGCGGGACTGGTTCCCGGAAGAAAACGTGACGCTCAGGTCCGTCGGCGGTGGCGATGGCTGGACGACATTCCAAACGGAGTTCCCGTTCTGGGCCATTGGCGTTGGCTGGGATCGAAGCGTGGGCTGGTGGCCTGCGGTCGATATGCAGGTAAGCGCGGACGGCGAGATGTGGAGCGACGTCTTCACCCTCGTCGGCCGGGATGACGGCGGACCGGTGCCGGCTGACGGCCGCATCTACACGGACCTCTATTTCGCCGATGGTGAGCAGCACATCCGCTATCGTATCCGTGACGCAGAGGACAACCCCGTCACGCTCGACGGGTTCAAAATCACCTATATCGACCCCACCGACGGGCCCTGGGAGGCCGATCGCGGCGACACCATCATGCGGACCGCGTCGACGGCATCCACGACATCGACCAACACGGATACCGATGTTCCTCCCACCATCATCACGCGTGCGCAGTGGGGCGCGAACGAGTCTCTCCGGTTCGAGAACGGCGAGGAAATCTGGCCTCCCGAATACCAGACGGTGCAGCACGCGATCGTCCACCATGCTGCGGTGAATTACGGCACGGACGGCTACAACGCCGTGCGGTCGATCTACTACTACCACTGCGTCACGCAGGGGTGGGGCGACATTGGGTACAACTACCTCGTCGATGTGCGGGGCAACATCTTCGAGGGGCGCGTGGGCGGCGCGAACGTGATCGGTGGCCACGCCTACGAGTACGCCAACGGCAGCTCCGGCATCTGTGTCATGGGTGACTTCAGCTACCAGGATGCTCCGGCGGCGGCGAAGGCGGCACTGGCGCATATCCTCGCGTACGTGACACGGGATCTCGACACCTACGCGCGACGCCCGTTCCACCAGCATCCGAACCTGCCGACGATCTGCGGTCACCGCGACGTGGTGCAGTCGACCTGTCCTGGCGACGGGCTGTACGACGACCTACCGTACCTGCGGGACACGGTCGCGGCGACGCTGGACGCCGGACGGTTGGATTCCGGAAATCCGGGCGGGATCGTTCCGGGTGATCGCGTCAAGGTTGTCACTGAGGACGGCAATCCCCTCAATATGCGGTCCGGCGCGGGGGCGGACAAGCCGGTGATCGGCACCATCCCGAACGGGACGTACCTGCAGATCGAGCAAGGGCCGATCTCGACGCCGACGGACAACTGGTACCGGGTGACCTATCGGGGCACGACCGGCTGGGTCTCGGCGACGTATCTCATCGTCGACCCGGATGATGCCGATCCGACGTTCGACTACACCTTCGGCGTCAATATTCGCGTGAAGGGCAGCTCGTACCTGCGTTCAACGCCGTCGACGTCCGGCAGTGTTGTGGCAACGGTTCCGGCCGGGGCATGGGGCTTCGTCATGGCCGGCCCAACGAACGCGAACGGATATACGTGGTACCAGCTGCGTACGCAGAGCCACGGAACCGGCTGGATGGCGACCACTGGCTTCGAGTTGGCCCCTGTGTATAACCCGACTCCCCAGTTCTCGGTTGGACAGGCGGTGGTTGCAACGACCAGCGCGCCGATCCGTGTGCGACCGGGCATCGCCCAGACCGCCAGCGGGACTGCGGCGGCCGGGACCAACCTTGTCGTATCTGTCGCGCCGATCGCGGTCACGGACCGTATCTGGTATGGCGTCCATAGTCAGGCGACCGGTGGCGGCTGGATGGAGCAGGGACACCTGCGCGCTGGATCCGGTGTACCGGCCGGGCCGGTGACGGCCGTCGGCCAGCAGTTCCAGGTGACCGAAGCACTCAACATGCGGTCGGGCGCCGGGACGAATTACGGTATCATCGCGACGCTTCCTGCGGGGACGACCGGCTCCGTCATCGGTGGCCCGAGCAACGCGAGTGGATATACATGGTGGCAGGTACGCACGTCGTCCGGTCAGCAGGGCTGGGTGGTGTCGAACTGGATCGTTCGGCTGTCGTCGAGCAATCCGGGGAACCCGAGCGGGTTCGAGAAGGGCGTGTCGGTGCGCACCAGCATCGCGGTGAACCTTCGCCAGGACGCCGGGACGAACTACCCGATCGTCGCAACGCTCTCGTCGAACGCGAATGGCGTTATCACCGACGGGCCTCGGGTCGCGACCGGATACACGTGGTGGAAGATCCGCGCGACGACTGGCCAGGAGGGTTGGGCTGTCCAGGACTACCTGGTGCGGACGACCGGTCCTGTAGAGCCGCCGCCCGATCACGATTTCGAGATTTACGACATGTTTACCATACGAAGCACAGTCGTAATGCGGACCGGTCCAGCCGTCAAATACTCGATACTCGCTACGCTGGCTTCAGGCACAAGTGGAATTATCGTGGACGGACCCGTGTCGTCCGGAAGTTATACGTACTGGCAAATCAAGACGAGTCGGGGAACAGGATGGGTTCCAGAGTCGTTCATGGCATACTCCGGCAAAGGAACTCCCCCAGAAGAGATCACCATTGGCTCCACGGTTGCTACTGTTGCTGTGGTCGTGATGAGGAACACCCCGACCGTGTCGGGCTCTATCGTCGCGACCCTACCTAGAAACGCGTCCGGCACGGTATTGGAGGGGCCGGAGCGATATTCTGGATATCAATACTGGCGCATCAGGACATCATACGGAACCGGTTGGGTTCCTAAGAGCTACCTCGAGGTGGCGTCGGAAGTCCCTCCAACTTTCTCTGAAGGCCAGAATGTTCATACAAAAGCAGTAGTCGTTGCCCGGACGGCTCCGGGTGTCCAGAACAGTATTGTCGGAACGCTGGGCAAGAATACAAACGGAGTCGTGCTAGAAGGGCCAGTCGGTGCCGGCTCGTATGTCTACTGGAGAGTCCGTGCTGGTTCGGTAACGGGTTGGGTGCCGGAATCCTATCTCAACCCAGGGACGGCTCCCACTAGTGGCGGCAAGTTCGAATTGAACTCCAGGGTAAGGGTGACAGAAACGTTGAACTTGCGTACCGGCCCTGGAACCGGCAACAGTATTGTTGCCACCGTTACTCCTGGTACAATCGCGACAGTTCTGGGCGGGCCGCGAGCGGCCAGCGGATACACTTGGTGGAATATCCGAACATCCAATGGCATTACTGGTTGGGCTGCTGAGAACTGGTTGGCGTCAGCTTAAGTCTTGCATGGACAAAATGGGGCGGCCACACTTGGCCGCCCCATTTTGTTTGCCCTGGCTCTTCTTTTCGATCGTGGCAGAATGTTTGCGTAGGAGACGTCAGAGGCCAGGCTGGTGGCCACGGACGATCCGCTTCTCCGAGAAGCATTTCCGCGTCTTCGCTT
>DATGPC010000395.1:0-13254 GCA_035305265.1 Thermomicrobiales bacterium | reverse complement strand
ACGAGCTTCGAACCCATCCCGCTTTATGATGCACTCGGAAAGCAGGGCTTCAGTCATTGGTCCGAGCGGATCGATGGCCCTGACTGGCAGGTGCTGTTTCATAAAGATCGTGAGACAGCGGTCCGGAGGGTGAACTCGAACATGAATTTCGATTGGGCAGACAGTATCGACGTAGAGGTGACGATCGACGTCAGCGAGCTGGTTCCGCCGGAACCGATGATCAAGATCCTGCGCGCGCTGGAGGAGCTTCCAGATGGCGGAAGGCTGCTCGTGCACCATGTGCGCCGGCCGATGCATCTCTACGACCAGCTCGACGAGATGGGGTATGCCCACCTGACGCGTGAGCCGGAGCCGGGGCGCGTCGAGATCCTCATCCAGAAATCGAGGCCCCCGTCATGATGTCCCTCAATTCCAGGAACGCACCGGCGCTCGATCTCCCCGCCCGGTTCATGGGCCTCTCGATCGCCTCCCTGGCCCTCGCCGTTTTCTCCGCGCCCTGGACATTGCCGCTGATGCAGGGGCAATTCAACGGGTTCCGCTTGCTGGCGCTGGTGCACCTGATGACGCTCGGGTTCATCGGCTCGATGATCATCGGCGCCAGCTACCAGCTCGTGCCGGTTGCGCTGCAAGTGCCGCTCTCCTCGGTCACGCTGGGGCGCATGTCGTTCCCGTTCTACCTGGGTGGACTCGTTCTCTTCCTCACCGGATTGCTCCGCGAATGGCTGCCGGGGCTCGCCATCGGTGGTTTCCTGCTCGGCATCGCCTTTGTGCTCTACATCGTTGTTATTGCCAGGACCTTTCTCCGTTCGTCGCACAAAGACGCGGTCGCCTGGCACATCGCGCTTGCATCGGTCCTTTCCGGCACAGGCATGGTGCTCGGCGTCATGCTGGCGTTCAACAAGGGCAACGGCTTCCTCGCGGGACGCCTCCTCGATGTCCTCGCCGCCCACATCATCGTCATGCTCGTCGGCTGGGTCACGATCACCTACACCGGCGTCGCCTACCGCCTCGTCGGCATGTTCACGCTCGCCGAGAAGCACGTCTCGGAGCGCCAGGCGTGGATCGCACTCGGCCTGTTCGGTGGCGGGACGATCCTGCTGGCGCTGCGGTTCATGCCGGGTCTGCCTGCCATGGTCGGTTGGTTCGGCGCCACGATGATCCTTGGCGGTGGAGTGCTTTTCTCCTTGCAGCTCCGGCGGATGTACCGCAAGCGGATGAGGCGGACTTTCGATATCCATATGCCGTTCGCGATCGCGTCGGCAGCAATGTTGCTGCTCGCGGCCGGATCATTGTTTGCGGGGCTGGTCCTCGGTACGTCGCCAGCGAATCCCCTTTGGGTGGCGACCGGCTGGCTGGTCATCTTCGGCATGGTCAGCACGGCGATCCAGGGCTTCTTCTACAAGATCTCGACTTTCCTCGTCTGGCTGAAGCGCTATGCGCCGGTCGCCGGGACGCAACCGGTGCCGAAGCTGGAGGAGATGTACAGCCGGACGCTCGGCATGACCGGATTCTGGCTGTGGACCGCCGCGATCGCGGGCGGCTGGCTTGCGCTGGTGCTGGAGCATCCCTGGTTGCCCCTCGTCGGCCTGCTGCTGGTCGCCGGCGCGTTCTGCTTCGTGTTCAACGTTGTGAACATCGCCCGGCACTGGATGCCGTCGATGCGATCGCTGCTCGCCGTGGCGATCCATCCGGGAACCGGCGTCCGGGCGTAAGTTGGATGATTCCCGGTCCTGCAAGGGCCGGCACATGGGGCGCGTTTGCGCCACGGAGGATTCAGGTATGTCGGAAAACGGAACCATGATCGATGTCCGCGAGATCGCGCCGCGTGAGCGCCACCCGCTGATCTTCCAGACCTTCGACGAACTGGCCGCAGGTGATGCGTTCGAGCTGGTCAACGATCACGACCCGAAGCCGCTCTATTACCAGTTCATGGCCGAGCGCCCGGGTCAGCTTGACTGGGACTATCTGGAGGAGGGACCGGAGGTCTGGCGCGTTCGCATCTCGAAGACGGCGTAGACGTCGACGGTGATCACCCCGGGCAAGATGCCCGGGGTTTTCTTGTCTGCCCCGGCGGCCCGTGTACCATTGATCGAAGTGAATTGACCAGACCGGAGGACCGTGGTGATCGATCGTCACGATGAACGCGTGCTGTTGTTGCTGGGGTTGCTGATGTCGCAAAGCCAGCACGGCTACCAGATCAACGAGTTCATCGAGAACAACCTTGGGAACGTATCCCTGATGAAGAAGGCGACCGCCTACGCCTTGCTTTCACGCATGGAGGCAGAAGGGCTCGTCGAGGCCGAAGCCGAGCGCGAGGGTAACCGGCCGACGCGGCGCGTCTATTCGATCACGCCCGAGGGTGTCGAGCTGATGCGGGAGATGGGGGAGAGCTTGCTGGCCCAACCCGTCACGATCCTGCCGCCCGGCGAGATCCCGATCATGTACATCTCGGCGTTGGAGCCGGAGGTTGCGATCCGCGCGTTGGAGACACGCCTCGCCGGTATCGAGGCTCAGCTTCGCGACCTGGAGGGTGCGCCGACGCATCCCAACGTGTTTGGCGTCGACCTGGCGATCGACCGCCGGATCGCGATCCTTCGCGCGGACCGGGACTGGTTCGCGTCGGTGCTCGAGCGGGTGCGCTCGGGAGGGATTCCCCTGCAGGGTATGCCGGCAAAGGCGTAGACAGGATGAGCAGAGGGCGGCCAATCGGCCGCCCTCCGTTTCACTGTCCCGTTCGTCAGGACTTTGTGTCGTCGTCGAACTCGTGATCCTGCGGATCCCGTCCCTCGGCGTTGTCTTCCGGGTTGAAGAGCGTATCGACGAGGTCAGTCAGCAGATTACCGTCTTCAGGCTGCTGGTCCCGAATCGAATCTTCGTCGAGGCCGACGTCCTCGGTGTCGCGCTTGCGCGCCTGGTTCTTCTCGATTTCCCTCTGGACGCTGTCATCGGTCATGAGTCTGTCCCTTCCTCGCTACGTTGATTTCGTGTTGTCGCGATACTCATGGCTATCTTCGGCAGGTGCGTCGTCGTCGCCGAAGATCCGCTCCTTGAGGTCGTCGAAGATCGTGCCTTCCTGGTTCCGATCCACAATGACGTCCTCTTCGAGGCCGACGTCTTCCGTATCACGCTTGCGCGCCTGGTTGGCTTCGATCTCTCGCTGGACACTGTCGTCTGTCACGGGACCCCTCCTTCGAGCGAGACGGCATCGGGTCGTCATTGGAGTCTTGCAGGGTCTGTGCCTCCGTCCTTCGATCGGACTCCTGGCGAATTCCATCCGACCGGTACGAAGAATCCGGGAATGGGCATACCATTGTGGCGTCAGGATTTGGTGATGTGACAGTGTTCCATCGCCCGCATGAGAACAGGGGAGGAGCGCATGAATCAGGAAGAGGCCGCCCGCTCGCAGGAGCGGGTCAGGCATCTCGCGGAGATGGTCTCGTTGCCGGTTGAAGAGGACCGGATCCCGGCGTTGGCGGAGGCGTTGGACGCCGCACTGGCCGCCATCGACACGATCGGGGAGCTCGCGGATGCGGGTGGACCACCCTCGGCGGAGGCATATGACGCTGGTTGGCCGAAAGGAGGTCGCCGATGACCGCCACGACACGGCCACGAACGATTCGAGATACCGCGACACAGCTCCGGAACGGTGACCTCTCAGTCGTCGAGCTCCTGAGCGAGCTGCTCGCGCGCATCGAGGCGACCGACCGCGATGTCCAGGCATGGCTCGATGTGCGCCCGCGCTTCCTGCTGGAAACTGCCGCGACAATGGACCGGCGCCTGGCAGTCCCGCGCACGCCGCCACCGCTGCTCGGTATCCCGCTGGGGATCAAGGATATCGTTGACGTCGCCGGTTACCAGACGGTCTGCAACATGGCCAGCCGCGAGACGATCGACGTTGCGGCGCGAGACGCCGACGTCGTCGGGAACTGGCGGCGGGACGGCGCGCTGCTCGTGGGGAAGACCGTCACGCAGCCTGCCGCCGCCGGTGTCATCAGTGATCCGTGCCGGAATCCGTGGGATACGGACCGGATTCCCGGAGGTAGCTCTGGCGGGAGCGCCGCGGCGGTCGCCAACGGAACGGCCCTCGGAGGGCTCGGCACCGACACAGGCGGTAGCATCCGTATCCCTGCCGCGCTCTGCGGGGTTGCGGGCCTGAAACCGACCTACGGACGGCTGTCCGGCAAGGGCATCTTCCCGCTCTCGGCCAGCCTCGATACACCGGGCCCGATTGCGCGGACCGTCGCCGACTGCGTCGCGCTCTATCTCTCGATGGCGAAACGCGCGGACGAGATCCCGGCGGTCTGGGATCGCTACGCGGAGGGCGGAACGTCGCTCACGGGGAAGCGAATCGGCGTGCTGCGGTCGTTCTTTACCGATCAGGTGCAGGATGCGGTCCGCGCGGCGTTCGATGAGGCGGTCGTGGCGCTGGAGCGGCTTGGCGCGGAGATCGTGCCGTGCGACTGGCCGGAAGCGGCCGGCGCGCGGACCGTCGCGATGTATACCTCCCGCATCGAGTCGGCGCAGGTCCACCGTGACCTGATCCGCAACAATCCGGAGCTGATGAACGACGCGTTGCGCGATCGCGTCGAGGTCGGTGCCCTGCTTCCGGCCGATGCCTGGTTCCGCCTGCGATCCGCCCGGCTGGCGGTGCGCGACTCGATTGCATCCGTCTATCGCGAGCATCGGCTCGACGCCATCGTTGCGCCCACGACGCCCGCGACGGCGCCGCTGGCCAGCGAGACGCACGTCACCTACGAGGACGGCTCGCGCGAGGAGATCGGCGCGGCGATGACCCGCCTGGCGGGACCGTGGAACGCGACCGGCCAACCGGTCGTCGCGGTTCCCTGCGGTTTCGACGGGCAGGGGCTTCCAATCGGCCTGTCCTTCATCGGCCGGCCGGACGAGGAGCTGGCGCTGGCCGATATCGCGCATGCCTACGAGCAGGCGCACGACTTCTGGATGCGGATGCCGCCGTCCGTTTCCTGAGCCGCAACGCAAAAAGCGACCACCTGCCGGTAAACCCGCAGGTGGTCGCTTTTCTGTCTTAATCCTGTGCGTCGGCGGTCAGCGAAAGCGCGTCCTCGATCCGGGACAGCTCGTCGTCGCCGAGGCTGTCGAACGACAGGGTCGCGAGGTTCTGCTCCAGCTGGGCGACGCTCGAGGCGCCGATCAGCGCGGAGGTGATCTCCGGGCGGCGAAGGATCCACGCCAGCGCGAGCTGGGCGAGCGTCATGCCGCGTGCGGTCGCGATCTCGTTGAGTGCCCGGGCTTTCGCCAGATATGCCTTGTCGACCTGTTCGAGGCGGAGCGACTGGTTCCGCGCCGCGCGCGAGGTAGTGGGGATCTCGCCGGCGAGGTAGCGGTCGGTCAGCAGCCCCTGCGCCAGCGGGACATAGGCGATCGCCCCGACGCCGTGTTCGGTGAGGACATCGAAAAGCCCTTGTTCGACCTGCCGATTGAGCATGTTGTAGCTCGGCTGGTGGATCAGGAGCCGGATGTTGTGCGGCTTCAGCGCCTCGATCATCTCCGCCGTGCGCTCCGGGGAGTAGTTGGAGACGCCGACATAGAGCGCCTTGCCGCTCTGGACCGCGCTGGCGAGGGCGCCGGCGGTCTCCTCGATCGGCGTGTCGAGATCCTCCCGGTGATGGTAGTAAATGTCGACGTAGTCGAGTCCCATCCGCCTGAGGCTCTGGTCGAGTGAGGCCAGCAGGTACTTGCGTGAGCCGTGGTCGCCGTACGGGCCGGGCCACATTCCCCATCCGGCCTTGGTCGAGATGATCAGCTCGTCCCGGAACGGCGCGAAGTCCTGCGCGTGGATCTTGCCGTAGTTCAGCTCGGCGGCGCCCGGTGGCGGTCCATAGTTGTTCGCGAGATCGAAGTGCGTCACGCCGGCGTCGAACGCGCGACGGAGGATGGCACGCTGGGTCTCCAACGGTCGCTCGTCGCCGAAGTTCTGCCAGAGACCGAGGGAGATCTCGGGCAGCATCAGCCCGCTGCGCCCCGTGCGGCGATATCTCATCGACGCATCGTAGCGCCCTTCATATGGTTGGTAGGTCATCGTTGTCCTCCCGGACAGGGTGCGCGGCAAGTTCGCCGTATGAGCTGATTATCGTGCCTTCCCGCGAGTTGCAGGCGGCCAATCCGGCAGGTGCGCATGACGTCTGTGGTCAGGATTCGATTCGACATTGACACCGGCTCGGCGAACGGCATAATTAGCAACGGCTGATTAGTCACGCATGACTAAGTGCGTCGACGCCAACCCCTGTCTCGGAAAGGACCCTTTCTCCATGTTTCTTACTCCACGGGAGATGCAGCACTCGAAGCTGCGGATCGGCATGATCGTGGCGATCATCGCCTTGATCGCCTGGCTGGTCTTCCTGCTCTCGGGCCTGGCAAACGGCCTGTCGAACGATAACGGCGCGACCCTGAGCCGGATCGAGATGGACGGCGTTGTTCTGCAGGAAGATGTGCGTTTTTACATGCACCGCTCGATCCTTCCGTCAGATCTCCAGAGTGAGATCGCGTCGGTCGAGGGCGTCGACGATGTCACGCCGTTGGGACACCTGACAGCGACGGTGCTCAGCGAGGATGGAAGCGAGCGCATCGACACCACCATCATGGGGGTCGACCCGGATGGCTTCGTCGTCGCCGAGCCGAGCGAGGGCGTTTCGCTCGCGGAAGCGCCAGAGGGTGGCGTGTTGGTGGACGTCTCGTTCTCGCGCCAGGGCGTAGAGATCGGCGACACGATCACCATCACACCGTCTGGTGAGCAGATGACCGTCGCGGGCTTCGTCGACGGCGAGAAGTACAACCACCTGCCGGTTATCTTCATGCCGATCGAGCAGTGGCGCGCATTGAAGTTCCGCACGCCGCAGGATGCGGGCGGTATCGAGCAGCCGGTCTCGGCCTTCGTGGTGCGCGGGGACGAGGGTGTCGTCGATGCCATCAACGAGACCGTCCCGGGCGTCGAAGCCGGCACACGGCAAGATGCCATCGAAGCGCTGCCGGGCTACTCCGCCGAGATGGGCACCGTGCAGATGATCCTGGTCTTCCTGTTCCTCATCGCATCGCTCGTCATGGCCTCGTTCTTCTACATCATCACGCTGCAGAAGACGAACCAGTTTGGCGTGCTGAAGGCCCTCGGTGCCCAGACGCGGACGCTTGCGACAGACCTCGTCGGTCAGGTGGCGCTGCTCACGGTCATCGGCTCGGCAATAGGCGCTGTCCTGGCAAACATTGTCGCGACCCTGATGCCCACCGAAGTGCCGTTCTATCTCGAAAACCGGGTTGTCCTTGGATACAGCGCGGTGCTCCTCGTCGTCGCCATCATCGGCGCGCTCGTTTCCACGACCCGCATTGCGCGGGTGGATCCGCTCCTCGCCATCGGAAGGGTTGAATAGGCATGGCCGTCCTTGTTCTCGAAAACGTTACCAAGACCTATGGCGAGGGGCGCGGCGCCGTCACAGCGCTGGAGAATGCGTCGATATCGGTCGATGCCGGGGAGCTCGTCGCGATCGTCGGGCCGTCCGGATCCGGCAAGACGACGATGCTCTCCATCGCAGGGGCGTTGCTGCAACCCACCAGTGGGAAGGTGCACGTCAACGGCGTCGATGTGGCTTCCCTGAACAGCAAGCAGATGGCCGATCTGCGCCTGCGGGAGATCGGGTTCGTGTTGCAGTCCAGCAACCTCATCCCGTTCCTGCGTGCGCGTGACCAGGTGAACGTCATCAACTATCTGGCCGGCAAGAACAACAAGGCGGGGCGTGCCCGGGCCGACGAGCTTCTGGAACGGCTGGGACTCGGTGATCGCAAGGATCACTACCCCGAAGAGCTCTCGGGTGGCGAGCGCCAGCGCGTGGCCATCGCCCGGGCGCTGGTCAACGATCCGTCGCTGATCCTCGCCGACGAGCCGACGGCGAATCTCGATTCCCGTCGTGGGCACCAGATCGTCGAGATGTTGACCGGCATGGTGAGGCAGGAGCAGAAGGCCGGGGTCATCGTCACGCATGACGAACGCTTGCTGGATCTCATGGACCGCGTCTATCGCATCGAAGACGGAATCCTCCGGGAGGCGACGGCAGCTGCCGCGTCGTAACGCCTTCGTAGGCTGCTGCCCCGCAGGGTGATACTGGCCAATATTGTCATTGGCATCCGCTTTGCTGCCCACTAAACAAGAGTTGCCGTGCCCGCCAGGGTACAGGCGGGCGAAGCAAAGGAGGATGCCATGACGTATGACGATCTGCTTGGACGCGTCGCCGTTGGCGCGGGCCTGGAGAAGGATGAGGCCAACCGGGTCACCCGCGCCTTCTTCCAGACGTTGGCGAAACGGCTGGGCAACGACGAGGCCCGTGAGTTCGCCATGCAGCTCCCGACCGAGCTACAGGACACGCTCGCGCCGACGGATCCGGACGTGGAAACGTTCTCGGTCGACGAGTTCCTGGATCGCTTCGGCGAGGAGGCGGGAATCGAGCCCGCCCGTGTTGAGCAGGCGGCGCATGCGGTTTGGCGAGTCGTCAATGATGCGGTCAACAACGGCGAGCTGGGCGACGTCGAGGGCCAGCTGCCGGATGCGTTCGTAACGCTGTTCGAGGCGTCGGGGGCATCCGGGCTTATGGACTAGGGCTCGACGTCAGTCCGGCTTTCGTGCCCGCAATGCCAGACCGAGGAAGGTCGTCGCCCGATCTTCGATGTCCGGCGCATCGTTCAGCGCGTCGATGCGTTCGAGGATGCGGGTCGCGCTTGCGACGAGACCGGACGGCTGCGAACCACCTTCCGTCATCTCGTGACGATCGACATGCGCGCTCACGGATTTCGGCACCACGCCACTTTGCAGCAGCGGCTTCGCGATCCCGTAGAGCAGCAGGTGGGCGAACGGGAATGTCGCGTGCGTGAGGCCGCGCACCTCCTCGACCTCGAACCCGGCCAGCGACATGAGTGTCCTCAGGCTCGTGCGGGAGTAGAGGCGGACGTGGTCATACCAGATGCCGGACCACGGACGCCGCCCGCCGAGATGCCGGCCGGTCGTCCGCTGCAAAATCCAGTTGATCGGATCCCAGTTGAACGGGTAATCGGTGTGGGGGACAGTGATGATCGCCGTCCCGCCTGGCTTCAACACGCGAAAAATCTCCCGCGCGGCGGCATCGTCGTCCGGCAGGTGCTCCAGCACCTCGCTGCAGACGACGTAGTCGAACGAGGCGTCCTCGAACGGCAGGTTCGTCGCGTCTCCCTGCATGATCGTCAGTCGCGGATCGTCACCGAGCGCCTTGCGGGTCTCGCGGACGCGTTCTTCCTCGTATTCCAGCCCGACGATCTCCGCCTGCGTCAGGTCCCGCAGGATGCGCAGGACGAAACCGTAGCCGCTGCCGCAATCGAGAATACGGACCGGCTTTGTCTCGTCGATCCACTCGATGATCGTTTCGACGCGGCGACGGAAGCCCAGGTCCGCCTCGGTCGGCAACGCGGCACGGACGCGTCGCCGGGCGTCCTCCGTGCGCGGATGTACCCCTGTCATCGGCCTTTCTCCCGCTGGTACAGCGGCAGCTTCTCGCCCCGGTAGAGTTTCTCGTAGGCGTCGATCGTCGCCTGCAGGCTGAAGCGCTCTCGCACCTTGGGGATATCCGGCGCGTACGTCTCGGGGTTGGCGAGGACCTCGATCAATTTCCTGCCAAGGTCATCGACGTTGCCCGGCTCGGCGAGCTGTCCATGCCCGGTGACGGTGATCGGTTCGCGCACGCCAGGCAGGTCGCTGGCGACGACCGGCGTCCCGCACAGCATCGATTCCACCTGCACTAGCCCGAACGTCTCCGTCCAATTGATGCTCGGCAGGACGGTGACGTCGCAGGCGGCGTAGAAATCGGCGAGATCCTGCCCCGTGAGCGAGTCAAGCTGGACAACGGATTCGCGATACTTCTCGATCCACGGATCCCACGGTCCCTTCAGCGGCTCGCCGGTCCGCAAATCCTTGTGGGGTCCGGCGATCGCGATCTTCACGTCCGGGAAGCGCTGCCGGATCGCCGGGATCGTCTGGAGCAGGACGTCGATGCCCTTCTCGACGGCGTAACGGCTGGCGAGTCCGATGACCTTGCCGTCGCCGAGGCCGTGCTTGCGCCGGAAAACCTCGCGCGCGTTCGGTGAAGGCGTGTCGATAACGACCGGCGGGGAGACGATGGTGACGTCTTTCACCCGAGTCACGGTCGGCGAGACGGCGGCTCGGCTCTTCGTATAGGTGACGAACGTGCTGGCGATATTCCCGGCGACGATCCCGCTCCACTGCGCGCCGAGGACGGCAGCCTTGGTCACCAGGCCCTCTTCCAGCACGAGATCGGAGTGGTGCGTGACGATCACGCGCTTGCCCATCGCTCGCCCGATGGCGGCGAGCAGGGATGACTCGGCCAGCGGCAGGTGCATGTGGACGACGTCTGCCTCGCGCATCAGCCGGATCGCGGTCGGGACCAGCATGGGCAAGATGACGGCGCGATCGAGGTGCGCGGAGACGGGCAGGCGGATGACGCGGTAGCCTTCCGGAGTCGTCTCTTCGCGCGGCAGCGACGACTCGTGCTGGGAGGCGAGAATCGTCATCTGGTGCCCGCGGGCGGTCATCTCCCGGGCGAGGTGCCCGGCGTAGATCGTCAGTCCGCTCACATAGGGTTCGGCATAGTAGAGGATTTGCAGGATTCTCACGGTTGGGACGCGCCTTTGCGTTCAGGTGGCGGGCAGATCGATGTTCCTCAGTCTAGTTGATAGAGGCGGAGTCGGCCTTTATCGTGGGACCAATTTCCTGCGCCCGGGCAAGATGCCTTCGGGATGACCTTGCTACAGTGACGTGATGCCACGTGCTGCCGAACCAGAATGGCGGCGACGCATTTCCGTAAAGGAGGTGTTGCCGAAGCGCTGTAACTTCTCGCTCAATCGTGCGCGAAAGAGGGTACGGTCATGTCCAGACGTATTCGGGCTCTTGCCGTCATCGTCACGTTCGTCATCTCGCTGGCTGCTGTCCAACCTGCCGGCGCGATCCAGTATGGAGAGCCGGACAACGGAGCGCATCCGTATGTCGGTGGACTCATTTTCCAGGTAAACGGGAACCAGTTCGTTGGCTGTTCTGGAACGATGATCGGCCCGACGACATTTCTGACGGCAGCGCATTGTTTCCCGGACGACGTGTTCCAGTTGATCGGCGTTACGTTCGATGATGCATTTGTGCCGGGTGAATCGACGGTGATCCCGCTCGACAACAGCACCTTCATTGGCAATCCGGCCTACGACGGCACTCCATACACGGACGTCGCGGTTGTGCTATTGCCTTACGATCCGGGTGTTGGCTATGTATCCCTGCCGACGTTGGGGTATCTCGAAACCCTTGCGCCGCGGGCGCAGCCCGGTAATCAGAGCCGGAGCCTCACGGCGGTCGGATATGGCACCACGGGACTGAACCGGGGCGCGGGCGGACCGCCGCAGTTCGTGTACCCGGACGTACGGATGCGCGCGGAGAACCGGATCATCGGCGTCGGCAGCGCCGTCCATGCCGGATATCTTGTCCAAACGACGGCGTCTCCCGGGAACGGCGGTGGAACCTGCTATGGAGATTCCGGCGGTCCGTTCCTCGAGAAGAGCACGAGTGTGGTCTACGTCGTCGCGATCACGATCACCGGGTTCAACCAGAATTGCGGTGGCGCGGATCTCAACCTGCGGACGGATATCTCTTCGGTGCAGGACTTTATCTGGCAATACATCTAGCGTATGGCCTGCGCCAGCGATAACGAAGGAGATAACGTGGCGGCCCCGGAATGCTCCGGGGCCGCCACGTTATCTCCTTCCACATGTCGATGCGGCATCATTGGTCACGTATTGTCGCGAGGCGGGTTCATGGAGGGCAGGATGAAGGCGTTGCTGAACGAGCTTGGACGGACGGTGACGATGTTCGCCGCCGCCGCGATCATTATCGGGATCGTCGGGTTGGTGATGGGGGCGGGGAGCGCGCTCGACGGCGAGCTGGCCGGGTATGCGGCGATGCTCGTGGGCATGCTCGGTATCGTGGCCGGAACGATGATCTTCACCGGCAGTGGCACAGGGACGTTCTTCGACGGCATGAACGTCGGGATGCTGTGGGCGCTGGCTCACGTCCCCTATGTTCGCTATTTCAATGCCGAGACCGGTGTGGACTACGAGTATCCACTGCCCGCCTTCGGCGCCATCTTCCAGATGGAATCGTCACGGTCGGTCAACGGCGACGTGGTGTTGCGTGATAGCTGGGGCATCGGCTTCCTTGGCATCATTCTCGTCGTGCTTGCCGTCACCGCGCGCAAGGACTGGTTGCGCTACCGGTTGCGGCAGGAGGCGTCTGGCGAGGCTCGGTCGGCCGGCTAAGTGGCTGGTGGTTTCCTTTTCTCCACATTCCAATTCCAGAGGGCGTCGGGAACGGCCGGCCGATCGTTGGAGGCCGCGTCGCAGAGTAAGTTCGCCATGGCTGGCGCCTGCGTGGTGGCTTGTCAATGGCGGCGCCGTGTCCCGTGCTCATCGTCTACCCGTTGCGACCGGAGGTAATTGCTGGTACGAAGGGTTCCATCAACGACATCAGACACAGGGGAGGGGAACGGTGCGTATCGATCGGGATCGTTTGCTCGCATCGCTGGACGAGATGGCGCGGATCGGCGCGACGCCGAACGGCGGCGTCACCCGCCTCGCGCTGACCGACGAGGACAGGGCCGCTCGCGATCTCCTGCGGCAGTGGATGGTTGAGGCCGGACTTGCCGTCCGTATCGACGATTTCGGCAACATGATCGGCCGCCGCGATGGCGCATCCGATCGCCCGCCTCTCCTCATGGCGTCCCACCTCGACACGGTCCGGGCCGGCGGCCGGTTCGACGGTGTCCTGGGCGTGCTCGGCGCGCTGGAGGTGCTCCGGACGCTGGATGACTACGACGTGACGACGGATCGGCCGCTCGAGATCGTCAACTGGACGAATGAGGAAGGCGCCCGGTTCAACCCGGCGCTCCTCGGGTCTGGTGCGGTGACCGGGCAGTTCGATCCCGGATACGTCTATGACCGCACCGACGCGGATGGTATCCGGTTCGAGGATGAGCTGCGCCGGATCGGCTACCTCGGCTCGCGCGAGAATCGGCCGAAAGACGCATTTGCCTATCTGGAACTACATATCGAGCAGGGACCGGTGCTGGAGCGGGCCGGGCTCCCGGTCGGGGCGGTCGAGGGCATCATCGGCGACACGTGGATCGATGTTGCGATTCACGGCAGGGCGGA